>LFTR01000036.1:0-5557 GCA_001513425.1 Clostridiales bacterium DTU024
CGACTGTGGCTGCTGCAGTGATATCAACGGTACGGACGTGGACTGCAGGGTTTGGGAGACTGAGGGACAGTCTTATGAGGTCCCGCCGCAGGAAATGCTGGCCCGGGAGATCCTGCGCGTGGTATTCGGCCCGCAAGAAGGCGGCTGTGGTTGCGACGCATATGAAATCCCCGAGAACCTGGTGACTTTCTATCAAGGCAAAGCAAGCGGCGGCTGCAATTGCGGGGGCGAGTGCGAATGATGGACAAGAAGAGACTGGCCAAAATCGCTGTACCGCTCGTCATATTTCTGCTTGTTGCGGGCGTTTGGTTTCTCAAGAACCGGGGGACCGTCGCGCGTGTGCCTGTCGACATACAAGCCGATGCGGCAGCCAAAGTTCCTCCCTTGGCTAATGACCCAAATTTTACGCTCCATACGGAAAGAATCGACCTTGAAGTGCTGTCTGCCTATGAATTGCCGATGATCCTTGACTTTGGTTCGGATTCCTGCGTGCCCTGCATCGAAATGGCACCTGTGCTGGAAACCATGAATGCTGAAATGCAGGGCAAGGCCATTATCCGGTTTGTGGACGTGTGGAAACATACAAATGGCGCTGATGGTTTCCCTATCCAGGTCATCCCCACGCAGGTTCTGCTGAACTCCGACGGTACGCCGTATGTGCCCGGCGTCGCTGTGGAGAGAGCGGGTATCCGCTTTACGATGTATTCCACTAAAGATACCAACGAGCACGCGTTTACCGTTCATCAAGGCAGCCTGACAGAAGAACAGATGCGTTTGATCCTCAAAGATATGGGTGTCGTTTAGTGGACAGCATTCTGGATGGGCTGGCGGACCTGATCAGGCAGAACACCTATATCGCACCGCTGATGGCGCTGCTCGCCGGCATTTTGACGTCTGTTACCCCCTGCGCCCTTTCCGGCATCCCGCTGGTCGTGGGCTATGTGGGCGGAGCCGGGCGCGATGAACCCAAGCGCGCGCTGCGCTTATCGCTTACGTTCGCATTGGGGTCAGCCATCACTTTTACGGCGCTGGGCGTCATTGCTTCGATGGCGGGCAGGCTCATCGGAACTTCAGCTTCCTGGTGGTACCTTATTCTGGGTCTGCTGATGGTTCTTATGGCGCTTCAGACCTGGGAGATCTTCGAGATCATCCCGTCCAGTTACCTGATATCCAGGAATAAGAAGCGCGGATATCTTGGCGCGCTGATCGCAGGGATCCTGGGGGGTATATTCTCTTCTCCCTGTTCCACACCGGTGTTGATCGCGCTGCTGGCCATCGTGGCCGGGCAGGGCAGCATTCTTTGGGGGATCTTGCTGCTTTTACTGTACTCCGTTGGACACGGCATACTTGCTGTTGTTGCAGGCACATCTGTCGGTCTTGTACAAAAACTCACAAAGAGTCAGAAGTACGGCCGGACGAGCCGGGTCATAAAAATTGTTATGGGCGCGGCCATACTGGGGATCGGTCTATACATGTTTTATCTGGGTTTCTAAATGAAGAAGCCGAGACTCTACTTATCAACATTTATCAGTAATGAGCGGGGGTGACCATTTACGCATCAACATGAACAAAAGGGGCCAGAGCACAACGCCCCAAGGTTGTCCGGACGAAAGATCTTCTGGGTAACAGTTCTAAACGCCTCGATTACAGCCGCCCAGGCTGTGGGCGGTTTGTTGTCAGGCAGTCTGGCGCTTTTGTCAGGGGCGGTGCATAGCCTCAGCGATACGATTGCTGTTGCCATGTCTTATGTTGCATGGCGCATTTCGCAAAAACCCGGGGACACAAAGCGGACGTTCGGCTATAAGCGGGCTGAGATCCTCTCCGCCTTCACCAACTCCGCCATTTTGCTGGCGGTGCTGTCCATCCTTCTTTTTGAGGCGGTCAGGCGCATTCAGGCGCCCGAAACGATAGACAGTACGCTGATGATCGTCGTGGCGGCGATAGGGTTTGTAGCCAACCTGGTATCCGTGCTGCTGCTCGAAAAGGATTCGAAGCACAGTTTGAACATCAAGGCCAGCTACCTTCACTTGATCAACGATACGTTATCATCAGTTGGCGTTGTGATCGGCGGCATCCTCATAAAGGCGTTTGGCGTCACCTGGGTCGATTCCATCATCACGATACTGATCTCGCTCTGGATCTTGAGGGAGACTTGGCGCGTGATGAAGAAGACGGTCGCTATTCTAATGCAGTCCGCGGCGTCTCTGGACTATGCAGCGATCAGCAAGGACATTGAAGGGCTCGACCTAGTGAGGAACGTTCATCATGTGCGCACCTGGATGAGCAATGAGAACACGATCTATTTCGAGGCGCACGTGGAAATGGAGAACGTCCGGCTGAGCGAAGCGAGCGAAATTTGCGAGAAAATTGAACACATTCTCAAGGAGCGATATGGTGTCAGTCATGTCATCCTGCAAGCCGAAGCGGATGTCTGTAAGGATAAGACGCTGCTCACAAACTAATGCGACTGGTGTACATTTATTAGGCCGAAGGAGAACCCGATGGAGATATTTGACCTTTTGAAGCTCAGCGCTCAGGGGTATGAGAACCGGAATGTCAATGTTTTTTTTCAGAACGAGCTGTTCAAAACGCGTGTGATCGCCCTGGATCCCGGCGGTAATATCCCCGAATGCAAGATGGAATCTTTTGTTCTGTTCTATGTGGTCAGCGGAGAAGTGCTGTTGGGGAGGAATGGCGAATCCTCGCCGCTCAGGGAGGGCCAGGTGTTTATTTCCGAACCTGCGCTGATCTCCATGACGTCAGTATCCGGCGCACGGCTGATGGGTGTCCAAATCGGGACGCAGAACGCGGGGTAAGGCTTTTGTTCACCTATTTACTGTACGCATTGGCTGTTACAGGCCTTGCTGTGTCCTTTTTCAAGGATCGCGAAAAGACAAAAATGGCACTGAAGAAGGCCTGGAAAGCCTTTGAAAACATCCTGCCGCAGTTCCTCGCCATTCTGGTCATCATTGGCCTGGCATTCGCGGTCTTGACTCCGGAGATGATCACAAAATTGTTGGGAGCAAACTCGGGCCTTTGGGGGGTACTTGCTGCTTCCGTGGTCGGTTCCATCACCTTGATACCCGGTTTCGTCGCTTTTCCTTTGGCAGCGGCGCTTTTGAAAAATGGCGCCGGCTATATGCAGATCGCCGCATTCGTATCGACGTTGATGATGGTTGGTGTCGTTACCGTGCCGCTCGAGATGAAAACGTTCGGGAAACGGGCGACCCTGGTCCGTAACATTTCGGCCTATGTGTTCTCACTTGTTGCGGCTCTTGTGATCGGGGTGGTGCTCCAATGAAGAAAACCGTAAAACGGTACAAAGTGTTCCTGTTGTTGGCTTTGGCCAATATCATTATCGGTTTAGTAGTGCCGGAAATTGGAGAAAGGTCTTTGGACCTGACGCGCGTGAACCTGATGGAAATGCTGTCGGTCCTTCCACCGATCTTTGTCCTGCTGGGGCTATTGGACGTGTGGGTCGACCGGGCGACGATGATCAGGTACACGGGCAAAGGTTCCGGGTTTAAGGGTGTCCTGATTTCTTTCCTTCTGGGTTCCGCCGCCGCAGGCCCCCTGTACGCAGCGTTCCCTGTCGCCGGCGTGATGATGAAAAAGGGCAGCAGCCTGACGAATATCTTTATCTTTATTGGCGCCTGGTCGACCACAAAAATCCCCATGCTCACTTTTGAAGCTGCGAGCCTTGGCCTGCCTTTCACGCTGACCAGGCTGGCGCTGAGCATAGTTGGCATCACTACTATCGCTTTGATCACACAAAAGTCGCTGAATGATCAACAAAAGGAACAGCTTTACAAGCTGCATCAAACGCAATAGACAACCCAAAGAGGCGCAAGCACAATTGGCATCACTCAGCATGTTTTTATCAATACAACAAAAAACGGGAGGAAATCAAAATGGCGTTATTTGGAAAGAAAAAGCAAAAACCCGTGGCCTCGTGCTGTGAAGGCTGCAATGACTGTACACCCCAGAACATGGAAAAAGCAGAGAACGCAAAAACTGAAGGGCCGACAGTCAAGATCCTGGGCAGCGGCTGCGCCAAGTGCAATGCGCTGGAGGCTTCGACCAGGGCAGCGCTGGAGCAGCTCAATATGGACACCGCCATCGATCATGTGACGGACTTCGCCCAGATCGCGGCCTATGGCGTAATGACAACGCCCGCGTTGGTGGTGGACGGCAAGGTGGTTTCTTATGGAAAAACGCTGAAGACGGACGAAGTTGTCAACCTTTTGAAGAAAGTCAGAGGATAAAGGGCGTAATCAATTTCAACGACTAACAGACGTGCGCATCTGATAAGCGGGGATGCAAACCGCTCACTTGATGCGCAATCAGCGCGATGTCATAGCCGGAAGGTGGGGACGAACCGCCTACCGCTCATATGCAGATCACGCAACACGAATGGATAAAAAGAAGTACAATCAGCTTTTTCGAGAAGCTCTGGCGGCGTGCGGGCGATGATGATACCGCGAAATTTCCTGCCATGCGAGGAGATGGTACGATGGTGAATGAGATCAGTAAAATGTCCGAAACGGACTGGCCCGAAGTCAGTCGAATCTACCAACAAGGCATCGATACCGGCATGGCGACACTGGAAGCGCGATGCCCTGACTTTGCGGCCTGGGATGTCGCGCACTTGAAAAGCTGCAGACTGGTAGCAAGGGACGATGAACGGGTCATCGGCTGGGCTGCCCTGACCCCGGTCTCAAGCCGCTGCGTCTACTCGGGCGTGGCGGAGGTGAGTGTTTACGTCCAGACAGAGCATCAGGGAAAAGGAACCGGAAAAGCGCTGCTGGCGGAATTGATACGATGCTCAGAGGAACAAGGGATATGGACATTGCAATCCGGCATTCTCCAAGAAAACATAAGCAGCATACGCCTTCATGAACGTTGCGGATTCCGCACGGTGGGATACCGGGAGATGATTGGCCGGGATCAGGCCGGGAAATGGCGCAATACCGTCCTGATGGAAAAACGCAGCCGCGGAAACGAAGCGGGAGATGTTTCCACAGGTATCGTTACCTGACAGAAAGAAGAAGTTGATTCCGCATCGTGGGGACGTTCGAACGCATACTCCATTTCGGATTTGGTCTCATGTTTTTTTCTCTTTTGTCTCATATCCTCGAAATATCAGTGATTTTCATGTGAAAGTACATAAAAAACCGCCGGAAATTTGACAATTTCCGGCGGAGAGATCATGGTTTTTTTCGGCAGCGCACACTCAACTGATGCGCTTTCGAAATTGAAGCGCACTCATCATTCTTTGGTGAGCCGGATCACGTTCCAGGAGAGCGCGGGAATGCTGATGGTGAGCTGGCCTGCATCCATCTTTCCATGCGTGCCCTTTTTTGGGGAGACGTTGTCCGGGGCGTTCTCTGAATTGACCGCTTTGACATCGTCATGGTGCAGCACGATGTGTTCAGACGGCTGCAGCTTACCAAAGGCGCGCAGGTCACAGGTGAGTTCAATGTTTTCCTTCATGTCGCGGTTGACCGCAAACAAGGTGACCGAGCCATCAGAATTGAGTACGGCGGTCGCGTCCAGA
>LFTR01000036.1:5618-6343 GCA_001513425.1 Clostridiales bacterium DTU024
CCGCCGCCATTGCGGGTCATGATAGGGGCGATGACATTGACCAGTTGCGCCATGCACGCCACTTTCACCCGGTCGGCGTTGCGCAGCATGGTGATAAGCATGCTGCCCACAAGCAGTGCGTCCTCAAAGTTGTAAATGTCTTCAAGCAGCGGGAGCGCCTTGCCCCACTTGTCCTGCTTGACGATCTCTTTGTCCTGCGCGTTTGAATGATACCAGACATTCCATTCGTCAAAAGATAAGTTGAGCTTCTTTTTGCTGTGTTTCTTGCCGCCCACCGCGTCACAGATAGAGACCACCGTTTTGATGAACGCGTCCATATCCATGCTGCGCGCCAGGAAACCGGGCGTGTCCCCGGTGGGGTTGCCGTAGTAGCGGTGGATGGACACATGGTCTACCTGGTCGTAGCACTCATCCAGCATCTGGTATTCCCAGGCGCCAAAGGTGGGCATGTCGTGGCTGGAGGAGCCGCACGCCACCAGTTCGATGGAGGAATCCACCCATTTCATCATCTTTCCCGCTTCTCGGGCGACGCGGCCATATTCATACGCTGTCTTTTGGCACATTTGCCAGGGACCGTCCATCTCGTTGCCCAGGCACCACAGCTTGATATCAAAAGGATCCTTCGCGCCGTTTTTGATGCGCAGGTCGCTCCAGTAGGTTCCCCCTTTGTGGTTGGCGTACTCTACTACATTACGGGCTTCATCCGGTCCTTTGCTGCCCAGGTT
>LFTR01000036.1:6513-21686 GCA_001513425.1 Clostridiales bacterium DTU024
ATGGGCACATCCAACTTGCGGATCAGGTCCATCACATCGCGCCGGAAGCCGCTTTTGTCAGCGGTTGGGTGTCCGGGCTCATAGATGCCACCGTAGACGGCGCGGCCAAGGTGCTCGATGAAGGAGCCGTAAAGCCGCTTGTCGATTTGTCCGATGGAAAAGTCGCGGTCCAGGATCATCTTCGCTTTTTTCATAGTTGGTTTCTCCTTAGTGTAGTATTTGGTTTCTGAGGGTGATTTCTATTTGTATGTCCACAGGATTAACGTTAATGTTGCAGGGCGTTTTTATACTTATACCATTTTTTCGGACGCCTGGCAAACCAAATGGTGAATATTGGTTCGTGAACGTGTCTGCGGCCATAATTCTATAAACGGCGCATTCGCGATCGACCGCTCACGAACGGGGCAAATACACGGCAATCAGAAGGAGGGCTGGGGAAGGGCTCAAGAATGATTCCCGCAGCTTCCGCGGCACACCAGGGAGACCGGATAGACGGATAGTCTGTGCGGTGGGGCAGAGCCGTTGATCTTCTCATCCAGCAGTTTAACGGAGCCCCTGCAGATGTCAAGCAATGAACTTTCGATGGAGCACAGTGAAAAAGGGAAACCCAGTCGGCCCTGAATGTTGTCAAAGGCCGTGAAAGCCAAGTCTTCCGGGATTCGGACACCTTCTTTTGCGAGACACGTGATGACCTTCCAGGCCTCCATGTCACAGTAGGCGAAGACACCGGTGAAGCCCAAGGCTTGCTTTTCTTTCAGAAAAGCGGCTGTTTTTTCACCGTCCTCATGGTGAAACACCAAGCAGTCGCTCTTTGGGATGCCATATTGCTCCGCGGCCAAAACAAACCCGCTCCGACGCTCCGCAACGCTGCTGACACGGTCAAAACTGGACAAAAAAACCAGCTTTTTGTGTCCGGCTTTGATCAGGTGTTCGGCGGCCAGGAAGCCTCCTTGCTTTTCATCACAGATCAATGCATCTGTCTCCTGCGCGCTAAAGTGCCGCGAGACAAGAACATAGGGAAGGCCGGCTTCATGGAGCAGGCCAATGGAGTCTCCGCTGCCCTGGCAGGGGCACAGCAAGATCCCGTCCACTTGGCGTCCGATGGCTACACGGATGGCGTTTTCTTCTTTTTCCTGGATCTCATGCGTGCACAGCACAATGACCGTGTAGCCAAATTCCGCTGCCGCCGCCTCGATATCCGCTACCATTAATGCAAAAAAGGGGTTGGATAGATCGCAGACGATCACCGCTATGGTGTTGGAGCGCCCGGTGCGCAGGGAGCCTGCCATCCAGTTGCGGATATAGCCTGCATCACGGGCAGCCTGCTGGATCTTCAAGCTGGTCTCCTTTGATATGTCCGGTTTGTTGTTTAGCGCGCGGGAAACGGTATTCATGGTGTAACCCGTTTTCCTGGCGATATCCCTGAGCGTGACACGCCCTTCCTGACGTTTCTTTTGCATCGCGGTCCTTGATCTCTCCAATTTCTGATATTCTCAGCTGAGTATAGCAGATGCAAAAAATGGGGTCAATTAATAAAAGCTTGACATGGTCCTCAGCAATTGCTACAATTCAACCAGAAGAACGATAGTGACGCAATCTGATTGATTGGTGGAAGAGGTCGATTTTTGGACTTGATCAACAACATTAACGTTAATGTTCACGTAACGATTTGAGGCGCAATGCGCTCCAGATAGATTCCCCAAATTATAGGAGGTGTATCTCATTGAAAAAGATCCTATCCCTGCTGCTCGCTGTCGTCATGCTACTTGGAATGACGGCCTTCAGCGCAATGGCCGCTGAAGCCACACCGATCACATTCTGGACCTTCCAGGCATCACATCAGAAATTCCTGGAATCCGCAGCCGAACGCTGGAACGCAGCCAATCCTGACAAGCCTATCGAGTTCAAAGGCGAAACATTAGGGTATGATGACCTTCACAACAACCTGCTGATTTCACTGCAAACCGGAACCGGCGCGCCGGACATGGTGGATATTGAAATCTCGATGTATGCCAACTTCATCACCGGTGAAGAGCAATACATCCCGCTTGTTCCGCTCAACAGCGTTGTGGAACCTGATGCCGAAAACCTCATCATGGGGCGCTTTGACAACTATGCGAACCATGGTAATTACTACGGTGTCGACTATCACGTCGGCGCAGCGGCGCTGATGTACAACAAGGAGATCTTCGCCAATGCGGGTATCGAGATCTCTGATATCGTCACCTGGGATGATTTCAAGGAAGCCGGCAGACTGGTCAAGGAAAAGACCGGCAAATACATGATGGCCGTTGAAACGACCGAACATTGGACCTACTACCCGCTCATTACCCAACAGGGCAGTGATTTCTTCGACAAAGAAACCGGCGAAGTGATCCTGGACAACGAAATCAACGTCAAGACGCTTCAGTGGCTTCTGGACGGTGTCAACGAAGGCATTTTTGTTGAAATGCCCGGCGGATTCTGCCACAGTGAAGAATGGTACGGCTATATGAACGCGGGAAATGTCGCCGCTATCGCCATGCCGCTATGGTATCTGAACCGCTTTACCGACTATATGCCTGACCTGGACCAGAAAATGGCCGTTGCTCCGATGCCCGTCTGGGTTGAAGGCGGCGCCAATTCTGCCGGCCTTGGCGGAACCGGAACATCCATCACCATCCAGTGCGAAAATATCGAATTGGCGAAGGATTTCCTGTATTTCGCAAAGATTTCCAAGGAAGGCACGATCAAGACCTGGACAGAACTTGGATTTGATCCGCTTCGCATAGACGTTTATGAAGACCCGGAGATGACGGCCCCCAACCGCTATACCGACTACTTCGGCGACGACGTGTATGCTGTCATGGGCGCCACAGCGGCCTCCATTACGTCTTTGTCGACCACCAACAGGCTCTACCCGGAAGCCCTGACACTGGTTCAGAAGACCGTGATGTTTGAAGTGCTCTCGCAGAAGACCAAAACCCCCGAACAATCCCTGACGGATGCGGCCAACGCGCTGCGTTCCATGGAATAGATCGATCATCTGGCGCTTGATGCGCTGAGCACCCCGGGACGGGGACGGCCTGCCCGGCCGTCCCGTTCGGGGTGTGCCAAATAACACGAAAAGCCGGACCGGTGCCCCGGTCGGCTTTGAATAATGGTTGGGGAGGATACTTATGACAGGAAAGGCCAGCGGAAGAACGGCTCATGCCCAGCGAGGTCTGGCGCAATTCCTCAACTCCAAAAATGTTGTTCCCTACATTTTTGCGGCGCCGTTTATCGTCTTTTTCCTAATTTTTTTCCTATATCCGATCCTTTATACCGGACAGATGAGTCTGTTCAGTCAGCGGGGATTTGCGCCACCGCAATTCTCCGGTTTTTTCAACTACCAACAGCTCAATAACGATTACTTCTTGACAGCCTGCAAAATTTCTGCTCAGTACACGTTGCTGACATGCCTGATCCTGATTCCCGTGCCCTTGGTGCTGGCCAATATGCTCAACTCGGGCAGCGTCAAACAGGCAGGGGTCATGAAATCGGCCCTTTTTATCCCCGCGCTTACCTCTGTCGTAATGGCGGGGCTGTTCTTCCGCTATGCGTTCTCTGCCAATCAGGACGCGATCTTCAACGCCGTCATGCGCTTTTTGGGTTTGCCGCCGCAGGACTGGCTTGCCCAGCAGGGGACTACGATGTTCGTATTGGTTGTGTTCTGCTGCTGGAAATGGATGGGTGTGAACGTCGTCTATTACTACTCCGCGCTTCAAAGCATCCCGGCGGATTTGTTTGAATCAGCAAGAATCGATGGGGCCAATGCCTTCAAGCAGTTTATCTACATCACTATTCCGTCGGTACGCCAGACGATCATTTATGTGTTGACGATCAGTATCTATGGCGGGTTTTCCATGTTTGCCGAAAGCTTTACACTGTTTAACAGTGCAAGAACGCCCGGTGACATCGGCGCGACAGTAGTCAGCTATATTTATTCCCAGGGGTTCAACCGCAACAATTTCGGCCTTGCTTCTGCAGCCGGGATCGTGCTGTTGCTGATCGTGCTCATCATAAACATCATTCAGTTATATTTCACCAAGTCCTTCAGCAAGGAGGTGTGATCAATGCAGACAAAGAGAAAAATGTCACAATCTGCGTCCAAGCTGACTTCTTCCATATTTTCGACATTGCTGCTTGGCGTCTTCGCGCTTTGGGCGTTAACGCCATTCTTTTTCCTGCTGATCTCGTCATTCAAGCCCGGCCAGGAGATGATTCGCAACGGGTTGCAGTTCAAGTTTGATTTTTCGAACTACAGCCTGGTCAACTATGCGTTGCTGTACACGGAGCGGGAGGGCCTTTACCTCAGATGGTACCTTAATAGCTTCATCATTTTGGCCATTCAGGTCGTGAGCGGACTGTTTTTCTCATCCCTTGTGGGATATGCGTTGGGCAAATATCGCTTCAAAGGCAGGAATTTCCTGTTTATCCTGGTACTCGTGGTGATGATGATCCCCATTGAGATACTCATCCTTCCGCTTTACAAACAAATGGACGCTTTCCGGCTGATCAACAGCTATTGGGGAGTCGTACTTCCGTTTGTCGTGCCCGCAACGGGCGTGTTCTTCTTCCGGCAATATACCATGGGGCTACCCTCGGAGCTGATGGAGTCCGGCCGGCTGGATGGCTGTACAGAATATGGCATCTATTTTCGGATCATGATGCCGCTCATGCTTCCTGCCTTTGGTGCCATGACCATTTTGCTGGCAATGGGATCCTGGAACTCAATGGTTTGGCCGATGATCGTGTTGCGTACCTCCGAGATGCAGACGTTGCCCATCGGACTTCAGTCCCTCTTGACGCCCTATGGCAACAATTACGATCTGCTTTTGAGCGGCGCCGTCATGAGCGTGCTGCCGATCATGGTCATTTTCCTGCTTAATCAGAAATCATTCATTTCCGGTATGACAGCCGGCAGCATCAAGGGATGACGTGGTGATCGGGAGTTGCATGGATCACACCGGGGATTTGCTGATTTCATAAACGGCGCATTGCAATTTTGGCGTGGTTCTGCTACCATCACAATGATATAGAAAAGAATTTCGAATCGTTTTATGGTTGATTTCTATCGGATATCTGCTTAACTTGTCGGAACGGAGGGGACGCAGACGGGTGCTTGGTGCGGCAGTGCCGCGGCAAGCAGCAAGGACAAGGCCACAATTCTATATGTATCACTTTAGCAGATAGCCGGTGCAATAGACGGACGAACATTGCATGAAACCCACAAGAGATGGGCATCTGAAAGGGGATTTTAGCATGAAGAAGTTACTGGCATTGGTTTTGGCGCTGACCATGATGTTGGGTCTGTTCGCGACCGCACAGGCCGCAGACAAGATTAAGATCGGCATTTCGATTTGGAGTTCGACCGACACGCTGGGCAGCGAAGTCTACCGCATGATCGAAGCCGCGGCACAAGCACTGGATGTTGAAACACAATGGGTCGACCAGGCGCATATTTCCGAACAGGTTACGGCATCGGCAGAAACACTGGTTATGGCGGACTGTGACGGAATCATCATCTGCAACTCGGCCTCCGCGGAAATGGGCTCGGTCATTAAGACCTGCACCGAAAACGAAGTGTACGTTGCCCAGTTCTTCCGCATCATTGCCGAAAAAGACAATCCGGAAGAATACGCGGCAGCCTGCGCATCCCCCTATTTTGTTGGCGCCGTCCACGAATCTGAGCCTGACAACGGAAAACAGCTGGTGACCATCCTTTGCGAAAAGGGCGCGCGCAAAATCGCCCTGGAAGGCTGGGAGCCCGGCGACGCCACGTTCCTTGGCCGCTGGGAAGGCTACAAAGCCGGCATCGAAGCCTGGAATGCCGCGAATCCCAATGATCAAGCTGTCTTGCTTGAGCCGCAATATGGGCGTACCACCACCGATACCGGCCGTGCAACGGCTGAGGCGATCATCAATGCCAACCCCGACATCGATGCTTTGATCGTTGCAGGCGGCGGCGGCGACACGCTTCTGGGTGCCATCGCGGCCATCGAAGGTCTTGGCCTTACCGGGAAGATCCAAGTCGTATCCACTGACTTCCTGCCCGATCTGGACGAGAAGCTCGCTTCCGGTGCCATGTCTGCCGAGTCCGGCGGACACTATGCCGATCCTTTCTTTGCCTTCATGTTGGTTTACAACACCATCAGGGGCAACTATCCCACCTCGACCGACAGCTTCCACGAGATCATCTTCCCGTACATGTTTGTTGCTTCTCCTGAAGATTATGCCGCCTATGGCCAGTACTTCACAGGTACCGAACTTCCCTATTACGAGGATGAGATCATCGCCATGGCTGATTATACTTTGGATGAATTGGCCGCCGCGTGCGCTCAATTGTCTGTACAGGATGTTGTCGCCCGCCACGGAAAATAAAGTCTGATGTCATTGCCTTTCCGTTGTGAAAGGAGCATCGGGGGTTGATCTCAAAAGGAACAGCCCCCGATGCGGTTTGTATTTATGATGATCATTTACGGGTCATTGACCCGGTTTCGAAGCGCGGCCGCCATGCTGCACGCCTGGCGGGGACAAGGATGAGCAAATATGAGCATAACGGCACAATATCAAAAGCTAAAGAGCAAAAAATACTACGGCATTGTCCTGTTGTTGGTCATGCTGTTGTTTTTTTATGCTGTTTTTCGCATTTTGTCTCCGGACAACTTTGGCAGCACAGATAATTTGTATTCCTATTTTCAATCGTCCATCATTTATTCTGTCGGCGGCTGCGGCTTCTATTTTATCGTGGTGATGGGCCTGTTCGATTTCTCTGTCGGTGCCAACGTTGTGTTGTCCTCGATTGTGGGGGTCGTGCTTTCCAAAAAATTCGGCTACGCGGGCTTTTTGCTGGGCTGCCTGGGGTGCGGCACGCTGATCGGTCTTTTGATCGGTACACTTTATATAAAGCTGAACATTCCTTCCATGATCGTTACTGTGGGCGCCATGCTGGTGCTTGAGAGTGTTGCCGTATACGTGGCCGGTGGCAGCAAACAGACGCTCGAGCCCGCGATGCAGGCCTTTGGCACGGCGCCCGGCAACATCCTGTTGGCGCTCGCTGCTTTCCTGTTGATGTGGTTCATCCTCAAGTATACGCGCATCGGTACCTACATCAACGCGATTGGCAGCAATGAGTATACTGCCAAAAACATGGGCATCAGCGTTTCCAAGTATAAGCTGCTGGGCTTTGTGCTGCTGCATTTCTTCGTCGGCATCATGGCCATCCTGACCGTTTCCTACGGTACATCCATGACCGCCTTGACCGGCATGAGCACCATGAGCCGCAACTTTCAGCCGCTGATGGGCACATTCTTTGGCATCGCCTTTCGCAAGTATGGTACTCCCATCATCGCCATCGTGATCGGCGAATTGATCATCTCCATCATCTTCAACGGCTTTGTCGCTTTGGGAGCGCCCACGACCATTCAAAATGTGGTGACGGGTGCCGCCCTGCTGGTTATCGTCACTCTGACCGCACGCCGGGGCAAAGGCGCGGTGGCCAAATAATGGGGTATCACTAATGAAAAAACCTATTCTTGTTGCAGAGAAAATAGATAAATCCTTCGGCATCACCCATGCGGTCAACCATGTGTCGCTGTCGGTCGATGCGGGCGAGATCCGTGGACTGATCGGTGAAAACGGTTCAGGCAAGAGCACGTTTTGTTCTTTGCTGTGCGGCATTTATCCCATGGACAGCGGTACGTTTTTCCTGAATGGAACCAAGCTTGACATTCACAATCAGGTTGAGGGTAACCGCCAGGGCGTGTCGATCATCGTGCAGGAAATGGGAACCCTTGCAGGGCTGACCGTTGCCGAGAATATCTTTCTTGGCAATGAGGGGCGTTTTGTGAAGCGAGGCATCAAGAATACGGGCGCCATGAACAGGGAGGCCCAAAGCCTTCTGAATGCCCACGGTTTTGATCGAATCAAAGCCTCTATGATGATCGATGCTCATAATTTTGAAGACAGAAAGCTGATTGAAATCGTCAAGGCCACCTATTTTAAACCCAAAGTCGTTGTTGTGGATGAAACTACAACGGCGCTTTCCCAATACGGGCGTGAAAAGCTGTACGGCATCATGAAAAGTATCCGCGATGATGGGCGGACCGTCATCTTTATATCCCATGATCTGGTTGAGGTCTTGTCACATACGGATACCATTTCGGTCCTCAGGGACGGGGAACTGATCGACACGGTGAAGTCTTCAGATGTATCGGAGGAGGACCTGAAACGCTTGATGGTGGGACGCGAGTTGGGAACCAGGTACTACCGCACCGATTATGGGAAGCCTCTGTCTGATGAGATTGTGATGTCTGTATCGGATGTCTCTGTGCCCGGGCAGCTTCAAGACATCACCTTCGCACTGCGCAGAGGGGAGATCCTTGGGATCGGCGGTTTGTCCGAATGTGGGATGCATGAATTGGGGAAGGCCGTTTTCGGCGCTTCCTTCGATCGTGAAGGCAGCGTAACGCTGGCAAACGGCACCAAGGTAGACAGCATCCCCGATGCCATCAAGCACTCCGTCGCTTATGCGTCCAAGGACCGTGACAACGAAGCCCTGATCATCAACGATTCCATCCGCGACAACATAGTTCTCCCTTCCATCGACGAATTGTCATGCAAGGGATTCCTCAACTACAGAAAGCTCAATTCCTTCGCGGTGGAAAATGCGCAGCACATGTCCATCAAAATGACAGGTGTGGGGCAGTTTGTGTCCGATTTGTCAGGGGGCAACAAACAGAAGGTCGTGCTGGCGCGCTGGCTGGGGAAAGGTTCGGATATTATTGTGCTGGATTCGCCGACCCGCGGCATCGATGTTAAGGTCAAGGCAGATATCTATGCACTGATGAACGAGCTGAAGTCGCAGAACAAATCCATCATCATGATTTCCGAAGAAATACAGGAATTGTTGGGGATGGCCGACCGCATCCTCATAATGAAGGATGGAAAAATCAACGGCGAGTTCCACCGCGACAAGACGCTTGGCGAAGAAGATCTGATCGCCAAAATGGTGTAGGGGAGCAAAGTAAATGCAAGAGAACATAGCAGATAAAGGGAAAGTGACCTTCGTGGAAAGGCGCAAAGCACTGTTTCGCAGCGAGCTGGTCAAATCACTCTTGCCTCTGTTGGGGCTGGTGGTGATCGTTGTCCTGATGAATATCCTGACGGAAGGCAGCATGCTGCAGCCCAAGAAGCTCAAATTACTGCTAAGCCAGGTGTACTATCCCATGATTTGCGCGACCGGCGTCTTCTTCATCATGACGCTCGGTTCACTTGATTTTACGCAGGGCTCGACCCTGGGTCTGGCGTCCATCGTTGTTGGTTGGATTTCTTTCTACAGTATTCCATTGGCAATACTGGGCGGCATACTTACCGGCGCTGCCATAGGCGCCTTCAACGGTTTTTTCCACGTGAAGTTCAAACTGCCCAGTTTTATCGTCACCATTTGCACTATGTATCTTTTCCGCGGGCTTTGCGCTTATCTCACAACCGACGCACCCATGCCCGCGTCCATGCAGATGAAAGCCCTGGATGAAGACTGGATCAAGGTCTCCGTTACCCTTTTTGTGTTGCTGATCGCGTTCATCGTCTTTCGCTTTACCAAGGTTGGTCCCTCTGTCAAGGCGACCGGCGCAGGGGAAACGGCTACCAGGTTTTCGGGCATTCGCACAGATCGCCTCAAGCTCCTGACATTTGTAGCTGCGGGCGCTTTGACGGGCGTCGCCGCGTTCATCAATGTTATTAAGGTCGGGTCCATCACATCCACAGCCGGAAACCAGCTGGAAACGCAGATACTTATCGCACTGGTGCTGGGTGGGCTGCCCATCTCCGGCGGCGCCAAGGTTCGTTTTTCCAATATCATTGTGGGGACACTGATCTATACCGTTTTGAACAATGGCCTCGTGATGCTGGGGTACGACACCGCAACACAGCAGTTGATCAAAGGCGTTATCTTCCTGGCTGTCGTCGCGCTGACCATTGACCGCAAGGCGCTTAAAGTGATCAAGTAGGCGGGGTGTCGGCGTGGGAGCAAACGAAAGCCGCCCTGTTTCCAAGGGGCGGCTTTGGTTGAGGCTATCCGGCAGCGAGACCCGGATTGGAAGGGACCAAAGATATGTCTGATGTTCTTGAAATGACCATGCTGATCAGCTTCGGCGCGTCGTGGCCGCTCAATGTTTATAAATCGTACAGGGCAAGGACCGCAAAAGGGAAAAGCCTGGGGTTTCTTTGCCTGATCCTCTTTGGATACATCGCCGGTATTGCCGGGAAACTGCTAAACGCCGATTACATGGGCAACATCTCACAAAAGTGGTATGTCCTTTTCTTTTACTGCCTCAATTTCATTATGGTGTTTCTTGATTTCTGCCTGTATTTCCGCAACCGAAAAATCGACGCGAGGGTGGGGAGGTAGTCTCTTCAACTCCGCGAGCGAGCGATCGCGGTTGTCATCAAAAGAGAACCAAGCGCTCAAGGCGCGGCCGCTTTATTCTGCGTACTTCGCCCCGGCCTCCAGGGCCCTAATATTGAGTGCCACCAGGTGCGCTTTGGGGCCGTAGAAAATTGCGCCGAGCATCTCCTTGATGGTATCCATCCTGACCGCTCCGGTGGCTTTGATATAGGCACCCAGCATCACCATATTGGCCACCCTGAAATTGCCCAGCTTGCCTGCTTCCTCCATGCACGGGACTAAATAGCAGCGAACATCGTGTCGGCAAGAGGGGTTCTCCACCTGGGAGGAGTTGACCAATATCAAGCCGCCCGGTTCGACAAGCGGCTCAAAGCGAGAGAGCGAAGGGCCGTTCATGGCAATAAGCTCGGTGGGCTGCGTAACGACCGGGGAACCGATTGGCTCATCGGAAATGACTACAGAACAGTTGGCAGTCCCGCCGCGCATCTCAGGACCGTAAGAGGGAACCCAGGAAACGTTATAGCCTTCTTTGAGGCCCGCTTCAATGAGCGTCTTTCCCATCGCCATGACGCCCTGGCCACCAAAGCCTGCGATTATCATTTCTCGGGTCATTTTTCCGCCTCCTTAGCGGTCGTGTCCTTGATAACGCCCAGGGGATAATAGGCACACATCGTGCTTTTGAGCCACTTGCCGGCATCTACCGGACTCATGCCCCAATTAGTGGGGCAGGTGGAAAGGAACTCGATGAATGTGTGGCCGACGCCTTTCATTTGGAGGGTGAAGGCCTTTTTGATGGCCTTCCTGGCCTTCATGAGGCTCGGGATGTCGGCGACGCATACGCGCTCGCAGTAAGCCATACCCTCCAGAGTTGAGAGCATCTCCGCCATGCGGATGGGATTGCCATGAAGGATGGGGTCGCGCCCGTCCTGGGCGGTGGTGGCTTTCTGGCCGATGAGGGTGGTGGGCGCCATCTGGCCGCCGGTCATGCCGTAGATGGCGTTGTTGATGAAAATGGTGGAAAACTTCTCCCCGCGCGCGGTGGCGTGGACGATCTCAGCAGCGCCGATGGAGGCGAGGTCGCCATCTCCCTGATAGGTGAATACCAGTTTATCCGGCCTTGTACGCTTGATACCCGTAGCGACAGCGGGTGCACGGCCGTGGGCGGCCTCCACAAAGTCACAATTGAGGTAGTTGCCTGCCAGTACCGCGCAGCCAACGGGCGAGATGCCAATGGCGATATCCAGCAGGTCCATCTCCGCCAAGACTTCCGCGATCAGCTTATGGATGATACCGTGGTGGCAGCCGGGGCAGTAATGGGTATCCACATCCTGAAGCCCCGCGCTGCGCTCATACACTATCTGCGTCATAATTCCATCTCCCTGAGGATGTCGCGTACTTTGTCGGCAATGTGCCTGGGTTCGGGCACCATGCCCCCGGTGCGGCCGTAAAAAGGCGTTGGTTTGCTGCCGCAAATGGCAAGGCGCACATCCTCGTGCATCTGGCCCAGGTTCATTTCTACCGTCAACACTGCTTTGACGCTGTCCCGCGCGGCGATCTCTGCCAAGGCGTCATAGGGGAAGGGCCACAGCGTGATGGGGCGGAACAGGCCCACTTTGAGGCCTTCTTCATCCAATTTGCGCGCGGCGGACTGGGCAATGCGCGCGGTAGTGCCAAAGGCGGCGATGACCAGATCCGCATTTTCGCAGCCTATCGATTTATAGCGGACTTCGTCCCGGGCGATCTTGGCGTACCTGTCTTTGAGCGACAACACAAACCGCTCATTGACGTCGGATTCCAGCCGCAGGCTGGACACAAAGTGCGTTTTTCCGTCGCCGTCGCGTCCATCAGCGGCCCATGGCTTGTCGACTTCAGGCAGGGGGGACGTTTCTTTCCAGATAATAGGTTCCATCATCTGGCCGATCATCCCGTCTGCCAACAACATGACCGGTGTAAGGTATTTGTCCGCCAGCTCAAATGCGTCGCGAATGAGATCCGCGGCTTCCTGGATGCCCGACGGCGCCAGCACGATCATATGTCCGTCGCCGTGGCCGGGGCTTCTTGTTGCCTGGAAGTAATCGGCCTGGCCCGGCTGGATGGTACCCAGTCCCGGGCCGCCGCGCATCATATTGACGATGACAGCGGGCAGGTTTGCGCCGACCAGGTAGCTGATCCCCTCCTGCTTGAGGCTGATGCCGGGGGAGGAGGAACTGGTCATCGCGCGCACGCCTGTGGCGGAGGCGCCATACACCATATTGATGGCGGCAATCTCACTTTCTGCCTGTACAAAGACACCGCCGGCTTTTGGCATGTGCTTGCTCATGTACTCGGGGATCTCGTTTTGTGGGGTGATGGGATAACCGAAATAGGCACGGCAACCGGCGCGGATGGCAGCTTCAGCGATCGCTTCGTTGCCCTTCCAGAGCTCTTTTTGCATGCTCACTCCTCCTTGGTTTTCTTCACCGTGATGACCGAGTCGGGGCAGATACGCGCGCAGTTGCCGCAAGCGATGCACTTGCTCTGATCGGAAATGCCCGCAGGATGGTAGCCTTTGACGTTGGTGACGGTCTCATCCAGCCACAGGATCTGCTTAGGGCACACGCTTACGCAAAGCCCGCAGCCTTTGCAGCGGTTCAGGTTGAAAAGTACCTCTGCTTTCATGGAGAACTCCTTTTTTTTGTAGATGCACGCATTCTATTCCTTGCCTGATGCCGCGTACGAATCCCCTCAGCCATCTTCCCAGGGACGGTTCATATACAGTGTCATCGGGAAGAGCGGGGACAGCGTTCGCAGTTCATCGATCAGGTCCCATCTTGCGCAGTGACAGACAAGGGGCATTCCGGCAAGCTCGGATAGTCTTTTTGCGGCTTCAAAGCCCCAAAGCACGGTGGCAGCGGTCGTGTCTCCCATCAGGTGTGTGTTATGGACGATACCGTTTACGCGCAGTCCGCAGGATACCTCTATCTGCTTAAGGCTCGTCAGGGCGGCGTCATTGCGCGCGTTGTCGTAACGTGACCGGTTGAACACATACCAAACAGAGGGATCCTGTTTCAGGATATCCCGGGCGTAGGCAGCCAGTACCCGCGCACCGGTTCTGTCCCCGCCGACGTCCACCACACCGGCTGTCTTCTTGTCATAGATCAGCCTCGGGAGCGCCGGGGGGATAGAGGGCAGGTCCGCATTGCGAAGCGCCCCTTCCGGCGCGATCATTTTGACTCCGCAAATTTCCAGCATCCCGCTTTTTTCGCGGGAACGGAAGTAGGGGTTCACCAGGTCCAGGTCCGCCAGCGCGGCTGGGCGTCCTTGCCCTGCCAGGCTGAGCGCCAGGTTGAGGGCAAACTCGGTCTTGCCCGAACCAAACGCGCCCACAATGATAAACAGCCTCTTGTCACCTGCCGGCGCGAAGAAGTGCTTGTCAGCGGCCAATATAGCGTGCCTCCTCCTGTCCTGTCATGACGCGGTAGGCGCCGTACGCGAGCGCTGCCAGTTCGTCTTCCCCGGGATAGACAGTGCAGGGGGCTATCCAGGAAACAAGCGAAGTCAATTGTTCCATCAGCGCTTCGCTATGTGCCAGACCGCCTGTGAGCAGGATCTGCTGGGTTTTTCCCTCAAGCGTCACCGCCATGGCGGCGATCTGCTTGGCAATATTGTAAACCATGGCGTCCAGTACTGTTTTCACTTCCGGCTCTTTCGCGGCTCTCTCCATCAGCAGCGGAACGTCGTTGGTGCCAAAGTAGGACATAAGACCGCCATGGCGGTAGAGTGTGTCAAACAACCGGTCCGGATCGCTTTCATAATGCTTCACCAGGTCCAGCAGCTGCCGGCTTGGCAGGCTGCCCGCCCTTTCGGGCGCAAAAGGGCCCTCGCCATCCGCGCCGCTGTTGAGATCGATGGCGCGCAGACCCTTTAGCGCGCAGACGGTAACGCCGCCGCCCATGTGGGCAACGATCAGACGGCAGGTCAAGGGGTCAAGCCCGCTCTGTTCGCAGTACAGCCGCGCGACACGCTTGGCATTGAGAGCATGGAACACGCTGCGCCGCGTGATGCCTCTAAGGCCGGAGACGCGGGCAACGTCGGAGAGTTCGTCGGTTGTCGGCGCATCGGTAAATATGGCGGGGATGCCGTATTCCCGGCTCCACTCGAAAGCTATCAGCAAACCGACATTGGTGGGGTGCATGCCCCAAACGCCGCTTGCCGCATCCCGCGCGGCTTCTTCGTCAATATGAAAACTGCCCCCGGATACCGGGCGTATCACGCCGCCGCGCGCGGCGATAACGCTGATATCCTTTGGCGTAATGCCGCTGCTTTGCAGCCACTCATGCATCTTTTGCTTGCGGAAGTCTCTTTGCGACAGGATGTCGGGGAATTGAGCCAGTTCATCCCTTGTGTGGCGAATCGTATGTGAATGCGTTTGTGAAAGCCCCTCAAACACACCAAGTTTTGTGGAGGTCGAGCCAAGGTTAAGTACCAGGATTTTCATTGTGTCACCGCCTATGAATCAGATGAATTACTAAGAGATTTCTTGGGTCAGTTTCGCTGCATTGGCTGCGATACCTGCGGCAAATGCCTTTCCACCAGAGGGTTTGAGGGTTTTGGTGCTTCTGTACTGTAAAAACAGAATAACGCACCGGAGGCACTTTTGCAACTGCTTTCATGAGCGCTCATACGGCACGCCCAGCCCTGCTGCCACGGCTTACGCATGAACGAATAAATGGGATAGTTTTCAGAGATAATGTCAAATCGCCAA
>LFTR01000072.1 GCA_001513425.1 Clostridiales bacterium DTU024
CGCACGTCTTTGGGGATCAAGGCATGCCTCTCCATCATCTCATCAACCGCCTGAAAGATGCGCTCCCGCGCCTGGGGGTACCCCTTGTGCGCCAGCGTTGGGAACCCGATGCGATCCACGATGCGGATCCCCTGCGCCACTTCCCCCAGCACCACAGCGCACTTTGTGCCCCCGATGTCAATGCCGATAATTGTGTGCATGCTTGTGCCCTTTCCGTCATTCCGTGCGTCTGTCGACGACCGGCGTACCTTGATCCTTCAAGCGTTTATACCTTCCATTGCCACCGCAGCAGCACCCAGGAGCGACGCATGATATCCCAGCGCGGTCTGTTCCACATGGAAGAAATCGCGGTTCAGGGGGATCAGCAGGTCCTCCAGCGCCCGGTCGATACCGGGCTTCATGAGATCGAAATCGTAAACCGCTACCCCGCCGCCCAGTACCATTTTTTGAATATCCAGCATCATGGCCGCCATGGCGCCAATTCTTCCTATGTAATAGCCTGCTTCCCGGAAGAGTGTCAGCGCGGTCTTGTCTCCCTGCCGTGCCAAGGCGCTTACTTCCTTGGATCTAAAAGCCGCATCGGTCGCCCGCCCGGTCCGCTCCAGGTACTTGCGGCCGATCGCCGTGCCCGACGCCTCCGCCTCCAAATCGCCCCATACGCCGCAGCCGCAAAGATGGGGCTGCACAAACTCCACCGGTACATGGCCCACTTCGCCCGCAAAATTGCGGGCTCCCCTGAAAAGGCGATCATTCAAATAGAAAGCGCCCCCGCAGCCGTAGCTGACGGTGACCCACAAATACTGCTCGGTGTCCCGGCAGCTGCCAAAGAGTTTTTCGGCAACGGCACACGTCTTGGCGTCGTTATCGGCAAAAACGGGCAGATGATACTTCTCCTTAAGATCTTCGACAATGGGCCAATCGCGCATACCGGTGGAATAGTTGCTCAAAAAAACACCGTGTGCATGGTCATAATGGCCCGGAACGCTGACGCCGACGGCCGCGGCATCCGGATGGCCCGCCTTGAAATCGATTGCCTTCACACACGTATCGATCATATCCAACAGCGTTTCCCGCGTGAAAGGAACGCCCGTCAAGACCGCGGTGGCGGAATGGAGCACCGTCCCCTCGGGGCTGACCAGCCCAACTACAAGTTTGGACCCACCCAGGTCAACGGCTATGATGTTTCCCATATCTGGTTTCCTTTTCAAATTATGTTGCCTGTGGGACGAGGCCGATGCGGCGCGCGGTTTACCTTCCGTCCGCCGCCTGAGACCGGATATGGTCCCTGCCCGCCATGCTGCCATAGAAAAGTGCCATCATCAGATGGTCAAAAATCATGTGGATGTCTTCGGTGATCTGCATGCTGAAGGTGGGCGCGTGAAGGCTGATATCGCTCATTTGCCGCAGCTTTCCGCCGTCAAAGCCCGTGAGACCGATCACTTTGCTGCCCATTCCCTTTGCGTACTGTACGGCGTTTAGCACATTGGGCGAATTGCCGCCGCCGGATATGGCGATGACGATATCGCCCTTTTGCAGGCGGCCTTTGAGCTGGAAGCGGTAGATCTCCTCAAACGCGATATCATTGGCAATGGCGAGCACAGTAGCGATGTTGTCGCTGAGGCATTGAAAGCGGAACTTTTTCTGCGTGTATTCGGAAATGCCCTTGTTAAAATCGTTCTGGAAATGGGACGCGGTGGCCGCGCTGCCGCCGTTTCCGAAAATGTAAATGGTCTTTTCGTTTTCATAAGTATCTTCAATAAGGTTCATCGCATCGCTGATGGCGCGTGTATCAAGCGCCGACAGCACCTCTTTCTCCTGCGCGATATAGTCTTCAATTTCCCTCGTCCAGTCCTTCAAAGTTCAGTCCTCCCATGTGGATCAATTGGTTGTTGGTTGTCACGATAGATTGGCCTTTGGCAGCCCTGTTGAAACCGGCTGTTTCTGCCATAGATGGTATCACATATTCACCGTTGCGCACAATCAAAAACCCGCGGGGCTTTCCCCGCGGGCTCTGCACGGCCGCCTTTATTGCATCAATTCCACCGGGCGCATCTCGATGTATCCGCGCCAGCCTTCGGGTGCCAGCTGCATCCGCGGGGACAGGTGCGGCGCCCAGCGGTACCCGTACACCTCCGGGTTGAACCCTTCGATGCGTTCCATGCAGGCAAAGACGTGTTCTTGATAATGAGCGTCGTCATATGGTTCGCCCTGAAAAACCAGCATTTTGCACGGCGGAAGTTCCACGATGTCAAACCCCTCCGGGACGCTGCCGCCATAATTGAGGGGCACTTCCACGCCGTGCGCGTAGACGCCGGTGTCTTCGGGACGCATGTTTTCAGGCAACCACAGGCCGACCGGCTCGTAGAGGGCCTCTTTGATCTTAGTCAGGATATCCCAGGGCTCGGAAGCGTTGTTCACACCGCACCCCACTTCCTCGCAGTAGGAAAAGTAATCGACGGCATCTTTTGAGCGCCTTAGGATGAGTCTGCGCGCGGGGCGCTCGAGGATCTGCGTAAAGATGACTGCTGTCCGGTCCATTTCCGGCACCTCCCTTGTATCTTTGGCTCGTTTGAGATAGCGGATGGGGATCAGCCAGCCATCGGGCCTCGACCGCGCCGCGTACTTCTTCGGGGATATCCCGAACCCCTTGGCGAACGCCCGTGTGAAACCCTCGTGGCTGTCAAAAACGAAGTCCAATGCGACGTCCAGCACTCTGTGCCCGCCCTGCCGCAGCGCGCGGGCTGAAGCCGTAAGCCGCTCCATGCGGATGTATTCAAATGGGGATACACCTGTCTCGCCCTTGAATACCCGCGCCGCATGGTACTGGGAGTACCCCGCTGCCGCGGCAACATCCTTCGCCGTGATCGCTTCATGCAGATGCTTGAGGATATACTGTTTCATCCGCTCCGCCGCAAGCGCGGACTCCGTTTTGATTTCCCCCACCGTTATCCCTCCCGTCCGCCATCAATAGTAGCCCTTGGCACGCCACATTTCTTGACCGCAAATGCGCTTCTGGGCCGGCCTTCTAAAGGCACTTTGGCTTGCGTCGCAAATACCACGGAGCTTACCCGCCCGCAACAAACGCCTGCAAATTTCCCGAAAAGACGCGATCGATCTGCTCCTTCGAAAGCCCGATCGCCTCATAGATTTGTTTGTCCAGCGCGATCCAGTCCCCGGCCCATGCCACGCGGTAGTCTTCGGCAAAGTTGTCAGAACCAAAATAATGCTTTCCCAGCACGTCATAGCCGGACAGCAGCGTTTTGCGCAGCGCGTCTTCACGATAGATCTTTGGTGTACCGGGCGTATTGTCGATGCGCATCCCACCCACGGCACCCGCATGCTTCACGGCATTGTCCAGTTTTCCAAATAGCGCAATGCATTCATCACACCAAGGCCAGGAAATGTGCGCCAGCGCGAAGCGCAGTCCGGCAACGGACAAGAGCGGTTCAAACTCCACCGGGCGATTGTAGCGACCGGAAGCATTGATCCCATCCCACAAAATGCCGGAGTGAAAAACGACTGGCTTGTGGTGGAATGATATGTAGCGCAAAGTGTCCATGCACCGGGGGTCGGACGGAAAAAAAGCAGTGCAGATGATCTTGAAACCGGCAATGCCGTGCGCGGCCGCCCTGTCCACCTGTGCACAGGCGTCCGGTGCCGTGGGATCCAGGAAGAAAAAGGGATACAGCGCGGGCGAACCTTCACAGAATCTCATCACGTGTTCGAGTCGTTTTTCGTCGGGCTCCGCATCGGGCGTGAAGTTTTTTGGAAAGGCAGAAAAAACAACACCGCCATCCACTCCCGCTTCCTCAAGCCTCTCCAAAAAGGGAGCGGGTTTCGTCCTTGTGCTGCTGATATGGATGTGTCCGTCAAGTATCATACTCATACCCCGCTTTGTTTATGATGACCGGCATTCAAACAAACCGGTCCGCTTTTGCTATGAAAGCATACCAACATTTCTGATTGTTGGCAATGGCGTGCCCAGATCACCGTTTGCGCTTGACTCGGAGGACTGCTGTGATACCCGGGAGGCTGAAACACAGAAAGAGTAAGCGGCCTTTTGGGGTGTGTCCCCTGCACTGTCCACTATGGGATGGCAGTTGTGCAATGAGAAGAAGCGAACGGTGCAGCAATGTTATTTGGAGAAGACTGTGGCGGAACTCAAGAGCAGGGCATATTGTTCGAAATGGAGGTCACCCGCGGCACTTGTCTCTGCCGGTGCGGCGAGAAATTCGCCATTTTCAGGGGACCGGATGGTGAGCGCGTTCAGCTTGAGCAGATCTTTCTGAAAAATCTACGCTTCCCGCACATTGCTGAATAATTATCTATCGCTAAAGCTAATAATATTCTCCATTGCGTCACTCTGGAAATAGGCGGTCACAAAAATCGGCAAATAAACTGAATTCAACCACACAAAAACTGGAGGCATGCCATGATAGACAGAATCACAAATCGCCTGAAAGAATTGACGATGCCCGTAAGGGGCAACCGCCGCCGACAAATGCATAAATATTGAAATTGGATTTGAATTCTCTTTGCTTTTGTGGTAAAGTTGTGCGCATCAGTAAATGGAAAAAGTACGAGGCAGAAGCTTTACACCGCGAAACCATTAGTCCGGCATGTTGTCGCTGCGCAGCCGCCGGACGGCAGATATTCAAGATCTCAATATTGCGCGAGTGAACTGACGGTGCCGGTTTTGAAGGGAAATTGATGGAACGGGATATTCTGGTTGCTTTATTCAACAATGCAGCCCTTTTGTTGGTTTTGTCCTGTATATATGAAGCGGTGTATTACTTGCCGTCCAAATATCGCCGCATGAACCCGGTTATCAGCGGGGTTCTGATCGCCATTATATGCGGGGTCATCATGAGCATGTCCTTCACCCTTCAATTCGGGATCATATTTGACACCCGCACAATTTTGATCAGTGCAACTGCCCTTATATTTGGCGCGATACCCACAGTGATCGCGGCGACAGCCGCTGTCGTTATCAGACTGAGCATCGGCGGTGTCGGCGTTTGGGCAGGTCTCGCCACCATTATGAGCAGCGCCGTTATCGGCCTATTGTGGCGGCGCCTGCCATATCCCAAATCAGCAAAATGGCAATGGATTAATATCCTGGTTATGAGTGTCTGCGTTCATATTGTTATGCTCGCCTGCATGTTCCTTTTGCCTTATCCGGAAAACCTGAA
Organism: Clostridiales bacterium DTU024; assembly: GCA_001513425.1. Classification (GTDB taxonomy): domain Bacteria; phylum Bacillota; class Clostridia; order Christensenellales; family Aristaeellaceae; genus DTU024. The sequence goes on from LFTR01000072.1 coordinate 5,193, forward strand.
TGTCATCCGCGCGGTTGCGTTGCCGGTGATGCTGGTATTTCCAACCGCAACTACTCTGTTGTGTATGCTTCTTTTGCGCCAGCAAGCGCTTAAAAATGCTCAGCAACAATTGATGCAATCCGAAGAAAGATTTAAGCTGCTGTTTGACAAGGCGCCGCTTGGATATCAATCGTTGGACTCGGATGGCAATATCCTGGAAGTAAACAGGCAGTGGTGTGACCTGCTCGGATACGCTCGGGAAGAAGTGATCGGCAGATGGTTTGGCGATTTTCTGCCCCCTGAGGATAGAGAGCAGTTTCTGCTTAGGTTTCCAGTCTTCAAAAAGCAAGGCCATATCCACAGTGAATTTCGAGTTTTGGACAAGAGCGGCAAACCAGTATATTTGGCGTTTGAAGGTAAAATCGGTTATGGGTCCAATGGCGAGTTCAAGCAGACGCACTGCATCCTTCAGGATATTACCGGCCAAAGGGCAGCTGAAGCTGCGTTGATCCAAAGCGAACAGAAGTACCGCAGTATCACCGAAAACATGTCCGGCGTTGTCTGGCAAACGGATATGGCCCTCAACACCACTTACATAAGCCCATCGGTGGCGAAGCTTCTGGGTATATCTCCCGAGGAACAGATGAAAAAAAGGCTGGAAGAAAAATTCCCGGAACACACGATAAAAAAGATTACCCTGATGCTTGCGGAGGAACTGGAAAACGAAAAGAACCCTGATATGGACAAGAACAGGTCCCGAACGATAGAGGTGGATCAATGCAGGGCAGACGGCACCGTTGTCTGGCTGGAGATGAATATTTCTATCATGCGCGACGCCCAAGGCCACGCGATCGGATTTTTGGGCGTTTCCCGCGACATTACACAGCGCAAACTGGCGGAATCGGCATTGGCGGAAAGCGAACGCAGCAAAACTGTTTTCCTTTCGAATCTCCCCGGACTGGCTTACAAATGCAAGTACGACAGGAACGGAACGATGCTGATCGTATCCGAAGGCTGCCGGGAATTGACCGGTTACCCCCCGGAAAGCTTTGTCAACAACAGGGACCTCTCCTTCAACAGCATAATCGAGCCTGAGTTCAGGGAGTCCCTTTTTGCGGAGTGGGAACGCACCGTCCCCAATCGACTGCCCTATCATTGTGAATATGCTATAACGACTGCTGAGGGCAAGCGAAAATGGGTGCTTGAAAACGGGCAGGGAATATATGGCGACGATGGCGAAGCAATGGCGCTGGAAGGGATCATCTTTGATATATCAGACAGAAAGGAAATGGAGAACCATCTTCTCCATATCAGTGAGCATGATAAACTGACCGGCTTCTACAATCGAGACTATCTGGAGCAGCTGCTGAAAAAGGACACCGGCAAGGGAGATGGAAAGAAGAGAGCGGTCATCAGTATCAACCTGAGCACGGTTCAGCTGCTGACGGCCAATTACGGGTTTCACTATACGCAGGATCTGATCATCAGTGCCGCTGAGTGCCTAAAGGGGTATTGCAGCGAAAATCGTATGCTTTTCCAGACATACGCAAATCGATTCGTCCTCTACCTGATCGATTACAATGACAAAAATGAGCTGGCTGCTTTCAGCGAATCTGTCGGGAACGCATTACGCTCCCTGTTTGCTACGGACAGGGTAAATGGGGGGATCGGGATCCTTGAAATCACGAAAGATGACGCCGGCGTCAATGTTGACTCCCTTTTGAGAAGGCTGCTTATTGCGTCGGAAAGGTCCATTGCCGTTTCTGATGAGGACTTTGGGATCACTTTTTACAATGAGGAACTGGAAGCCATCGTGAACCGCGAAGCAGACATAAGGCACGCAGTCTCCGCGGTCGCGGCGAATACAGAAGGTTTTGAACTGTTTTTACAGTATCAGCCCATTTTGGATTTGAAGACAGACTCGATTTGCGGATTTGAAGCTTTGGCGCGATTGAGAACGCCCAATCTGGGATTGATATCCCCTGTCGAGTTCATCCCCATCGCCGAGGAGACCAAACTCATAATTCCAATAGGGAAAACAGTGATCGAGAACGCGTTTCACTTTCTGAACAAACTCAAGAAGCATGGCTACAACGCGATCAGTGTGTCCGTGAACATTTCCGCGATCCAGTTATTGAGCCCCTATTTCACAGACGATCTGCTAGAGGTAATAGTCGACATGCAGGTCGATCCAAAAAAGGTCGAATTGGAAATTACAGAGTCAACTTTCTCCTGTGATTACGATAACGTCAACCGCATTATTAACAAGCTAAAGCAAACCGGGATACGCATTGCCATAGATGATTTCGGAACAGGTTATTCTTCCCTGGCAAGAGAAAAAGAGCTGAATGTTGACCTGCTGAAAATTGACAAGTACTTTTCCGATCAGCTGATGGATCTGAATCCAGATGAAGCCATTACAGGCGACATCATCTCGATGGCGCATCGCCTTGGTCACCGCGTGATTGCCGAAGGCGTTGAGCATGAGGCCCAGCTGCGGTATCTCAAAGAGCACGATTGCGACAGCATTCAAGGTTACCTGATCAGCAAACCGCTTGACGAGCAAGCCGTGTTTGAGTTTTTGGAACGGTTTGAAGGCAATACTGGCGAGATCAAAAAAGGATAAAGCGAGATCGGCGTGAGCTGTACGCACGTAAAGCGAAGCAGCGGTATCCGCCCGCTTACGTCATCCCGGCCGGTGGAATCCGGGATGCATTGCATGATGGAGAAGCGCGCGGAAATCTCGATTGTTTGATACTCCGGCAACTGTTCAGATCTTTACTGTGGGGGATAGGATATCGGTATCAACCATGCGGATGCAATCAATTTGAACAAAGAAGAGGGGGAATACGTCAAATGACCTATTTTCAGACAAAACGGATGAAGGTGGCCCTGCTCAGCGGCGCCATATTGGGTGTGGTGTGTATTATCGGGGCCTTGCTTCGCTCGGGTGGCACGTCAGGGGCCTCTTTCCTGTTCGCACTGTGGTTCAACCGGCTGCTTATGGGGATGGTCATCGGCACCATCAGTGAGAAAGCAGAGGGAACCGCGTTGATCTTGCGGGGTGCTTTGATCGGACTGATCGTATCGTTTGCTTTCTACAGCGCGACAGGATTTGGCGATCTCGTCAGCTTTCTGGCCGGCATCATCTACGGTGTCATCATAGAATTGACTGCCCGCCGGTATTCGAAGTAACCAAAGCGTGTCGGCAAATTTGAGTTGCGCCGGGTTAGTTTCGGGGTCGACACCCTGTTGGGGCGCCGCATTCTGGCTGATGAAAGCGCATACCCTGCCATAGGCCCGCCTGTGCCCTTGGCGGCAGCCACGAAAGTCCTAACCGGGAACGTCCATATAAGCGTTTGGAGTAGGCTGGTTTTCCAAACATACCCGCTTACCTTGATTACGATCAGAGAGTGCAAAAGAAAAGAATCCCCAATTTCGTTGAGGATTCTTCGTTTGGTCAGACTGTCCGAAAAGTAGGCATTATATAAATGCCTCATGAACGGGATCATCCCTGACGTGGGGTTGAAGTACGACAAGAAAGAGCGTGTATTCAACCTGGATTACCGCGAGGCAGACATCCCCTCCGCACAGAAAGCTTCGTCCCACCCGGACGATATCAGGGCTTGCCTGCACGCAGGCGTGCTGCCGGACTGCTATGAAGGGACCAACATCCATGTTGAAGTGCTGGGACGAGGCATTCTCGGCTGCTTCATCCGCCACGCGGACGGCAGTGTGACCTGCCCGATGGGACGCACGCTGCTTAAGCATCAGGATAAGAAATATGGAACGCAATATGGAAGCCGGGAGGCTTGCCGTACCTGTCCCAACCGATGTACGGACGCGAAAGGCGAGAAGACTGTTCTGATCGGATACAATTCAACCGTCGTTCCTGTTCTGATGTATGGTCATCC
>LFTR01000169.1:0-12705 GCA_001513425.1 Clostridiales bacterium DTU024
CCCCAGGAAAAACCATGGCGGCCAATAGAGAAGGCAGCATCCAGGACTGCTTCCACGTTCCTTTGGAAGGGGACTTCATTGGCACTGATGCGCCAGGATTTGTCATCCACTTTAACGTTCAGGGAAAGGTTCCGGTCGTAGTGCGCCGCACGCGCCGCCAGTGCCTGCTGCGCCTGCGCATGCGTAAGCCCTCCTATGTGAGTGCCGTCCACGAAAATGCCGTCGAAGAAAGTATCGCGTGTCATCCAGCTGAGTTTTGCTTTGTACGCCGGATACGCTCCGTAGAATTTATACACGCCAAACACCATGAATGCCAACAAAGAAACGCAAACAAGAACAATCGCCAGCCAAATCCCCTGGCTGCGCGCGCTGCGGTCATAAAAGTACTGCTCCTTGCTATCCTGCGAAGGAGAACGCTCGGGGCGCATCAGATCGTTTGGCTGCGAAGCATACTGCGGTACGGGAGCGAGCCTGAAGGCGTCCCAATCATCGCTGGATGTCAGCGGTTGCGACGCACGCTGTTCAGGCGGCTGCCAGACGTCATTGGGCAGCGGCGCTCTTCGTACGCCGCTTTGCTCCGGGTCGTCCTGATAGCGGGCTCGCCTCTTGTTTCTTTTCTCGGGCAATCGGTTTAATCCTCCAAGGCCAAGGGTACATTTGTATTGTAGATTTGGGCAATCGTTCTGTCAAGCTGTGCCTAAGTTTGGGGCTCTGCGCTTGACACACTTGGTTGTTTGCCCTATACTGCGACCAAAACAAAACTCAGGAGGTAAGCATGAAATTTTACCGTTGTAAGCACTGCGGCAACATCATCACCCATCTGAAGGATAGCGGGGTGCGCGTCGTTTGCTGCGGCGAGGAGATGCAGGAGCTGGTGCCCGGTACGACAGACGCGGCGCAGGAAAAGCATGTGCCGGTGTACACCGTAGGAGGCAACCAGGTCCACGTCAAGGTCGGTTCGGTGGAGCATCCCATGGTCGCCGAACACTACATCGAGTGGATCGGTGTGGAGACCAAACAAGGTTGGCAGCAAAAGTACCTCAAGCCAGGCGAAAACCCTGAAGCATCTTTTGCCCTGCTGCCCGGCGATGAAGTCAAAAGTGTTTACGAATACTGCAACTTGCATAGCCTCTGGCAAGCCTGACAACAGCCCTGACTCATTACATTTTGGATTCGGAGGAGATTTTATGAAAAAGTACCTATGCAACCTGTGCGGCTACGTCTATGACGAGGCTGTGGGTGATACCGACAACGACGTCGCCGCGGGCACCAAATGGGAAGATTTGCCTGAGGGATGGGTTTGCCCGCTATGCGGCGCAGACAAGGAAGACTTTTCTCTGATCGACGAGTAATGCTTGCCCCAAAGGGCCCCGGCTAATGCCGGGGCTATTTTGTTGCCCTCACCACCGCCTTATGGTATAATCCGACATTGATTACCGCTCCTAGGAGGCCTGAATGGATAAATGGGACCACCGATTCATGGAAATGGCAAATCTGGTTGCTGCCTGGTCAAGCTGCTTTACGCCGGGGCGCAATATCGGCGCTGTCATTGTCAAAGATAAGCGCGTAATGACCACCGGCTACAATGGAGCTCCTGCCGGGATGAAGACCTGCAAAGAGCGCGGCGAGTGCATGCGGCGTAAGCTGGGCATCGCTTCGGGCACGAGGGCTGAACTTTGCTATGCCATTCATGCCGAGCAAAACGCGATCATCCAGGCAGCGAAACTGGGCATCGCCATCGACGCAGCGACGCTGTACTGTACGCATCAGCCTTGCTCAGTGTGCGCCAAGATCATCGTCAACGCCGGGATCAAGCGCGTGGTGTACGAACAGGGGTACCCGGACGAATTCTCCTTGGTTTTCTTTCATGAAACCGGTGTGCTTCTGGAAAGGTATGAAGGTTCAAACGCTTAACGGCAGTTTGGCCGCATGTCGGTTTCCGCCGTTTGGAAAGAAGGTTTTCGCATGAATACCGTGGACGCATCTTCGCCGCGCGGCATGTCACCGGTCAAGAAACTGGTGATCATCGCTCTGCTTGTTGCCTTGTCTGTTGTGTTGGAAAGGCTGCTGGGGTACAACGGAAAAGTGCTGAATATATCGTTCGGCTACCTCCCCATTGCCCTGGCGGGCATGCTGCTGGGTCCCGTGCCCGGTGCGCTGGCAGGAGCGCTGGGTGATTTTCTGGGGGCAATGCTGTTCCCCGTGGGCCCCATTAACCCTTTCTTTATCCTTGTCGCGGCCGTGCAAGGTGCTTTGTACGGCCTGTTCCTGCACCAGCCCTTTTTCTCAAGGTGGCGTTTGATCTTATGTCAGCTGATAATTACCGTCGTGCTGCACATCGTCGTCAATACCTTTATTCTGGTTCCCATTGTCGGCAAAAGCTTCCTGGCGCTGATGCCCGCGCGTGCCCTCAAAAACTTCCTGTTCTTCCCCGTTGAAGTATTCACACTGATCAAAATGCAGGAGTACCGGGGCGCAATGGAGGGACTTATCAAATAGGGTATCGTTTTCCGTTCTTGAAAGGAGTGCTCATGAAGTCCATTTTGTGTCTGTTGCTGGCGGCAACGCTTGTTTTTTCTCCCGTTCATGCGTTGGGGAGCGAAGATCCTGTCATAGCGCAGATCAGCGTGCTCAATGACAAGGACATTCCCGAAACGCCCTGGGGCATCCGCCACTATCTGCTCATCTGCATGGACTCATGGCAAGCCAAAATGAATCGTCTGGGATACTCTGACGGCATGGTACTTCTGTCGATGGACGAGAGCACGGGACGCATCATGGTAACAAGCTTTATCCGCGACATGCTGGTTATCCACCCCGACGGGCTGCCCGGCCGTCTGACCTACGTTACCAAGGAATTTGGCGTCGATGGCCTGATGACTACCATCAATCGCCATTTTGGCATAACGATCGATAAGTACATCCTGATGGACTGGAGTCAAGTGCAGGCTATCGTAGACGCCGCGGGCGGCGTCAAGCTGGACGTGACGAACGAAGAAGCCAGTTATCTGAGGCGCTACGCCATTTCCCCCGCCAGCACAGTGCCTTCCATGCAGCGCGCCGGCACCTACCTGTTCAAGGGCCATGCCGCTGTCATCTTTATGCGCATGCGCAAAGTGCCTGCTTCCAACGGGGACGCGCAGGACTTTGGCCGCACGTTCCGTGCACGCACGGTCTTGAGCAACATCGCTGACAGCCTCAAAAACGTGAGTTACGAAGCGGCACAGGACTTGCTGAACGCTGTTCTGGATAACACACTGGCCACCAATTTGACCCCTTCAGACATCCTGGAAGCCTTCAATACCGCCTTCAGCCTGCGGGGCACGAGGCTGGAACAGTGCCGTTTGCCATTTGATAATACGGTACGCCCGTTTGAGTACGCGAACGGCGCGGCCCAATTGATGGATTTTGAAAAAAATCGTGCCCTATTTCATGATTTTTTGTTTGAGCAAAGCTATGTCGTCAGCGATATGACGCCATGAACGGAGGAAACCGCTTGTCCCCTATTCCCCAGATACTCTCCCTGTTAAAATCCATGTACCCGGGCGCAGTATCGGCACTTGACTTTTCCAACCCTTATGAAATGCTGGTTGCCACCATGCTGTCCGCGCAATCGACCGATAAGCAGGTCAACAAGGTAACACCGCATGTGTTCAGGGATTTTCCCACTGTGGAAGCAATGGCTTCAACTTCGCCCGAGATCCTTCTACCGTACGTGCAAAGCTGCGGCTTTCGCTCCAAGGCCACCAACATCGTGCTGACAGCCCGCAAGATCATGAGCGATTTTGGCGGACAGGTGCCGCGCACCATGGAAGAATTGACCAGCCTGCCCGGCGTAGGCCGCAAAACAGCCAACGTAGTCATGGCGAACGCCTTTGGAATTCCGACCATCGCGGTGGATACGCACGTATTTCGCGTCGGCAACCGTTTGGGTTTGGCGGACGCCTCCACAGTGGAAAAGACCGAACAGCATCTGATGCAGAACATCCCGCGAAGTGACTGGATCGACGCCCACCACTGGCTGATCCATCACGGGCGTGAAATCTGCAAGGCACAGCGCCCGCTTTGCGCCGTATGTCGACTTAGCCCGCTGTGCAAATACTACAACCGTCAAAGCAAACAAAAATGACAGCCGTGTGGGCTGCTTTTTCCTGAAAGGACTTAAATGGAACTGTATCACAACTCCCGCGACCCGGAGTGCCGTTTTCCCTTGGGCGCGGTGCCCGCGGGGACCCGGCTGCGTCTTCGTTTCTACACGGGTGACAATTCCTCCCGCGTGCAGATGCGCACATGGAACGGAAAGACGAATTTTTATTCCATGACATCCCTTGGCATGGGCGCTTTCGAAACCTTTATCACAGTACCCGATGAACCGGTCATCCTTTGGTACGATTTTGAAATAGCTGACGCAGACAAAAACATCACCCGTTACGGCAACGCGCACGACCATCTGGGCGGCGAAGGCGCGGCGTATCCGGCCCACCCGCCTTCCTTTCAAATTACGGTATACGACCCCGCATTCATGCCGCCGGAATATCTGCGCAAGGGCATCATGTACCAGATTTTTCCCGACCGTTTCCATCGCCACAAACCGCCCGAAATGAAAAGGCCGGATTCGCATCTGCACGAAGACTGGAACGCGCAGCCCTTGGTGGACCCGGATCCCCGCAGCGGCGACAACCGCGCGCTGGACTTTTTTGGCGGCACGCTGAACGGCATTCGCGAGAAGATACCGTATCTTGTTGATCTGGGCGTCACGGTGCTATACCTCAATCCCATTTTCAAGGCGCGATCCAATCATCGCTATGATACGGGCGATTATCGCGCGATCGATCCCCTGCTGGGCACTGAGGACGATTTTGTTGCGTTATGCCGGGCAGCGCAAGAGTCGGGTATTCGCATTCTGCTGGACGGCGTTTTCAGCCATACCGGGGAAGACAGCGTTTATTTTAACCGTTACGGGCATTACGATTCTCTCGGCGCGTACCAAAGCCCCGATTCGCCGTATCATCACTGGTATCGCTTCAGCGAAAACAGCAAAGACCAATACGCCTGCTGGTGGAATATCCCGACGCTGCCCGAGCTCAACAAGGATGACCCGTCTTATCGGGCGTTCATCCTGGGCGAGAACGGGGTAGGTCGGCACTGGGTCAAAAAAGGCGCGGCCGGATGGCGGTTGGACGTGGCGGACGAATTGCCGATCAAATTTATCCGGGATCTGCGCACTGCTGTCAAAAAGGAAAAAAGCGACGCGGTATTGCTTGGTGAAGTATGGGAGGATGCCAGCCACAAAGTGTCCTACGGCAAAATGCGCAGCTATTGTCTGGGTGACACGCTTGACAGTGTGATGAACTATCCTCTGCGCGATATTGTTTTGAGATTCCTGCTGGGCACTGTGACGGCGGAACACGTCGTGCGGCAAGTACGCTCCTTGCAGGAAAATTACCCGGTGCCGTTCTTTTATTCGCTGATGAACCTGTTAGGCAGCCACGACCGCGCGCGCATCCTTAATGTGTTGTGTGACCATGAATATACCAGCATGGCGATGAAGGATCGCTGCGGGATGAAATTGCCGGAAGATGCGCGTCAATTGGCGATAAGCCGCCTCAAAAAGATGCTCAGCATCTTTGTTGCACTTCCCGGGATGCCGGCCATCTACTATGGTGACGAAGCCGGAATGGAAGGGGCGGCCGATCCTTTCTGCCGCTCGCCTTTTCCCTGGGGCAATATTGACCCCGGTATCTATGACGCGATAAAAACGGCCTTCGCACTCAGAAAAGAACGTCCCGTGCTGCAGACCGGTTATCTGGATATTGCGCATGAGGGCACGGAAACACTGGTGATAACGCGGTACCTGACAGATGGCAGGGACGTGTTTGGCAGCAAACTCTCCGACAGCCCCTATGTGCTGCGTGTGTCCCGCGACCGTTTTAGAAAACAAAGCAATCGGTAAATGTTAAGTTTTGTTGACTGTTCGTTACGAAAAAGTAAAGGTTTTCTTGACACAGGCCTGTTTCTATCATAGAATAATGTGAATAACTGTATGGAGGTCTCCCATGAACAATAGACATTTCGGACGCTTTGTCGCCATGATGGCCGTCATCGTCCTCATGGTACCGGCGTTGGCCCTCGCGTCGTCGGAGACATTTCCGTTTGTTGCATACACAATAGAAATGTTGTCGCTGCGCGTGGCTCCATCGGGCTCAGCGCGTGAAAAGGGTACGGTTCCCGCACAGTCCGCTGTCGCCGTCACAGGCGAGGGGGGAGACTACTACGTCGTTGTTTACGAAGGCCTTGAGGGGTACGCCCCCAAGCAATCCCTATCGCGCACCTTGGCAGCAGGCGACTCGCAGGCTATGCCGCTTGCCGTCTCCACGCGGGCCGCCGTTTACCCGGCATTATCCACGGGAGACTCCGGCGATATGGTAGAGGCGCTCCAGCAAGCCCTGATTGAACTGGAATTCCTGTCCGGCCGGCCAGACGGCAAATACGGCCCTGCCACAGCCGGGGGAATCAGCAAATTCCAGGATAAAAACAACTTGCCCGCGAATGGCATTGCCGACCCGGAAACACAAAAGTTTCTGTTTGAAGAACGCGTATACAATGCCAAAGGCCGCCGTCAGGACGTCAAGGTTGTTCCACCGGCGGGCACGCACATCCTGCGTCCGGACGACTACGGTAAACCCATCGTGCAAATGCAGCAGCGTCTGAAGGATCTGAGCTATTACAGCGGCAGCGTCGACGGCGTCTATGGCAACGCCACACGCCTTGCGGTGGTGGAATTCCAGAAAAGCAATGGCCTCAAAGCAGACGGTATTGCCGGCGAGAATACGCAATCAATACTTTTTGGCGAAGCGCTTGCCAAAGACGCAGTCTCAACGCCCAAGACGGCGGCAACGCAGCCAGCTTCGGTCGAATCGGCCCTTTTGCGGCAGGAAGAATTGCCTGCCACCTACCCCTATACCACTTTGACCATTGATTCGGTCAATTTGCGCAAGCGTGCCAGTACAAGCGCCATGCGCATCATGACGGTGCCGACAGGCAGTTCCATCAGGGTCAACAGCGTATCGGGAGACTTTTTGAACATCACGTACCGCGATCGCACAGGTTTCGTTCACAAAGATTATGTGGAAATTCCGGACAGATACCTCCCCGGTAAGGCATTTGAAATGGATACCGCCGCCCGGGTTCGCTATGAAGCGCTGGGACAAGGTTCCTCCGGCAATAAAGTAAAGGCGCTTCAGCAAGCGCTGTCGGAACTGGGCTTTTTTAGCGGTGAAGCCGATGGCAAGTATGGAACGGCTACCCAACAGGCGGTGCGGAAATTCCAGGAAAAGAACGAATACAAGGCCACCGGCATCGCCTTGCCCGAACTTCAGAAGCTCCTTTATGAAGGAAAGCCCCGCAACAACACTAACCGCAGGGTTTACGTGGCTACCCTTCCGCCCATCACCAACCCGGACATACAGCTGGGCGACAAGGGCGATGCGGTAACAACGCTTCAGCAAACGCTGACTGATCTGAATTTTTATAAGGGTGAGATAGATGGTACCTTCGGGCGCTCTACCTCCAATGCCGTAAAATCCTATCAAAAAGCCCACAGCATTAAACAAACAGGCAAAATGGACAGTTTCACCTGGATGTCGATCAACGCGGTCATTGCGCCATCTGGACAAAACGGCGTGGACCAGGGGGATTATCTGACTGAAGAAAACGTCATTGTCATGAAGCGCGGCACGCGCGGCCTCGCCGTCACCCGCCTGCAGGAAAGGCTGATCGAGCTTGGCTACTACCTGGATACGCCCGACGGCGTATACAAAAACGCTGATATAAATGCCGTGCGGGCCTTCCAGCGCAACAACGGCTTGACGTCGTCCGGCACTGCGGATCTGTTTACGCAGCGCGCCCTGTACAGCGTTTACGCGGTACCCGGCAGCGAGACACCACCGGAAAATTGGCAGTCGCTTGCGACGCCCACGGCTGCGCCCGCCACCCCCGCGCCCAAGTATGAAACGCTGCGTATCGGCTCCTCCGGCGACACGGTGAAAGCTCTGCAGACAAGGCTGGTAGGCCTCAACTATTTGCGCGGCAATGCCGACGGCATATTCGGCACACAGACAGCCCAAGCCGTGAGCGCTTTCCAGAAAACCAATAGCCTGGCGGCTGACGGCATTGCAGGGCAAGCAACGCTGACGAGGCTCTACTCAGGTAATGCGGCGCAGAACATCCCTGCCCCCCTCCCCAGTGTTAAGGATGACGGCAATCTCGTGCGCACGCTGCAAACCGGCGACCGAGGGGAAGATGTTAAGGAGGTCCAGCGCAAGCTTATCACCTATAAATATCTGTCCGGCGGTGCCGACGGTATCTATGGCCCCAAGACCGCCTTAGCAGTGCAGGCGTTCCAAAGCCGCAACAGCCTGAAGAATGACGGCATGGTCGGCTCCCTGACCTGGGCAAAAATGAATTCCTCCGCCGCTATCGCGCAAAGCTCGCTGCCGGTAGTGCCCGTGTCGCCCACCGCGCCCACACTGCCGACAACGCCGGGATTCTCGGCGCCCCGCGCCGCCGAAGTGCGTTTTGCGCAGTGGACCACGGAGATCAAAGCGCGCGCTCGTTCCATGCCCAATGTAATCATCTACGATTTTGCGTCAGACAGCCACTATAATGTGCACATGTTCTCTTTGGGCGCGCACGCCGACGGCGAACCGGTTACCAAAGAAGATACGGCTACCATGAACGCGGCCCTGGGGACAAACAACTGGACGCCGCGGCCCGTCTGGGTCATGTTCAGCGACGGGCGCGTCTATATGGGCTCTACGCACAGCCGGGGCCATGAAGTGGACCACAACGCCGGCAACAACCTGACCGGACATATCTGCATCCACTTCCCCCGCGATGTGGCGGAAGCCGCCGCGACCGGCCCCTATGCCGTTTCACACCAAAACGCCATTTTGTCCGGTTGGGACTATACCCAACTGAAGGTAAGGGCAAGATAACGTGGAGAAGATGATGCTTGTGACGATTGCGATCGACGGACCTGTCAGCGCGGGTAAGTCCACCTTGTCCGACGCCGTAGCAAGAAGGCTGAATATTCTGCACCTTGATACGGGCGCCATGTACCGAGCCGTTGGCTTGGCGGCGCTTCAAAACGGCATCGATCCACATGACCAGGAAGCTGTGGAGCGCATCTTTCTTGATAACAAAGCGCAAGTCGGCATAGAATACGAAAATGAACGCCAGCGCACATTGCTCAATGGGCAAGATGTCTCCCAGCTTATCAGGACTGAAGAAGTTGGCCTTGCCGCTTCCGCTGTTTCCAGATACCCCACGGTGCGCCGATATTTAGTCGATACACAGCGCCGCTTATCTGAAAAAACGAGCATTCTGATGGATGGACGGGACATCGGTACCGTGGTATTGCCCCATGCGCCCGTCAAGATCTTCCTCACCGCCTCCCCCGAAGCGCGGGCAAGGCGCCGTTGCCTCCAACTCAAAAAACAAGGCAAAAAAGCATGCTTTGATGAGGTACTGCGCGACTTGGTCAAGCGGGACGAACAGGACCGGGGACGCGCGGCTGATCCGCTGCGTCAGGCAGACGACGCCGTACTTCTGGATACATCAAACTTGGATTTCGAGCAGTCTGTGCGTGCCATAATGGATATAGTGGAGGCGCGCTATGGCCAAAAATGAGAAGGGGCCGCACGAAAGCAGCGACACTTTTCTTTACAAGTTTGCACGCTTTGTGCTCCAGGTATTTTCTTTTCTGGTCTATCCTGTGTGCGCGCACGACAAGGACAGGCTGGACCGTAACGCGCCGTACTTGATCGTCGCCAACCATCAAAGCATGATGGATCCGCTGCTCATCGCTGTCATTTCGCGGCGCCACCAGATCCACTTCATCGGCAAAAGCACTCTGCGCAAAAACGCCGTTTTCAATTGGGTGCTCGATCACCTGCAAATGATTTCGGTGTCGCGTGGTCTGACTGACATGCGCGCCATGCGTGATGCCCTCAAAGTGCTGCAGGAGGGTCGAGTGGTAGGGATCTTCCCTGAAGGAACCAGACGGCGTGACAGCATGATGCAGAACATGGGCTCCGGCGTGGGGCTCATTGCATTGCGTGCGCAGGTTCCTGTTATTCCAATCTACTTCGCGCAGCGGCCGCGCCCGCTGCGCGTTACGCATCTTTATGTAGGCGACGAATTACCGTATGAAGACATCCGTGCCATGGATATCAACAAAGAGTCGTGCGAATTATTCACCTACAGGGTGCGCGATATCATCTACCGGATGAAGGAAACAGCGGAAAAACAATAAATTTTATGACAATTCCAAGCAGGAATAGCGAAACTTATGTCGAATGGGTATAATTTGGTGGAACGGAGGTTTTTGTGCCGCTCATCGTAGCAAAGAATGCAGGTTTCTGTGTAGGCGTTAAAAGCGCCGTAGGCAGGGCGCTGGAAACGGCCACTGCCTGCAGAAGCGCCGGCGCCGCTTGCTATTCCTTGGGCGCCCTCATCAACAACCCACTGGTCGTTGATGAGTTGGCAGCACAGGGCATGCACGCTGTAGACCGCCCTGCGCAAGCCAGGAATGGCGTGCTGGTGATCCGAAGTCACGGGGTGACCCCTGAAACGCTGAAGGAAGCCTGCGCCAACGCTGCGCGCGTGGTGGACTGCACGTGTCCGTTTGTATCCAGAGTGCACCGCATGGTGAAAGGCTTCAGCCAAAAAGGCGAACCCGTCATTATTGTCGGGGATAAAGATCACCCCGAGATCAGGGGCATAGCCGGTTGGTGCGAAGGCGACGTTTTCGTTGTGTCCTCTGGGGCGGAAATCGACGCCTTGCCGCAGAGTGCCGCAAACGCGCTGGTCGTAGTACAGACCACCTTCCAGCCTGAGTTGTTTGACGCTCTCACATTGCGGCTCAAGGAACGCTTCCCGGCTCTGAGGGTAATGAACACCATCTGCGGCGCCACAAAGCTTCGGCAATCGGAAGCCGCGCAGATTGCAAAGAGCGTAAATCGCATGGTGGTGGTAGGTGGCAAAAACAGCGCCAACACCCGCAAGCTGTATGAAACGTGCTTGCAGTATTGCCCCAACACTTATTTGGTGGAACGTGCGGCGGAACTTCCGTCACACTTATTACATCCCGAATGGGAATTAATCGGAGTAACCGCCGGCGCATCCACACCGGATTGGTCACTTAAGGAGGTTGTCAACAGTATGAACGACATCGAACGCAACGCACAGGTGGAACCTGAAGTAACCCAGGACCAGATTGTCTCAGAACCCCAGGAGGTTCTCGAGGCGCAAGAGTCAGCCCCTTCCCCCCAGGAACCCGAAGCCGTGGACAGCACGGATGCGGGTGAAGCTGCCCCGTTAGAAGCACATGAGCCGGCAGCAGAGGCAGAGGATGCTCCTGAAGCGCAGGAAGAAGCGCCTGCAGCGGAAAAAGAAGCAGAGCCGCAACCCGAAAAGAGCTTTATGGACCAGGTTGCTGACAGCATCGCCCGGATACGCCCAGGACAAACCATTGAGGGCAAGGTCGTACAAATCACGGACGACGAAGTTTGCGTCAATATCGGTTTCAAGTCCGACGGCCTCATCAAACGCAGTGAACTGGTGGACAAGGATGTGCAACTTGGCGATACCATCGAAGTGGAGATCGTTAAGGTCAACGACGGCGAAGGCAATGTCATCCTTTCTCAGCGCAACATTATCAACCGTAAGCTGTGGGATGAACTCATGGCAAAGTATGAGAGCGGCGAATTTGTGGACGCGGTGGGCAAGGAAGCTGTTAAGGGCGGCCTGCTGGCTTCCATTAACGGCGTGCGCGCCTTCGTGCCGGCATCGCATTTGGCACAACGCTATATTGACAAAATCAGCCAGTTTGTCGGCCAGCCGATGAAACTGAAGATCATCGAAGTTGATAGCAGCAAAAAGCGCGTCGTTGCCAGCCGTAAAGCTGTGCTGGCCGAAGAAAACGCGAGGCTGAAATCCGAAGCGTGGGAGCACCTGCACGAGGGCGAAATCGTCAAGGGTATCGTGCGCCGTTTCGCGCCCTTTGGCGCGTTTGTCGACCTGGGCGGCGTGGATGGTCTCATCCATGTCAGCGACCTTAGCTGGAGCCGTTCTGCGACGCCTGCTGACGTGTTGAGCATCAATCAGGAGATTGATGTGAAAATTCTGTCACTGGACATGGAGCGCGAGCGTATCCAGTTGGGCTACAAACAACTGCAGCCAAGACCCTGGGACAACGTGGAAGATAAGTACCCGGTGGGCAGCGTGCTTACCCGCAATGTGGTGCGCATCCGTCCGTTTGGCGCGTTCATTGAGCTGGAACCCGGCGTGGATGGCTTGTGCCATATTTCGCAGGTGTCCCTCACCCGCGTCAATAAGGTAGAAGACGTTTTGACGCCCGGCCAGGAAGTCAACGTGAAGGTCCTCTCAGTGGATCCCGAAGCCAAGCGCATCAGCCTTTCCATCCGCGAAGCAATGGAAGACAGCGCGTTTGACTACAGCGAGGATATCCCCGGTTTTGAAATGTTTGAAGGCACGCATGACGGTTTTGCCGCCGACGACGACGCTGTGCATGTGGCATCCTCAGAAGACGTGGTCGCCGAATCTGACAATACACCGGCCGAAAAAGCGGCCGAGGTTGAGGAAGAGGCCGTCTCCAAAGAAGTGACCGGCAGCGAAGAAGCC
>LFTR01000169.1:12782-76427 GCA_001513425.1 Clostridiales bacterium DTU024
GCTGAAGAAGAGACTGACGTTTCAGAAGAAGCTGATGCTGAAGAAGAGACTGATGTTGCTGAAGGAACTGACACCGAAGAAGAGACCGACGCACAAGAAGAGAGTGCGGGCGAACAAGAATAAGAATACCGTATTATGGCAGGGAGACTGAAAAGTCTTCCTGCTATTTTGTTGTGTGATAGCGCAAAAAACCGCCCGGCGATTGAGCCGGACGGCGATGTGCTTGGTGCACTTTAGAACTTCAGCGGGTTCACTCGGATACTGGGACCCATCGTGCTGGAGATGTACAAGGACTTGACGTAGGTGCCCTTCGCCGTGGACGGCTTGGCACGGATGACCGCGGTCATCAATGCGACCATGTTCTCCGTCAGTTTATCCTCTTCAAACGAGACTTTGCCGATCGGAACATGTGCAATGGCGGTCTTGTCTACGCGGTATTCAACTTTACCGGCTTTAATGTCGCTTATAGCCCTGGCAACATCCGTCGTAACGGTACCCGCCTTGGGGTTGGGCATAAGGCCCTTGGGCCCCAGGATACGGCCGATTTTGCCGACCACTCCCATCATGTCCGGAGTGGCGACGGCAACATCAAATTCGAACCAGTTTTCGTTCTTGATCTTGTCGGCCAGATCCGCTTCGCCTACATAGTCGGCGCCGGCGGCACGCGCTTCTTCGGCTTTATCACCTTTTGCGAACACCAGCACACGTACCGTTCTGCCGGTACCGTGCGGCAGAACAACCGTGCCGCGAACCTGCTGGTCAGCATGGCGGGGGTCTACGCCCAAACGGATGGATAATTCAATGGTTTCGTCGAACTTCGCTTTGCCCGTCTGTTTTACCAGGCTAATGGCCTCGGCAGGGTCGTATTGCTTATTGGCGTCAATCAGCTTCAAGCTGTCGGTATATTTCTTCCCGTGTTTCATGTTGTTTCCTCCCTGTGGTAATAGCGGCGCTTACGTCCTCCCACTTTTTTCTCACTCTTCGACCGTGACGCCCATGCTGCGCGCAGTACCGGCCACCATGCGCATGGCCGACTCAACGCTTGCGGCGTTCAAATCGGGCATCTTCAAAGTGGCGATCTCACGCATTTGCTCTTTAGAAAGCTGGGCAACTTTGGTTTTGTTGGGAACGGCGCTGCCGCTTGGAATATTCAGTGCTTTTTTGATCAGCACCGGCACGGGCGGGGTTTTGGTGATGAAGGTAAACGACCGGTCCGAATACACGGTTATGACGACGGGGATAATGAGCCCCGCGTCCTTCGCGGTACGGGCGTTGAATTCCTTACAAAACCCTGGAATGTTGACGCCGTGCTGGCCCAGCGCGGGCCCAATGGGGGGCGCGGGCGTTGCTTTGGCTGCTTCAACCTGAAGTTTAATGATTGCTGAGACTTTTTTTGCCATTTTGATGGCACCTCCTAATCATGAGTGGTCATGGCGGCGCCCAGTGGCGCCTCCCACCTGCCTGATAGACTTCTTGTCTATCCGACCTTTTCTGCCTGGGCAAGGTCAATTTCAATCTGCATTTCGCGGCCAAGGAACATCTTCACTTTGACCTGCAATTTGCCGTGCTCCAGGTCGATGGCTTCGACAAAACCGGTAAAGTTTTCCAGCGGCCCTGAAATGATACGGACTTCTTCTCCCACCACCATTTTGGTCGCCTCTGCCTGGGGCTGACTGTTGAGCATGACTTCTACTTCTGCGTCCGACAGCGGTACCGGCTTGCTTTCGGGTCCGACAAAACCGGTAACACCGCGCGTGTTGCGTACGACATACCACGATTCGCTGGTGATGATCATTTTGACCAACACATAACCCGGAAATGTCTTGTGCTGCGTCATAATACGCTTGCCATTGCGGATTTCGGCGACTTCTTCGACCGGGACCTGAACCTCCTGGATAAGATGCTGCATATGGTTGTTTTCCGCAGCTTTTTCCAGATTGTCCTTCACCTTGTTCTCATACCCTGAATAGGTATGAACAACGTACCAGGAAGCTTGTGCAGAAGCGGTACCATAATCCTGTTCGGGCATTACTTACTCCTTACGCGCCGACGAACAGCGCAATCAGTCTGGACGCGCCCATGTCCAGTAGACCAATAACGATGCCCATGAATGCCATAAAGGCCATAACGAACAGCGAATACTGAACCAGATCTTTGCGGCTCGGCCACGTTACCTTCTTAAGCTCGCGCCACATGTTCTTGAAGGGCAGGACGATAAGTGAAGGCAGGCGCTTAAAAAAATTGACGAACTTTGTGAAAAAGGTAACTTTGCCTTTGGGGGCAACGGCCTTTTTGGGAGTATTGCGCACGTTGTTCTGATCTGCCATTTCACTCACCTCGTTTCGCGATGGGCTGTATGTTTGCGGCAAAAGCGGCAATACTTGTTCAGCTCAACGCGGTCCGGGGTATTCTTTTTATTCTTCTTGGTGTTGTAATTGCGCTGCTTGCACTCATTGCAGGCAAGCACAATGCTGGCACGATTATCCTTAACTGCCATTAGGGGAACACCTCTTTTCTAAGGTTTATTGCTTGTCAGTCCTCGATCATGCTGGCAACAGCGCCTGCGCCCACGGTGTGGCCGCCTTCGCGAATAGCGAAACGCAGACCGGGCTCGATGGCGATGGGAGTGATCAGTTTGACTTCCATCTGGATGTTGTCGCCCGGCATGACCATTTCGATGCCCTCGGGCAGCTGGATGGAACCGGTCACGTCCGTCGTACGGAAGTAGAATTGCGGACGATAGCCGTTAAAGAACGGCGTATGGCGGCCGCCTTCGTCCTTGGTCAATACGTACACTTCGCCGTAGAAGTGGACGTGCGGTTTGATGGTGCCGGGCTTGGCCAATACCTGGCCGCGCTCGATCTCAGTACGCTGTACGCCGCGCAGCAGGGCGCCGATATTGTCGCCCGCTTCCGCCTGGTCCAGCAGTTTATGGAACATTTCCACACCGGTCACGACGACCGGGCGCGCCTTTTCCATCAGGCCGACGATTTCCACGGTGTCCGATACTTTGACGACGCCGCGCTCCACACGGCCGGTGGCGACGGTGCCGCGTCCGGTGATGGAGAATACGTCTTCAACGGGCATCAGGAAGGGCTTGTCCACCGCGCGCTCGGGCGTGGGGATATAGGTATCAACTGCTTCCATGAGTTCATAGATGCACTTGGTTTCCGGCGCGTTCTTGGGATCGGTGCCGCCGCCGACCATGTACTCCAGGGCTTTGAGAGCAGAACCTTTGATGATCGGAATATCGTCCCCCGGGAAATTGTAGCTGCTGAGCAGCTCACGGATCTCCATTTCGACCAGTTCCTGTAATTCCGGGTCGTCCATGAGGTCCGTCTTGTTCATGAAAACAACGATGTAGGGCACACCCACCTGGCGTGCCAACACGATATGTTCACGCGTCTGGGGCATCGGGCCATCCGGCGCGGACACCAGCAGGATCGCGCCGTCCATCTGCGCGGCACCGGTGATCATGTTCTTGACATAGTCGGCATGGCCGGGGCAGTCCACGTGCGCATAGTGACGATTGATCGTTTCATACTCCACGTGCGAAGTGTTGATAGTGATTCCGCGGGCTTTCTCCTCCGGCGCCTTATCAATTTCGTCATACCTCATCGCGTGCGCCGTGCCGCCTGCTGCCAATACCATGGTGATGGCTGCGGTCAGCGTTGTCTTGCCGTGGTCTACGTGACCGATCGTTCCGACGTTTACGTGCGGTTTGATCCGCTCATACTTTGCTTTTGCCATTTCTATTTCCCTCCCGGCCGCCGATAGCGGCCTGAATAATTATTATTTTCCAAGAATTTTCTCTGCTATTGATTTGGGTACTTCTTCAAAGTGATCAAACACCATGGTGAACATGCCGCGTCCCTGGCTTTTTGACCTTAGATCCGTAGCATAGCCAAACATATTGCTCAAAGGGACGAACGTGTTGACCAGCTGATCGTGCTGGCGGCCTTCCATGCTGTCCACACGGCCGCGGCGGGAGTTGATATCGCCGATAACGTCGCCAAGGTAATTATCGGGAACGACGACTTCCACGCGCATGACCGGCTCGAGCAGGACGGCGTTCGCATTCCTGAGTGCTTCTTTGAATGCCATTGAACCGGCGATCTTAAACGCCATTTCGGAGGAGTCAACATCGTGATAGGAACCGTCCACCAGTGTTACCTTAAAGTCCACCACCTCGTAACCGCCCAGCATTCCGGAAGCAGACGCTTCGCGGATACCCGCATCAATGGGGGAAATAAACTCCCTGGGGATGACGCCGCCAACGATCTTATTCTCAAACGAATAACCTTCGCCAGGAGCGGTCGGTGAAATCTCGATAACGCAGTGGCCGTACTGGCCGTGGCCGCCTGTCTGGCGAACATAACGCCCCTCACCCTTGGCAGCTTTGCGGATGGTCTCTTTGAAAGCAACCTGAGGCTTACCCACGGTGGCTTCCACTTTAAACTCGCGCATCATACGGTCTACGATAATTTCCAGATGCAGTTCGCCCATACCGGCGATGATGGTCTGCCCCGTTTCCTGGTCCGTGTAAGTCTTGAATGTCGGATCTTCTTCCGCCAAACGGCTCAGGGCATAGGTCATTTTTTCCTGTCCGGCCTTTGTCTTGGGCTCAATGGCGACGCGGATAACGGGCTCGGGAAACACCATGTTTTCAAGAATGATCGGGTGGGCTTCCTCACACAGCGTGTCGCCGGTGGTGGTGTCTTTGAGGCCAACTGCCGCCGCGATGTCGCCTGTACAAACGCCATCCAGATCTTCGCGGTGGTTGGCGTGCATTTTGAGTATGCGGCTGAAGCGTTCGCGCTTGCCTTTGGTCGAGTTATAAACGTAGTTGTTGGTGTCCATTGTACCGGAGTAAACACGGAAGAACGCCAGTTTGCCAACAAAGGGGTCCACCGCTATTTTGAAGGCCAAAGCGGAGAAGGGTTCGTCGTCCGAGGGATGACGTTCCATCCGGATGGTTTCATCCTTGGGGTCAATCCCCCTGATGGAGGGAATGTCCAAGGGCGAGGGCATGTAATCCACGATGGAGTCAAGCAGCGGCTGTACGCCTTTGTTGCGGTAGCTTGTGCCGCAAAGCACGGGCGTCATGTGGCAAGCAATCGTGGATTTGCGAATGGCCGCCTTTATTTCTTCGGAGGAAATTTCTTCGCCCGCGAAAAATTTTTCCATCAGCTTGTCATCTGTTTCCGCTACTGATTCGAGCAGCTTCGCGCGATACTCTTCAGCCAAGGGCAGCATATCTGCCGGGATATCCTCTTCGCGGATATCCTTGCCGCTGTCATCATAGTAGACTTCAGCCTTCATGAGAATCAAGTCGACGATGCCGGTAAAATCATTCTCTTTCCCGATGGGCAGTTGTATCGGTACCGCGTTGGCGTGCAGGCGATCCTTCATCATGCGAATGGCCCTGAAGAAGTCTGCGCCCATGATGTCCATTTTGTTGACATAGGCCATGCGCGGAACCTTATAATTCTCAGCCTGCCGCCATACCATTTCACTTTGGGGTTCAACGCCGCCTTTGGCGCAGAATACGGCAACAGTGCCGTCCAGCACGCGCAAGGAACGCTCCACTTCCACCGTAAAATCCACGTGGCCGGGGGTATCGATGATGTTGATGGTGTGATTTTTCCACTGGCAAGTGGTCGCGGCGGACGTAATGGTAATGCCGCGTTCGCGCTCCTGATCCATCCAGTCCATGGTGGCGGCGCCTTCGTGAGTTTCTCCCACGCGATGGACGCGTCCCGTATAATACAGGATGCGCTCGGTTGTGGTTGTCTTCCCCGCATCAATATGGGCCATGATGCCTATATTGCGCACCATATCCAGGGGATGGTTTCTTATCATGCGTGTTCTCCTTCTGAGTGCTTACCAGCGATAATGCGCAAAAGCCTTGTTGGCTTCGGCCATGCGGTGCATTTCTTCCTTGCGGCGCACAGCGCTGCCGGTGTTGTTGGCGGCGTCCATCAGTTCCAAGGCAAGGCGCTCAAACATGGTCTTCTCGCTGCGCTTTCTTGCAAAATCGATGATCCAGCGCAGGCCCAGTGTCTGGCGGCGCTCTTCACGAATTTCAATAGGCACTTGGTAAGTTGCACCACCGACGCGGCGGGCCTTGACTTCAAGCTGCGGCATCACGTTGTTGAGCGCTTCCTGAAATACTTCACCCGGTTCCTTGCCGGTCTTTTCCTTGATCATATCAAACGCCGTATAGCACACGCCTTGCGCAACACCGCGTTTTCCGTCCAGCATGATTTGATTGATCAGCTTGGTAACGGTTGTCGTCCCATAAATGGGATCCGGTAATACTTCTCTCTTGGGCACAAAGCCACGACGGGGCATAATGTTCCTCCTTTAATATGGATGCCGTAAACCATAAGGCCGGCGCGTCAGCAATCGCACCGCATGTGAGCCGGGTTCCTTTAAGGATTGTTACCGGCGGCCGTTCCTTGCCGCTTGGGTACCCCCAGCCGCTTAAGGCTTGAGGCGTCTTCCTATTTCTTCGGGCGCTTGGCGCCATAGAGTGAACGAGACTGGTTGCGCTTTGCAACGCCTGCCGTGTCAAGTGCGCCTCTGATAATGTGATAGCGAACACCGGGAAGGTCGCGTACGCGGCCGCCGCGGATAAGCACCACAGAGTGCTCCTGCAAGTTGTGACCGATGCCAGGAATGTAGCAAGTACCTTCAATCTGGTTGGTCAAGCGAATCCTCGCAATTTTGCGCAAAGCCGAGTTCGGCTTCTTGGGCGTCGTTGTTTTGACGCTCAGGCATACGCCGCGCTTCTGCGGGCATCCTTGCAGGATGGGGGCGTCTGACTTGTTGACTACCTTTTTCCTTCCCTTGCGGATCAATTGGTTGATCGTGGGCATGGAAACACCTCCTGATAATTGATCGGAGCCGCTTAAAACGGAACTCCTCCTATAAAATCCTCTCAACCCTTGAGGATATATAGTCTTACTTTATGCCGTCATTCAAGACGGCGCCTGCGGCAGAGGGCACAGACACCTTGAACAGTCGCCCGATATCCTGCATGGATTCTATCCAAACCAGCGGCACGCCGTTACTTATCGCGGCGGCGGCGATATCGTCGGTCAGCCTTAAGTCGGCATCACGCGCAAGAAACACCTGCCTGGCATTCCCCTGCTGCACGGATTTCAGGACCTGCCTGGATCCGACAACGCGTTTGCCTTCCAAAAGCGCCATTGCGCCCTCCGTTCGTTGTCTGCACAGAAATACCAACCCATAGTTACAGGCAACCATAGCATATTATCATAATGGCACACTTAATGTCAATTGATTTTCTTAGTTTGAAGCGGCCGCCATGGCTTGCGTCAGCCGTCCCATCGCCGCTGCCAGCGTGTTGGCGTCGGTGCCGCCCGATACGAAACTACTCAGGGAATTGATAGCATCCAGCAGTTCCGTATAACCGGGATGATCCGCAGACAGCGCGCTCCACTGCGCACTGGCCTGTTCAAGCAGCATGATGGCATCCGGGATAAGCAGGTTATTCATGATTTGATCCTCCTGCGCCCCCGGCGTCTGGTGAATGGGACATGTGTGCGCTGACATCATCGCGGCATCATATTGCGCGTTGCCCGTGAACAAAAGTGTGGCATAAGGGCCAAGGTAATCGGTCAGCACCGGCATATATTCGGTATTGACAAAACGCTGCATGGGGTGGCCCTGGGGCAGTACAACGATGGCTTTCGCGGCTCGCGTCTCCTGAGGGCAGTAAGGACCCGTCAACATGTTGGAGGCGGTGCATATTTCCACCATCTTGTGCATTTGGCAATAAGTTGTGGGAACAGCGTTCGCTGCCCAGAAGTCAGTCACGACACCATGGCCCAACGCATCATTGCGGCAAGCGTCGGCTGCCAATTGCCCGGATACGGCGCAGGTCGTTGCCCGCACCAGACCGTAATCGGCCGCGGAGCCTTCCAGTATATTGCGGTCGTTGAGGGATTTGGACTGATGGATATCTTCCATGATCTCTTTCCACAGTTTTGCAGCGCTGTTTCCGCCGGTTGTTTTGGAGGACAATGCCTTATAGTTGTCGTGCCCGATCCACACAAAACCGGAGTACCAGCCGGTCAGACCTGCGAAGCACACACCCTTTTGGTCGCTGTTGGTGCCGGTTTTGCCCGCCACGGTTTGTCCTTTGATAGCCGCGGAGCGACCTGTGCCGCCGGATACGACGTCTTTGAGAATATCGATGGTGAGCCACGCGGTGGCGGGCGAAAACACTTGCCTTCTTGTCTGGTTGGCATGACCGTCGTAGAGAACATTGTCATTTCTGTCCATGATACCGATGAATGTGAGCGGCTCCTGATAGATGCCGCCGTTGCCAAGGACGCCAAAGGCGACAGACATTTCAATCGCGGAAAGGCCGCTGGCACCCAACGCCACGCCAAAGGGTGTTGCGCTGATATTGTCTTTATCGGCGCCCATGCGCAGCAGGAAATCCACCGACCTGTCCACGCCCACATACTGCGTGAGCGCCTGCGCGGTGGCTGTGTTATCACTCTTGACCAGCGCCGTGCGCAGGGTTTCGGGGCCGCGATAACTGCTGCCGCCATAATTGCGCGGCCATGTATCCTTGCCGTCGGCACCGCGCCAGCCGCTGATGGGGACGGGGATGTTGTATACGATGGAGCCCGCGCCCGCGCCCACTTCAAACGCCGGCGCGTAAACGGCAATAGGCTTGATGGCGGAACCCACGGGCATATTCATATCACTCGCCCTGTTGAGCGTGCGCTTTTGTGTGGGCGGCGTTCTGGAGCCTACGATGGCTTTAAGTTCGCCCGTCCGGTAATCCAGCACCACCGCGGTCGCCTGGGGCTGCACGATCTCCTGGTAAGTACCGTCCTTGTTGCGGGCACGGTAAATATTGTCGCCGGGATCACGCAGTGCAGGATAATCGTTATAAGTGTACAGCGTTTGCTCGGTGAGCTTTTGTATTTCGGGATCCAGCGCCAGATACACCTTGTAACCGCCCGTGCGCAGGCGCTTCTCCATCAGGTTGCGGTTGGCAGATGTGTTTTCCAGAGAATTTATTTTAAGCAGCGTCCGCACGACATCCTGCACGGCGTACTCCACGTAGTGCACATAAGGGTACAATTCCTTGCTTTCGGGGGATTCGCGCAGCACATTGGCCGTTTCGGCCTTGAGGGCCTCGGTATACTGCTGATGGGTGATAAACTGGTTCTCGTACATCATGCGCAAAGAGTAGTTGGTGCGATTGTTGGTGATGGCCGTGTAGTCCGTCGTCTGGGATGTACGCAAGTAGAAATTGCGGCGGCAATTGTAATAGTAAGGGTTGGTGGTCATCCCGGCCAGCATGGCGCATTCGCGAAGCGTCAGCTGGTTCAGCTCCTTGCCAAAATAACCGTTGGCCGCCACCTTGACGCCATAGTAATTCTCCCCCAGAAAAATGGTATTGAGATAGCTTTCGAGGATCTCTTCTTTTGTATAGCGCGTCTCCAACTGGATGGCCAAGTACGCTTCCTGTATTTTGCGCTTGTAGCTCATCTCGTTGGAAAGCAGCGTGTTTTTTATGAGTTGTTGGGTGATGGTGGAGCCGCCCTGCTGGCTGCCGGAAATAAAATTCTTGATGAACGCGCCCACGATACGCTTAACATCCACGCCGTTGTGCGCGTAGAACCGCGCATCCTCCACCGCTACAAAAGCATCGCGTAGGATCTTGGGCATCGTGTCAATACTGACCATGATGCGGTTTTCGGTACCTTTGAAATCGGTAATGTAGTTGCCGTCCCGGTCATAGAAAAAGGACGTTTCCGCCTGTTCATCGATCTTTGCCAGATCGAGCACCGGGGCAGTCTCCACATAGGCTTTGGCAATGCCAACCAATGCCCCGGCCCCGGCCAACCCCAGAATCAACACCAGGATGACCAGCATATTGACGGCATTGATTATAACCCCTAAAACAAAAGACGGCTTGCGCGTACGTTCCTTAAAAAATCGACGGCGGGGTTTTGAATCGTCTATTGATTCGAGATGGTTGAGTTCTTGAAGATTGGGTTTAAAATACTGCATTCATCCTCCATGAGCATTCGCTCAAAGCGATTATACCATAGGATGGTGCCGGCGCAAGACCGCATTACCTGGGTTCGGAGACGTAATAGGCGTCCGCAATGCGGCGCCCGCCCTTGTATGGGTCATTGACTATTTTGCCGTTGAACCACATCATGGCGGACTGTCCGCCGTCCAAATTATATGCTTCGCTGCAGCCAAGGTCGTACATCAGAAGTGCCAATTCCAGCATAGTCATGCCGCGGTTCTTGGCAGTACGGCCGTCCACGACCACCAGCATATAGTGACCCGGCTCAATATATCCAAACGCCGTGCGAGGATTCTTGCCGCGCACTTTCGAATTGGTCTCTTGGATGGGTCCCCCTTCATTGGTCATAAGGCCGGGACCGAAGAGAAATGTCAGCCAAGGGTCGCCCGCCAATTTAAGGTCTTCTATCGAAAGACCCTTTCCGGGCAGTACATCCATAACACCGTCGCTGAATATGACGCCCACATCGCGCAGATTATTGGTCGTACCGCGCAGCATCTCCCCGTTGGCAAAGACATGCCCGACACTAAAGTTGTGCGCGTTATCGCCGGTTATGGCAAGTACCGCGCCCAGATCCTCCGCCAAGGCGGACATGCGCTGTTGACCGCCCTGCCACTTGCCGTTGCCAAAGCCGTGACGCAGGGAGGACAAATCCCTGATATATACTTCCGCGGCGTAATAATCAGCGTCATACTCTCTGCCAACATGTATCTCAATGGCAATATTGGGGCTTGTGTAGCTATTGTCGGTGATAACGATGTCCTGAGTAAAAACGTCCTCAAACGAGAATGTCTGGGCAGACCCTGTCGCCGCCATCAGCAGCATAGCGGTGAGTAAAGCGAAGAATCTCTTCATATGATCCTTTCCTCTGTGGAAAATGTGATAGAAGGGCACTTATTTGAGAAAATAACTCATCATAAAGCCGGTATAGGTGTTGTAACGAACTTTGGTCCAGGCGCCGTCCGGTGCAACGACGTTGACGATACTGCCGTGCGGTACACGCACGATGACAGCGCCGGATGCCTGGCTGGGTTGCGTGCGCAAATTGACAAAAGTGGCATCGGGGTGCACAACGCGCCGCGTCGAGACCCCGGGCACGCCGTAGAGGGTCAGATACCGCGACATCATATAGCCTTTGGCGCCGGTGGAGGGCACGGTGACGCGGCACCAATCAACGCCCTGAGAATCGATGATCAGTTCCGTTCCCCCCGCGTACTGCCCAATAACGCGCGCAGACGTGGAAGGTTGTTCCCTTAAGTTTAGGCGCCTACCCGTATGGGTGACAATGCCGGTACCGGCAGCGCCGCCGCCTCCATCACCGCCGCCGCTGCCCAGACGCAGAAACTTCTTATCCATAAAGCCGCTGCGCGAGCCAACAGTAATGTACCAGAAAGGGTCACCCTGCAAATGAACGGAAACCGAAGTGCCGGGACGATATTGGCCAAGCACGGAAAAGCCATAGCCGGGGCCGGAGCGAAGGTTAACGGAACCGCCGTTGGCGGAATATACGCTGCCGGCTTTGGAAGAGCCGCTTCCGCCTGCAAACAAAAGGTACTCGCCCCTGAAATAACCAAGCTTGCCTTCGATCTGCACATAATACCACCCGCCGCTTTCCGACAGCACCGAGGCGACTGCGCCGTTATAATAAATGCCCAAAACCGGGGCTGTCAAGGAAGGGTATTGCCGCAAATTAAGAAATTGGCCGGGTACGGGGTTATTGACAATGGCTGTTCCGCCAGCACCGCTTCCCCCCGCAGTCTTGAGGTACCGCGAACTCACATACCCCGTGAGGGATTGGGCCAACACATTCACCAAATACCAATCCCCGTAATTTTCCAGCACTTCCACCCATCCGCCGCCTTTAACACGTCCCAGCCACGAATAGCCCGTACCCGGGCCGCTGCGCACATTGAGGCTTGAGGTGCCGCTGACCATGGCAAACAGGCGATGCTCCGCTTTCGCCTGTGTGATGGGGACTAAAGACATTATCAGGATCGCCGCCAAAAAAACGGCCAGAAATCTATTGATACGATTCATGGGGTTTCCTCCTCCGGTTCGTGCTTACCCATCTAACGGATGAACAGGCCGGTTTATTGCACTCACACATTCATTTTAGGGCACGTTACGGCATCAAGTCAAGGAGCACCGTGTTCATGAGGTCCATACCCTTGTCAGTCAGGCAAAAGAAACCGTCATCCGTCCACCGTGTCAGGCCTCGGCTTAGGGAAGGGTGGAGCCGCTTGCCAAACGCCCGCGCAATGCCGATGTCAAAGGCTTTTTGGAACGCTTCGTCACTGACGCCTGTCGTCATCCTCAGCCCCAGCATCATTTGTTCAAACATCTGTTCCTGCTTGTCCAAGTGGATTTGTCCCGCCTCTGAATTGGCCAGGTAGTCGTCAAGGGAGTCGGGATTCTGCAGGCGGGTCCCGGTATCCCGGAGGCTGTGCGCGGCGCACCCGAAGCCCAAATACGGCACGCGTGTCCAGCAGCCAATGTTATGGCGACATTCGGAACCGGGGCGGGCAAAATTGCTGATCTCGTATTGATGTATTCCCCGGCTCTTCAATAGGCTGATAGCCAAGTTGTACATTTCGCGCTCTTCTTCCGGCTCGGGCAATTGGAGTTCCCCACGGTCAAAACGCGCTTTGAGCGGGGTGTTGTCTTCTATGATGAGCCCATAGCAGGCTATATGCTCAAGCGGAAGATCCGAAGTGCGCAGGAGGGTCTCTTCCCAGGACGCCCTGCTCTGCCCCGGCAGGCCAAACATCAGATCGATATTGACGTTGCTGATACCGGCAGAAGTCGCGTCGTGTACCGCCTGCTGAACTTTCTCCCAATCGTGCTGCCTGCCCAGGACCCTTAGTTCCTGTTCGTGACTGCTTTGCGCGCCGATAGACAAGCGGTTGACGCCGCCTGATACCGCCGCGTCCAGAAACGCGTGAGACAACATGCCGGGGTTGGCTTCGCAGGTAATTTCGGCATCGGGCGCTATGTCAAAAGCCTCGTAAAGCGACTTGAGCAATAGGCCAAGAAGCTCCGGTCTGATGAGGGATGGCGTACCTCCGCCAAAAAAGACGGTGTCGGCAGGCGGCCGCCCGGCTTCGCGTCCGCGCCGAAGGATCTCTTCGCGCACGCGGGAAACGTATTGCGCTTGCAGAGCCAGTTTGCCAGGCCAGGAAGGAAAATCACAATACGCACATTTTTTCGCGCAGAAAGGGACATGCACGTACAGCCCCAAACGATTTATCACAACTGCCTAAGCCAGGCGTCCATGAGTCCGACCCATTTCGCGGCACGAGGGCGTATGCTTTCGCTGTGATTTGTTCCGTAGACTTCCTGATTGGACAGGCTGAGGCCGTGCGGGCCCTCGGCGAAAATATGCAGTTCAAAGGGAACGCCGCTTTTGCGCAGCGCGGAAGCCAACAGGATGGCATTTTCCACAGGCACGACCGCATCATCCCCCGTATGCCATATAAAGCAAGGCGGAACTTGTTCATTTACCTGATTTTCCAGTGATACGGTATCCAGATACATTCTGTTCGTATCGCCCAGAAGATTGTCGATAGAAGGGCGGTTCGCGTGTTCCCCGCCGGTGATAACGGGGTAGGACAATACCAGCGCACCCGGTCGCACTTCAGCAGGCGTCAGATCAAGCAGCCGGGAATAGTGCGGGCGGGACCAGAAGACCCCCGCCGACGCGGCAAGATGCCCCCCCGCGGAAAAGCCCATCAGGATGATCTTGTTATCATCAACATTCCATTCTTCGGCATGGCGCCTGACACAAGCGATGGCGCCCAACGTCTGCAGCAGCTGCGCGGGAAACGTAACGGGCGCCACATCATACCGGAGCACCGCGGCGTGATATCCCAACCCCAGCATGCGTACAGCGACCGGCTCGCTTTCGCGGAACGAGCGGAATTGGTACCCGCCACCCGGGCAAATGAGGATAAGCGGCCTTTTCCGCGCGATGTCCACTTCTTCATGGTTATCCAAAATATACGTGGACAATACAGCATCAGGAGCGGCACCCTTTAGCGGCACCTTGATTTGTTCGCAGCGCATAAATTCTCCTCGCAAAATGCATTTACGGTGATTTCGTCAAGGACACCGTATAAAACCCTTCACGGCAACGAAACGTTTCCTGTCAAGGATAGCGGCGACGGCAAGATATTTCAGCTTCTCGCCTATTGGCCCTTGACATCTGTCAGCCGGTCACTACCTGAGATTGTCGGGATTGAGCCCCAGAAGACCTTCCGTTACAAAAAGACCGTCATGGCGAACGAGCTGCCCGTCAAAAAACATGTCGCCTCCGCCATATTCCGGCGCTTGGATGCACACCAGATCCCAATGGATGGCGCTGTGGTTCCCGTTGGGGCATTCGTCATAGCAGTTGCCGGGCGTGAAATGGAAGGATCCGGCGATCTTTTCATCAAACAATGTGTCCTTCATGGGCGTGGTGATATAGGGGTTCACACCGATGGCGAATTCGCCGATATACCGGGCACCTTCATCGGTATCCAGAATTTGGTTGAGCAGCGCTTCATGGCTGCCTGTCGCTTTAACGATCTGCCCCTTATCAAAAGTCAAAAGGATGTTCTCATGCGTTACGCCCTGGTAGGCGGAGGGAGTATTAAACTGTAGTGTGCCAAATACACTGTCGCGTATGGGCGCGGAAAACACCTCACCATCGGGGATATTGAGTTTGCCGTCGCACTTGATGGCAGGCTGCCCTTTGATGGAAAAAGTCAAATCCGTTCCCGGGCCTTGTATGCGCACCTTATCTGTCGCCATCATGCGCGTGACCAACGCGTCCATGGCGCGGCTCATTTTGGAGTAATCCATGTTGCAGACACGGAAAAAGTAATCTTCGAATTTTTCGGTGCTCATGCCCGCCTTTTGCGCCATGGCGTCGGTCGGATAGCGCAATACCACCCACTTGGTGTGGGGCACGCGGATCTCGCTGTGGACCTTCTTTGCATAGTGGAGGGCGTACAGTTTGCCCTTTTCGCTTGGCACGTCGGCGCTTTCAGAAGCGTTTCCGCCCCCGCGGATACCAATATACGCCTGACATCCCGCCATGCGTTCGGCATCGATATCCGCCACCCACTCAAGCTGTTCCTTTGTGCAGCCCATCATCATCGCGCGATCAACCTTAAGATCGACCAATTGCACAAGCGGGATACCGCCTACAGCATATATCTTTTCAACCAATGCCGCGTCAAAGTCCGGCGCGATGCCGCGATCTTCAATCAACACCCTTTCCCCCGGCTGCACGTCGCAAGAGTATTCCACCAACTGGTCTACGAGCTTTTTCAGTCGATCGTCCCTCATAATAATCCTCCACGTTTACTTTAGTTTTCTAAACCGCCTGACAATGGGGCGTTCAAACAGATAAGTCACCAGGCAAGATATGATCAGGGCGCCCGCATAACAAATGATCACATAACCCACTTGCCAGGTCCTCTCCTGATCCACATTGGGGGTGGCACTATTACTTGGCGGAACGCCCCAGCGCCTAAGCTGCACCGCCAGCACCTGATGCCAGATGTACATCTGGTAGGATATTTGCGACAACACGCGTGTAATGCGGTTGCCCAGCATGACGCGTATGCCGCCCAGTCCCAGCGAAACGCCCACCATTAATAACGCGATGAAAACCGACAAAGGATAGCGCCTGCGCATTTGCCCCAGTCGGATCTGCTGCTGCCCCGATTCCATCGATTGCTTCCAGCACATGTCAAGGATAATGAGTACAGCGGCAGCGGCGCACACTGACAACAGTATGCGCGTCCACTTGTCCTCTTTCATGCGTTTTTTTAGAGACACAAAAACTGACGCTGCCACAAAACCGTTGGCATAGACATCCAAAAAAGCGGGCATCTGGTTAAACCACATACCCGTATCAGGCAGCTGAGCGGCGTACCCCCTAAAAAGAAACGCCACGCCCGTCATGCTCACGTAGGTGATAACAGGCTGCCTGCGAAAAGCACGCCCCAATAAAGGAAAAACGAGGTAGAACTGCATTTCCACAGCCAGCGTCCACAGGGCGCCGTTAAGCGGTGTCGCGTAGTAGGTCTGTCTGAACAGGTTATGCGTGAAAGACAGGTGCGCCAAGAGATCTTTCGCCATGTCTCCCGTGTTTGAGTAGGCTTGGCGCGGCAGGGCAACCGCCAGCAGCATAACCAAAATGCTCAAAAGATAGCTTGGCACAATCCGCGCAATGCGGCCAAGGTAGAAGTGTCCAACCTGTGGGGACGGACCGCCTTTTTCCTTGGCATAGGCAAAAGGCAAATACAGCAGGAACCCGCTAAGCAGGAGCATACCGTCCACCCACAGATAGCCCGAGCGCAGGATGTAATCCGCGCTGTAGTGAATACCGCCTAAGGCAATAACGGGTGTAAGCCAACTTTGCTGCCAAATGTGAAAGGAAACGACCAGCAGCACCATCAACGCGCGCACACCGTCCAGCGCGGGTATGTAACTTTCTCCTTCCCCCTCTATCGCCTTTTTGTAACGGGCAATCAGGTGCTGCATTAATCAGCCCTCGTCATTTTGAAAATCTTTTGTGTACTTTCATCCCGCAGGGTCATGCCCGTGTCAGTCAAGCGGACGATATTGTGGGTATAGGAAAGCTCGCCGGGCAAATCCCCGGTAGACAAGCGATAAAGCGCCGCCAGGAAAAACATTTCGCGTCCATCGATGGTACAGCTGCCGTCTTCCCTGAATTCCATCAGCACACCCTTGGTGCTTTCCCACTTACCCAGTATGCGGTAAGCGTAGCGCGTGAGCTTCTTGGAGGACACGTCCCGATAATCCGCGATGCTGCGATAAAAGGGAAGCGCTTCGTAAGCCTTGCCCTGCTCATAGAGTTCTTCCGCGTGGCGGTATACGGCATCTTTGTACATCACATCCACATTGCTGTACTTTTCGCCGGGATTTTCCCGATCGAGCGGTGCCAGCGCCTCGATGGCTGTCTTGTAATCCCTCGCCGTGATGGCCTGCTGCGCCCGCTCATAGGCTTCCTGGTAGTAGGCATCATAAGCAGCTTCGCTCTGTTCGCGCGCGTCCTGATAGTCTCCAAGGCTCGCGAACAGTTCCGCCGCACGTCCCAGGTCGCCTGATATCTCCAAGTTTTGCGCTGCCGCGTAGGTCACTGATTGGAATAAATCAGTCGCGTCCTTGTACCCCTGTATCTCGCTTAGCAGGGGGGAAGCTGCAACAGGCTGTTCATTATCAAGCAGCTCTTTGGCTTTCTGATAGACGCTTTCCTTATACTGTTCCCCGGCGTCCTTATAGTCTCCCAGCGCGCTGAACTGCGTGGCCGCATCCGCCGTATCGCCTTGCTGCAAAGATTGCAGGGCCAATTGATACTTGGCTTCCCGCAAGTGCTCCGCGCTCTTTTCGTAATCATCCAGAGCCGAAAACTGCTGCACAGCGCTTTCATATTCCTCGTTTTCCAGCGCCGTTACCGCGCGATTGTACATTGCGCGCTGCAATTCTTCCGCGCTGTTGGAATACTCTCCAAGGCTTAGGAAAACTTCCACCGCTTTGACAAAGTCCTTGGCGTTGGACGCCGCGATGCCCGCAGTGTAAAGCGCTTCCTGTGACAAAACGACGGCGTCCTGATAGTCTCCCGCTGCGCGGAAGTATTCCGCAGCCGCCTCATAACCACCCGCCTGCTGCTGATTAAGCCCCGCCTGGTAGTTGGCTTCCTTCAGCAATTGTTGCGCCAAAGCAACTCCGGGCGCTTGTTCAAAGTGGGCAATGGCTTCTTCATGGTTGCCTGCCTTGAGGGCAAGGACACCCATCTGATAGGAACTCTCTTCACTCAAACGCGCTGCGTCTTCAAAAGTGGGGATCTTGTCAAACATTTCCTTCGCCTGAGCATATTCCCCCGCTTCAAACTTCTCTACCGCCGGCTGGTAGAGGCACTCCGTCGCGCGCCGCCACGCGTCTTTGTAATCCCCGGCAGACAGGAATTGTTCCGCCGCCAGATCGTATTCACTTTGAACAAAAAGCTGATCTCCCCACAAGTAGTGCGCTTCGGGCAACTTGAGCCGCGCGTCCTGCCTTTCGGGCAACAGGGTAAACAGCCTTATGGCTTCAGCATAATCCTTGTCTTCCATGGCCGCAAGAGCGGGCCTGAAAAGGCACTCCTGCGCCATAAGCACGCTGTCCTCATAATCGCCCAGCGACAAGAACCTCTCGCGCGCCGCATCATACTCGAGCCTCGAGAGCATATCCTGCGCCCATTCATAATGGCTTTGCAGTACTCTGTTCTCAGCCTCCTTATAACTGCCCAGTTCTTCAAACAGCACGATGGCTTCATTAAACGTCTTGGCACGAAGCAGCGCTTCGGCACGCAAATAGCGCGCTTCCATTGCCAGGGCAGCGCTGTCCAGGTAATCGCCCAGAAGGTCAAAGCCTTCCTGCGCGGTCAAAAGAGAGGTAAGTGTACCTGTTTCCATGGACTCAAGAGCGCTTTTGTAGTTCGCTTCATTCACGCGCTCCAAGCTGTCACTGTAAGTGGCGATTTCAAGGAACGCGGCTTTTGCCTTTTCATACTCGCCTGTTTGGATATGCTTGTCCGCCTGATAGTAGCGGTACGCGGGGATGGCATGGAAGTAAATACCGTACGCCGCCGCGGCCAAAACAAGCGTCGTGATCAGGGTTGCCGTAATGCGCTTGCGGCGTTTTCTTTGCTTGAACTCATGTTCTTCGCGCTCCTGTTGCATGCGTCCGGCTTCTTCACGGGCTTTGCGCGCCTTTTCTTCCAGAGCGCTCTGCCTCTCGAAGATGATTTTCTCCACCGCGGCTTCATTATACTGCGTAAATGTCGCATGCTTGTCGCGCTCGCACCTGGCGCAATCCGTCCGGCTGGCAGGGTTGGGCCGTCCGCAAACACACACCCACACCGCCCCCTGATCGCTGGGATAGCCCAGCGCGTCAGTCCCGGCCAAATATTGCAGTACCTCCAGGCGCCGTCCCCGCGGAAGAAAATTGGGCGCGTATTCCGTCATGCCGCCGGGATTGCGCCGCCAGATGGTGCCATCATCGAACCAGACGCGCTCAATAATGAACTCCATGCTCGACGCCCTTAAGCCGTCTTCGATCAGCACCTGCATTTCAAACGAACTGCGCACTTCACCACGAAGGCCCTGCACCCTCTCCAATTGGCGCGACAGCCTTTCACCATGTTCGTCAAAACACAAATAGGCCGCCTGAATACTGTTGACCGTCTTATCCCCCAAATTGAACAATTGAAGGGATACAAAAGAATTCCGCTCGCTCGGCAGTTTGAAGTGCCAGAGTTCTACAGGACAGGTCAGATCGATCTTCATCGCGGCTCCTCCATACTAAGGTGTTTACAGCAAAAGGCGGGGCGCGTCTTCGCGCCCCGGGACCCAAGCAAATCATTGCCTGGTGAAACTCATCTCGACCAGTTCCTCATCCAGAAACAGACAGCTGAACAGCACGGATCCTTCTCCCATCGGTACCGAATAATGCAGGGTACCGGTGCCCTCATCCTGCAGCAGCACGCCGTATGGTTCCCGGGTGTTTTCGGTATCTCCGTAAAGCGCCACTTGGGCGGTATTCAAGGTTTCTGATTCGTTGAAGAAACGGTACAGCACTTTGAGCATGCCCTCCCCAAGGCGCAAGCCGCGCGGACCTTCCAGCATTCCATGCACTGTTGCCTGCTGTGCGCGCAGGAAATTGCCGTCCTTGTCATAAATGAAGGTGATGTTCAATGGTTCCCACTGTACGATCTCAATCCGGTCGCCGTTGGAATCTTCCGCTGTTTCCGTCGCTACGGGCTCACCAAACACGCCAACGGCGGTTATTGGATCCAGATCCAAAAAGTCCAGTCCGCCAAAGACGAGATCCTCCCGCTGCATTTGAGACGGGTTGGACGTATCGAAAGAAAAATACGCCTTCTCCTCCTGCAGCGCCGCCAGGTCGTTCAGATGCTGCGTTGCTTCTGCCATAGGAACGCTCTCGGCGCCGAAATAGCGAATGGCGGTAATGAAGCCATCCTGCGCGGTAAAATGAATACCGGAGCGATCAACGGAGTGCGTATTGGGCGTGAAAATAGCAAATTCCACCAGCGTGATGTTTTGACCGTCCCTGTATACCATGCCGGTCAGAACCGGCTGGGGAAAGGCGCCGCGCAGATAGAGTACCGCCGCTTCCTCGCTTCCCATGAGGGATGGGTTATCATTGGGGAACGCTGCCAAAATGGCCTCCACCGCCTGGGTCACCAAGCTCACGCGCGGGCCGGTAAGCCCTTGCACACCGATGGACTCACCGTCGATCACAGCGCCCAGCAAAAGCGTATCCGGGCTCAGATCCCGGCTGGCGGGGAATACGGAATAGCCGCGCCCATGCGCTTGCAGCCCTTCGGGTGTGTCTAGTACCTGCAGCTTATCACTAATGGCGCGCTCCAAAAGGCTTTGTGTCCAGGCGTTGAGCTCCTCCACCTCAAGGGGTTTTGGCGCCGCCGAATTTTCCGCGGCCGCGGGGATCATCAGTGCGAGCACGAGTATGAATACAAGCAACTTTTTCATTGTCGTTCCTTTCCGCCCGCCCGGGCTGTGGCTGCATTATGGTGCCGTGTTTCATTCAGTTTCGTTAGTTTTCCATCTCCAAACCCCATATCCAGTGCGCCCGTGGGGCACACTTTCACGCAATCCCCGCAGCGCACGCATTCCGAGTGATTGGTTTCCCGCACGGGATCCAAGGCCATTTTGCACGCCTTGGAACACTTGCCGCAATGGATGCATGCATCCCCGTCCAGTCGCAAACGGTACAGGGCCACCGGATTGAGCATCCCGTACAAAGCACCCAGCGGACACAGATACTTGCAAAAGGGTCGATAATTGATGATCGACAGCAGGATGACGGCCGCCAAAATGGAAAACTTCCACCAGAACAAAAGACCGATCTGATATCCTGTGGTGGGAACATTTATCACACCCGGCCGCACGATGCTTTCACTGAGACCCGAAAGCCCTTCAAACCCGCCCGCTGACAGCGCCGTACCGCCGCTCCGGCTTAGGAGCACTAACGGCACGCCGCCTTCCAGCGTCCCCGCGGGGCATACTAGCTTACAAAAGTATGGCGTGGCGTTGCCTGCGGCGTTGTTGATCGTCATGGGAAGAATAACGACCAATAGGAGCAGCATCACATACTTGAGCCGCCTTAGCGGCCTGTCCCCCCTGAAGCGGTTGATCTTCTTTGGAAAGGGAATTTTGTAAAGCCCTTCCTGAATAAGTCCGAAGGGACACAAGAAACCGCAAACCGCTCTCCCCATGAGCGCACCGAACACCAGTATCGTTCCAAACACGTAGGCGGAAAATGAAAATGCGCGGCTGCCGATAACCGCCTGCAGCGCGCCGATGGGGCAAGACAATACCGCGCCCGGGCACGAATAGCAGTTGAGACCGGGGTGGCACAGCAGCTTCAAGTTTCCCTGATAGATCTTGCCGGCGGCAAACCCCGTCACATAGCTGTTGGTGACAGCCGCAAAAAACAGCTGAATAATGTAGCGATACTTGATGTGCTTTCTGACTGTTCCTTTATCCAATGCCAATGCACTCCAAACAAATGCGTATCGCCTTTTGCAGCACGACCACAGTCTCACCCCGCGCCACACCCACGATAACCAGTGCGGCGCCTATCACCATCAATCCCGCCCACGCCCGCTTACGGAGCATCCGTCACCTCCGGCTGATTTTCGATAAACTCCAAGACTGAGTCGAAGGTTTTGCGCCAATTGTCTTCCGACATGGAACCTTCCACCATATGGATAATGTAGCCGTCCGCATTCACAAACCACGTCGTCGGGAACGCCTTGAGGCCTGTCTGACTCATGATGGTGTAAAGAAATTCGTCCGGCACGATAGTTGGATAGGTGATCGCCAGCGATTCATAGACCTTTTGCGCACCGTCCAGCTTGTCCTGCACAACCGCCAGCGTATTCTCTGCCGTCACTTCCACGCCTTCGGCCAGCAGTCCCACCAGCATGGCGCGATCCTTATATTCTTCTGCCAGAATTTCAAGTGCGGGCATCTCGCTCAAGCACGGGCCGCACCAATCCGCCCAAATATTGATGATGATAGGCATGTCTGCAAACTGAGCGGGATCAAATGGTTCGCCGTAGATGTCAGTAGTATTAACCAATCCAAAGTAGTTAGGGATATCTTCTACAACCACTGAATCCCCTATCGGTGCTTCGGTTTGAACTTCAGTTGAAACATCCTCTGGTGCTTCAGTCTCCACTTCGATCGGCTCAACGGTAGGTGAATCGGTCAAAGCCTGCGTAGGCCGCTGCGTTGTTTCCGTCGTAACGGTCGGAGGTGCTTCCTGTTCGGGCACCTTATTGATTAAGAGGACTATGACGATGACCAGCAAAATGATTGCCAGTCCAACCAGTAGTATTTTTGGTATTCTGTTTTTCATGTGTAAGTAACCGTCCTGTCTTTAGTTACTTGCGCAAAGAGAAGCTGCGCAGTCTTTACGGGTCCGTCGCTGAGGGTAATGGCTCCGAGCACCAAGTCCGCAGCGGTTTTGGCATTCTTGGGATCATTGACGAATAATGTGGCAACCGTTTCTCCCCGGCACACGAAATCCCCAATGCGTTTATGCATAACCAGCCCAACGGCCGGGTCAATGATGTCTTCTTTGGTCCGGCGTCCGGCCCCCAATGACTGCGCGGCACGTCCTACGGTTTCAGCGTCCACCGCCGAGATATGGCCGTCGGCTCGGGATAGAACGGGCATTTGTGCCTGCGCTTGGGGCAACAGGCTTAAGTTATCGCACACCCTGCCGTCTCCGCCCTGCGCTTGGATCATTTCGCGCAGTTTGGCAAGACCGCTGCCGTCTTCCAGCTTCTTGAGGAGCATGGCTCTTGCCGACGCCGCGTCATCCGCCAAGCGTGACAATATCAGCATCTGTTCTCCCAGCAGCAAAGAGACTTCAAGCAGCGGACCGCTTGTCCGCCCGGACAAAACGTCGATCGCTTCCCTTACTTCCAGTGCGTTGCCGACGTGCGACCCCAGCGGTTCATACATGTGGGTAATAAGGGCAACCACATCGCGGCCGCTGCGTACACCGATATCCACCATCATTTGGGACAACGCGATACACTGTTCCACCGTTTTCATGATAGCACCGCTGCCCACTTTAACGTCCAGCACGATGCCCTGTGCGCCGCCGGCCAGTTTCTTGGACATGATACTGGACGCAATCAGGGGGATTGAATCAACTGTGGCGGTTACATCCCGCAGCGCATACAGCCGCTTGTCCGCGGGGACCAATTCACTTGTCTGTCCCACAACGCAGCAGCCCACACGCCTGGCAATGGCAATAAACTCTTCTTCGGGCAGTTCCACGCGCATGCCGGGGATGCTCTCCATCTTGTCGATGGTGCCCCCGGTGTGGCCCAAACCCCGGCCACTCATCTTGATCACTTTGCCACCACATGCTGCCACCAGCGGCACCAGCACCAAGGTAGTCGTATCCCCGACGCCGCCGGTGGAGTGCTTGTCTACAGGAATGCCCCCAACATCGGGCTTAAGCATATCCCCGGTGCGTGCCATAGATATGGTAAGCGACGCGGTTTCGCGCGCATCCATACCGTTAAGGCGGATAGCCATCAGGAGGGCAGCCAGCTGATAATCTTTGGCATCTTTGGATGCGGCGGCACGGGCGAACAGATCGATCTGTTCGTCCGTCAGCTTCTTGCCCAGCTTCTTGCTTTCAATAACTTCAATGAAGTCCATTCCGACCTCCGACACGTATGGATACTGCACGAAGTATAGCATAAAACCTTGCCAGCGTAAAGATTAGCGTCACTGCAAAGCTCTTGCGGACAAGGTCCGGCCGATGGTATCATGCATGCATGCGGTTCAGCCGCAAGAAAGGTGGACACCCATGTTTTTGTTTGATGAAGGTAAGAACTTTTACAAAGGCAATCTGCATGCCCACACCTCTATGTCCGACGGCAGACTGACCCCTGAAGAGGTGAAGGCACTTTACGCCGGCAACGGGTATGATTTTTTGGCCATTACCGACCACCGCAAGTGCACGGCCGATCAGGATATATACAAAAACATGCTTCTTCTGCCCGGCATCGAACTGGACTACACAATGCCCTTGCAGGTTATCCATTTGCTGGGTATCGGGATGACACGCGGCGTCGAAACAGCCCCCTGGACTTCCGGGCCGCAAGCAGGCATCGACGCCATTCGCCATTTTGGCGGCGAAGCCATCCTGGCGCATCCGAATTGGTCGCTGAATACTTTGGAGATGATTCTTTCCCTTAAAAACCTGGCTGCCGCCGAAATTTTCAACAGCACCTCCAGGCCGCCCTGGAACCCGGACCGGGCAGATTCGACTTCCCTGCTTGACGTTGCCGCCACCCATGGCCTCTTACTCCCCACTACCGCGTCGGACGACGCGCATTGGTACAACGGGGACGCGTGCTGTTCTTTTACTATGGTCAATGCCCACGAAAACACGGCCCTGGCGCTCACGCGAGCGCTGAAGGACCGCGCTTTTTATGCCTCGCAGGGGCCGAGATTCACGCAGATATCCTACGAAAACGATATTGTGCGTGTTTACTGCAGCAAGGTACGGCGCGTTGTGTTCCATACCAACGCGCCGTACGCCCCCGCCCGCTGCGTGGAGGGGGATGGCATCATCTACGCTGAATACGCGTTACAGCCTCAGTGGAAAGAGACCTATATCCGTGTTGTTCTGGAAGACGAAAACAGCCTGCGCGCATGGGCAAACCCATTCCCTCTCATGAGATAAACTCAAAATTCACGTTTCCGCTGTCAGTCAGCACCAGGGCCGTTCCTTGGCGGGGGCGGCTCTTTGCGTGATTCCGATGCCCCGGTTCGATGGCGTCCTGCGAAAAACGGGGCGCCCACAACGAGTTTCAGCATCGATCCCCTTGTCACCCCTTGATGCCGCCGCGCGCTACGCCGTTGACGATCTGTTTTCTGGCGAGGAAGAACAACAGGATCATAGGCATCACCACCACTGAGGAGGCCGCCATGAGCAGTTCATTGTTGGCGCCCACTTCAGTTGTAAAAGAATACAAGCCAAAGGGCAGTGTGCGGTTCGTATCCCTCTTGATAACCAGCAGCGGCCACATGAAGCTGTTCCAGGACGCCATTGCGTTGAGCAGGATGATGGTCATAAGCGCCGGCCGCCCGATGGGCACCATGATCTTCCACAGATAACGCCAGTTGGTGCAACCGTCCACCCGCGCTGACCAATACAGCCCGTCGGGGATGGATGAAAAGAAATTGCGC
This sequence comes from Clostridiales bacterium DTU024, assembly GCA_001513425.1. Lineage (GTDB taxonomy): Bacteria > Bacillota > Clostridia > Christensenellales > Aristaeellaceae > DTU024. Next base: position 38,193 of record LFTR01000169.1, read on the forward strand.
AGAATATAGGTGTAAAAAATGCTGCTGATAAAGGGCAGGACCAGCGCGTACAGCGTGTCGCTAAGCCCGATCTTGACGATGGTCTGGTAATTGGTAATGACCAATATCTCAAAGGGCACCATCATCATGCTCAGCAGAAGGGAAAACAGGATCTCCTTGCCTGGAAACTTGAGCCGGGAAAACGCGAAGGCACCCAGGATCGTCGTGAATGCCGTGATGACAACGCTGGACAATACTACAATAACGGAGTTCATGAAGTACCGCGCGAAGGGGGCGGTTTCAAACGCCACCACGAAATTACCGTAGTCAAACCAATTGTTGGGGGCCATGCTGGGAGGAAAAAGATTCATTTCCGCTGACGTCTTGAAAGCAGAAGATAACATCCAGTAAAAGGGAAACATCATAATGACCGCGCCAAGGGACAGCAACACATAACGGACAGTCCGCGCCGTCAGGGTTTTTGTCTTGTGTGAATGGTTCAGATACAGCCCCGCTGCTGTCATGGCCGCACCCCCAAGGGCAGCCGCGACAGCCAATGACATACTTGCCGTGATTGGCAAGTAGATGATCCCCAACACCATCAGGAGGACGCCGGGAACGTACAGCATCGTGCCTGCGATTTTTTTGCCGCGTTTATCCATATTCATCCTCCTTTACACGTAATTCCACTTTCGCTGAATGTAGCGCTGCGCCACGGTGAAAAGGAAAATGAACACGAAAAGAACGATGGCAGCCGCCGCCGCGCGGCCGAGCTCCAGCCGCTGGTGCATCATCTCGTAGATGTAATACACCACCGTATACATGTTGTAGGCGGGTCCCGGGCTGCCGTTAAACAGCACGGTTACCTCAGCAAATACCTTGAACGCGGAAATGCTGTTGATGGTCAGTACCAGCCCGATAGTGGGTGCCAGCAGCGGCACGGTGATGCGCCTGAAGATGCGCAAAGCTTTCGCGCCGTCCACCCTGGCAACGGTGTAGTAGGCCTCATCAATGTTCTGAAGGCCGCTGAGCAGCAGGATAATGGTAAAAGGCAGAGTATTCCAAATGCCAAAGATAACCATGACCATCAGGGAGTTCGCCGCTTCCTGCAGCCAATTAATTTTGTCCATTCCAAAGAGCATCAGCAGTGCATTGAGTACGCCAAAGTCTCGGTTGAATATCCACCGCCACACAAGGCCCACCGCCGTGATGGAAGTGACCATAGGGAGAAAGTATGCGGTCTGAAAAAGGGCGGACAAGCGCAATTTCTGATTGAGCAAATACGCGATCACGATGGCGAGCGCCGTGGACGCGGGCACGGTATACAGCACGTACAGTACCGTGTTCCGCACGCCCTGCACAAAGTAATTGGAGGTACCTTCAATACCCTTGAGTACGTATTCATAGTTGCCGATACCCCAACCGGTATAGGAGCCGTCCAGCCGAAAACGCTCCTGAAAACTCATTACGACGACGCGCACCACGGGGTATAAGGTGAATAACAATATGCCCACCATGAAGGGTGCCAGATAGTCCATGGGCTCCAGCCACTCTGCCACGCGCCTCTTGTTTTCTTCATCAAACCGTATCCAGATGTAAAGCAGTACTGCCGCCGCAAGGAGCAGCGCCGACCCCGCGGTGATCAGCGCCACATGGTAAAACATAAAGGGATAATACTGCGTGGTGACCGACAAAGCCTTTCGCACATCTGTCAGGGTGATTTGAGGCAGCCGTTCATTTGACAATTCGCTGATGGAAGCCTTGATCCCATCGAGCTGTTCGCCCAACGCCTTTTCCACCGCTAAATAGGCACCATGATCTTCAATCCTATCCTGCGCGGCAGTGAGCATGGCGTCCGCCACCGCCTGCAGGACAGCGGCGTCCTCTTCCCCCTGTGCAATCATGCGGATGATGGTCGTTTTGAGTGTTCGTTTTCTGGACGTTGCCGCCTGATCCACGGCGCGTCGCACAGCAGCATCATCCACCACAGATTGCATGGCGCTTTTTATCGCATCCATGCCGTCCAAATGCAGTGTATCCACGCGGGTGCTGACAAGATACTCGTCCGCCCTGCCTTTTAGCGTAACCCGGCCAAAAATCCCGGCACTCAGGATGAAGGTGCCGACAAGCGTAAAAACAGCTATATGAATGATAATCCGCTTTGCTCCCCAATGCCGCTTGGGCCGAACAAACAGATTGCCCGCCGTTTGTTTCTGCGTCATCAGTACCTATCCCCCGTTGCCGCATCAAAGAAGAACACGCCGCGCTCCTTGAGGCTCAAATGAAGCGTCTGGCCCGGCTTGATCCCTATTTCATATGCAATGTAAGCACGGAAAGACGTCCCGCCAAATTCCAGCAAAGCCATTTCTTCCTTGCCCAGTTGATAAAGGCTTTCCACGGCGGCCGCCATGTGCTGCGGCGCCGCCTGCTCCTGGGCCACAAAGCTTTCCGACCGCACCGCCAGATTGATGGCGCGTCCTTGCGGTACGCGCTGGATACCGGGACACAGGAACTTAGCGCCGCTTGCCATAATAAAATGGCCATCCCCGGCGATACCCGGAAAATTATTGATGGGCGGATTGCCCAAAAAGTCTGCGACGAACTGGTTGTCGGGTTCATTGTAGAGTTCTTGCGGTTTATCGTACTGCTGCAAGTAGCCGTCCTTCATGAGCACGATATGATCGGATATGGACATGGCTTCTTCCTGATCGTGCGTGACAAAAATGGTCGTCACCTGCGTCTTTAGCTGAATGCGCCGGATCTCCTCCCGCATTTCCAGCCGCAGCCGCGCGTCCAGGTTGGACAGCGGTTCGTCCAGCAGCAGCAGTCTGGGATTTTTTACCAGTGCGCGCGCGATCGCGACGCGCTGCTGCTGCCCGCCCGACAATTGCTTGGGTTTGCGGTCCAGCAACTTCTCCATGTGCATCAGGTGTGCCATCTGGGTCGCGCGACGGATGCGTTCATCCTTTGGCACATTCTGGATTTCCAAGGGGAAAGTGATATTGCCCAGCACTGTCATGTGAGGGTACAGCGCATAGTTTTGAAAAACCAAACCGATACCGCGCTGTTCAGGCGGCAACGCCGTTACGTCTTCACCGTCAAAAAAGATTTGGCCGCCGGTTACCGGCAGTATGCCTGCCAGCATGTTAAGCACCGTGCTCTTGCCGCAACCCGAAGGGCCAAGGAGGCAGATAAGCTCCCCATCATCCAGCGCTACCGAAAAGTCGTTCACCGCTTTGGTCGGCCCAAAGTGCTTGGTAAGGCCCTTCATCTCTACCCGCATGATACCCCTCGCTTATATGGTGCGTTGTACTAAAATCATTGCCTTACCCGTTTACGGGCAAAGCAATGACAAATCCAAAGAGAAAGGGGGGCTGCCGAATGAACAGCAACCCCCCTGGAAAACATTACTTGCCCTGCAAGGCAGCGTTGGACAGTGTGACACACTCGCCCCAAGCTTCTTCCACAGTCATTTCACCCGCGGCAGCCTTGTCGATGGCGGCTTTGAGGTAGTCACGTATCGCCGCGGCACCTGTCACGGCAGGCAGGGAGCCAACCACGCCGAGGTTAGCTTCGACAGCCTTGATGGCCTGTCCGCTTGGGGTATCTTCAGCGGCATACTTTTTGTACGCATCGGCTTCTTTTGTCCATGCATAGGGCGCCAGTGCAATAACGGCTTCGACCCAACCGGCATTGACGTCTTTGGAAATGAAGTACTTCACAAACTCATAAGCACCTTCGGCACGCGCATCATCGCCATAGTAGAAAACGATAGGACCGCGGTTCCAGGAAGGATACCAGCTTTCGGCAGGAACGGGAGCCATGGCGAATTCGAATCCGTTGGGCGCAATGTACGGGAACCCTGCGCTGGAACCCATGTAAGAAGCTATGATGCCGCCATTGAAATCCTCCGAGAAATAGTTGCCCGAGGACTTGATCGCGAAGTAGCCTTTGGTAACCATATCGACCATCCACTGGACCTGAGCGCGCACTTCCTGCGTGTCAAACAGGACAACCTTGTTTTCGACATCGATGTAGCCGGAATTGGGGGCTTCCATAATCAACATCTGGACAAAGTCGGTCACAGAGTCCATGGCGAAGCCGGGCATATCTTTACTGTCCTTGATAATCGCGCAGACGGCTTCCATCTCTTCCCAACTGGTGGGAACTTCAAGCTGGAGCTCTTCGAACATCGTTCTATTGTAGAAAAGAATCGGTCCCGTTGTATAGGCCGGCAGGTAATGGATGAGGCCATCGGAGAAAGCGTATACTTCGCCGTTCATCACACCCTCGACCAGAGATGTTTCAAAGCCTTCAATCCCGATTTCGTCATCAAAAATGTACTGCGACAGGTCAGCCAGCTGTCCGGCATCCACATACTTGGCAGCTTCGGATGAGTAGTTGAAGATAATGTCCGGACCAATGCCTTCGTTGACGGCATTGTATACAGAATCGGTAAAACCGGCGTAGGGCTGCGTCAATGCTTCGACAACCACGTTGCTTTGGGATGCGTTGAAGTCATTAACAGCTTTGTTGATGTATTCCTCCTGCCCCTTGGTGAACGTGTGCCAGATACTTACCTTGGCAGGTGCTTCCGCCAAAGAAGCGGGCGCCACGCCGAGCATAAGAACCGCTACCATCATGAAAGCGAGCACTCTGAGAGATTTCTTGGAGCTTACCATAATTTCCTCCTGTTTTCCCGGCCCACGAGCCGGTATTCTTCAACGTGTAGGGGAATTACCCCCCTGGAGACTAGCAATAGTATACAACAACCTAAGGTACCATGCAACGCAAACAGTCTCAAAGGTGCATGAGTTTTGCCCAACGACAACTAAAGCAAATGCAAAACGCATGCATTCTCCCGCGAATGGAATTTTGGTCTTGACGGGCATCTGCTTTTGTGGTATTTTTCTTGATGCCGTAGGTTGTATGCCTAGTTTGGTCTGTTGGCTCAGTTGGTAGAGCACATCGTTCACATCGATGGGGTCACTGGTTCGAGTCCAGTACAGACCACCAAAACCGCTATTGCAGCGGTTTTTTTGTTATCAGACGAAACTCGGGCACCCGTGCTTGAGGATGCCCGATGCATATTAAATCAGTTGGCTTCCTTGGGACGCGCCGCCTTCTTGGCCGGCGTTTTTTTCTCTGTTGCCTTGTTCTTTGCAGGTCCATCGTCTGACGGCTTGTTGTCCTTGGCAGCACTCTTCTTGACGGGTGGCTTGCGCGTGGGTTTGCCACTCTCGGCGGCTTTTGCATTTAGCAGCCCATGATAAATGTTGATATAGGTTTCTGCCGATTGTTCCCAGGAGAAATCGGCATTCATGCCGCGTTCCTGAAGGATCTGCCAGACGTCTTTCTTATTAAAGTAATAGTGCAGCGCGCGCTGGATAGTGTGCAGCATATCATGCGCGTTGTAGTTGAAGAAACTAAAACCATTGCCGCTGCCTGTGAATTCATTGTAGCTGAGCACAGTATCACGCAGTCCGCCTGTTTCCCTGACCAGGGGTATTGTGCCATAGCGCATGGCTATCATCTGGCTGAGCCCGCAGGGTTCATACTGCGATGGCATAAGGAACATATCGGCTCCCGCGTAAATTTGGTGCGCCAATTGATGGTCCATGACAAATCGCGCGGCGACGCGGCCGGGATAGTTTTGCTCTGCCCAGCTGAAGAGATTGACGTACCTGGAATCGCCCATGCCCAGGCACACCAATTGAACTTCCTCGCGCATGATATCCGCGATGACATAGTCCACCAAATCCAGCCCCTTTTGATTGCTGAGCCGGCCGACCATGGCGATGATGGGCACATCGGGCCGCTGCTGCAGCCCCAATTGCTCCTGCAAAGCGCGCTTGCAGTCCGCTTTGCCCGATATATCGGCAATGGAATAGGTGCGGGCAATGGATCCATCTTCCATCGGATCATATTCCTGCATATCGATCCCGTTAAGAACGCCGGTCACATGCGCTTTTTTCGCCCGGAGCAATCCATCCAGCCTTTCGCCATAGTACGCGGTCTGGATCTCTTCTGCGTAGGATGGACTGACAGTGGTGATCTCGTCTGAGTAGACGATGCCGCCCTTGAGAAAGTTTGCGGCGCCGAAACACTCCAGTTTGTCATTGGTGAACATGGCATCTTCCAACCCCAGCACGTCCTGCACTTCTTTGATGCCGAAAATGCCCTGATATTGGAGGTTGTGAATGGTCATGACGGTCTTGATGCCACTGTAAGCCGGCAGAGCCGCATAGTGTGCGTTAAGCAGTACCGGGATCAACCCCGCCTGCCAGTCGTGCGCGTGAAGGATATCGGGTTTGAAGCCGATAAGCGGCAGGGCATTGAGCACGGCTCGGCTGAAGAAAGCGAAACGCTCATACTCATCTCCACCCAGCCCGTAAATATAATTGCGCCCAAAATAATACCGATTATCCACAAAATAGAAGGTGACGCCGTTCATATCCAGCTGTTCGATACCACAGTATTGGCGCCGCCAACCCAATTCCACCTCAAAGTCCACCACGTGGTTCATTTGGTTGACGTAATTCTCCGGAATGGCCGCATATTTGGGCAGCATAACGCGCACATCGTGTCCTTTTTCGGCCAGTACGGGGGCCAACGCGCCCACGACATCTGCCAAGCCGCCCGTCTTGACGAACGGTACGCACTCGGATACGGTGAATAGAATCTTCAACAGTATACACTCCTTTCAAAACCCTTCGCGCAGTCAAATCAGGCGCGCACCCATTTAGATCACCAGATTTTTGCCCACCACAATGGGAAAGGTAGATGGCGCCACCAGGCGCTTATCTTCACGCACAGTGGTCAATTTGTCCAGGATGCAGTTTTCAAGTTCGGCGTTACGGCTGATAATGGCGTCCTGCATGATGATACAGCCCCGCACGCTGGCTCCCGGGGCGACTGTGACGCCGCGGAATATTACGCTGTCTTCCACTGTACCTTCAATAACGCAGCCGTCGGCAACAAGGGAATTGCACACTTTCGCCCCTGCGGCATACCGCGTGGGCATCTCATCCCGCAGCTTGGTCCAAATGGGGCGCTCGGGGTTGAACAGCATCCTGCGTACCTCAGGGTCAAGCGCATCCATATTAGCCTTGTAATAGGCTGCCACCGAGTCGATGAGCCACGACCTCTGCGTGTATTCGTAGCCGCAGACACGGTATTCCCCATTTGCCAACACTCTTGCAAGCAGCTCTCTCGTAAAGTGATGGAAGCGTTGTGACGTCGCCCTGTCCACCAAATCGATAAGGAGTTCACGGCGGATGAGGAACACACCGATATAAGTGTTTTCGTAGCGCGGTATGGATGGGTCAATTTCAAGATGTGTGACGATGTGATCTTCCCCAACGCCCAAATACCGTCCCACGCCATTGCGCCGCGCCTCGCGCTCTTTGGTATAAACCAGAGAGATATCCGCGTTGCATTCCAAATGCTGCTTAAAGACGTCCTCAAAATCGAGGGAATAGAGGATGTTGCTGTCCGTGACGGCAATGTAGCGTTCCTGGCTGCGCCTGAGAAACGACAGATTGCTCTTGAGCGCATCCAGCAGGCCTTCATAATTGGAGGCGTTGCGCTGCCCCGCAAAAGGAGGCAACAGCGTCATGCCGCCACGCTTGCCATGCAGATCCCACTCCTTACCACTGCCCAATTGATCCAGCAGGCTTTGATAGTTCTTCTGCAAAATAATGCCCACGTTGCGGATCCCGCTGTTGACCATACCCGAGAGCATGAAGTCTATCATGCGATAGCGCCCGAGGACCGGAAGGGCGGCAACGGAACGCACCCGCGTCAGGCATTCCAAGCGCTCATACTGTTCGCCCGTGTAGATGAGTCCAACGATGCTCGTTTTCATATCTTCGCCTCCTCACTCGCCTACTTGTACGCCGGCGGCAACTTTTTCGCCGGCGCTGACATGGGTGTTGTTGCCCACCACAGCGATGTCTCCGGCTTTTTCCCCGACGATGGCTTTTTCGCCGACAACGCTGTTTTCGCCTATGATGGCGCGCGTGATGACGGCGCCGCTTCTTATGTGCGCCCCGGGCATGAGCACGCTATCGATCACTCGGGCGCCCTCATCCACCTGAACCCCGCCTGATAAAACGGAGCTGACGACGTCACCCTCCACCACACCGCCTTCGCTGATGAGGCTATTGGTGACCGTTCCCTTGGCTCCGACATAATGCGGCGGCATGCCCACGTTGCGCGCGTATATGCGCCAGCTGGTGTCATGCATGTCGATGGGCGGGGTGACCTCAAGCAAATCCATGTTTGCTTCCCACAGGCTTTCGATAGTGCCGACATCCTTCCAGTAACCGCTGAACTTGTAGGCGACCAGTTTTTCGTCTGCAGCAAGCATCTTTGGAATGATGTTCTTGCCAAAGTCTTTGGAGGAAAGCGGATCCGCTTCGTCCGCTTGCAGATACTTTTTCATTAGGTCCCAAGTAAACATGTACACGCCCATAGACGCGTTATTGGATTTGGCGTTCTTGGGTTTTTCTTCAAACTCGGTAATAAAGCCGTTTTCGTCCGTGTTCATGATGCCAAAGCGGTCGGTTTCCGCCCACGGCACCTGCCGCACCGCGATGGTGACGGCCGCCCCGCGCTCAATATGGCTGGCAAGCATAGCCGCATAATCCATTTTGTAAATGTGGTCGCCTGACAAAACCAACACATATTCGGGATTGTATTGCTCAATAAACTCAATATTCTGGTATATGGAATTGGCTGTGCCTTTATACCATTCGCCTTGCTTGCCGGTAGAATAGGGCGGCAAAACAAAAATGCCCCCGTTGTTCAAATCCAGATCCCACGGCGCGCCGTTGCCAATGTACGCGTTTAACTCCAACGGGCGGTACTGCGTCAACACGCCCACCACATCAATGCCGCTGTTTGTGCAATTGCTGACGGGAAAGTCGATGATACGATACTTTCCGCCAAAGGGTAGAGCAGGTTTGGCGGTGTGGCGGGTAAGGATACCCAGCCTGCTTCCCTGTCCCCCTGCCAACAGCATGGCGACGCATTCTTTCTTCCGGAGCACGGCTCTTCCTCCTTCGTTCACACATAATAAAATAATGCGGGGTATAAGCGGGGACCGACCGCATTGGAAACACTCAACGACTACTCGACAGCGGTTTGTTCCGCGGCATTGCTTTCGAACGCGACGGTGAAATAAACGGTGGCAAGCGGCGGAACACAGATCTCAACAGAAACCGGCATGTCAAGATGAGCGATATCGTCCGATTCAATGGGATTTGGATTGTACTGGTTGGAACCGCCAAACTCCGCAAGATCGGTATTGAACAGCTCCGTCACGGTACCTTTCCCGGGCAGGCCAAACCGATACTGCGCAATGAACTGCGGCGTAAAATTGGTGACGCAGATGATACTTTCGCCCTTTTTATTGCTGCGCATGAATATGATCACGCTGTTATCCGAATCATTGGTAACCAGCCACTTGAATCCATCCCACGAGTCTTCAATTTCCCACAAAGCACTGTGCGATTTGTACAGCGCGTTCAGGCGGCGCACACACCTTTGCATCTGGGGATGACGTTCGTATTCAAGCAAGAACCAATCCAATTGGTCAAAATACTTCCATTCGATAAAGTGCCCGAATTCCTGTCCCATGAACAGGAGCTTCTTGCCCGGGTGCGCTATGGTGTAGCCGTGAAGAGCACGCAGTCCCGCAAACTTGCGCCACAGATCCCCCGGCTGCTTATCCAGCATGCTCTTTTTTCCGTGCACCACTTCATCATGAGAAAAGGGTAATACATAGTTTTCACTGAACGCATAAAAGAGGGAAAAAGTCAGTTTATCGTGGTACCATTTGCGATGGACATAATCTTTATCAATAAACGACAGGATGTCATTCATCCATCCCATGTTCCATTTGAAGCCAAAGCCCAGGCCCCCCATATGGGTGGGCGCGGTAACCATTGGGTAAGCGGAGGATTCTTCGGCGATAGCCATGACGCCGGGGAAATCGTGGTATACCGTTTCATTGAGCCGGCGCAAGAAAGCAACGGCCTCAATATTGATGTTGTTGCCGTATTCGTTGGGCAGCCACTCACCATCCTCACGGCAAAAATCGTGGTAAAGCATACTGCTGACGGCATCGCAGCGCAGTCCGTCCACGTGATACCATTCCAGCCAGAAACAGGCGTTGGACAAGAGGAACGAGCACACTTCGCCGCGAGCAAAGTCAAACAGCATGGTGCCCCACTGCTTCATTTCGGCACGCTGCCAGGCGCTGTGCTCATAGCAGCTGCTGCCGTCAAAACGCCGCAAGCCCACTTCGTCCTTGGGGAAATGCGCGGGTACCCAGTCAAGGATCACGCCGATCCCCGATTGATGCATCAAATCCACAAAGCGCATCAAGTCCTTGGGATGACCATGGCGCGCCGTGGGCGCATAGTACCCTGTCACCTGGTATCCCCATGACATATCCAGGGGGTGTTCCATGACGGGCATCAGCTCCACGTGCGTATAGCCCATTTCCTTAATGTAGGGAATGAGTTGACTTGCGATTTCAACATAGGTGAGCATGCGGCCGTTCTCGCCGCGCCGCCAGGAACCCAGATGCATTTCATAGATATTGATGGGGCTGCGATAGGGATCCCACTTCGCGCGCTTTTGCAGCCATTTATCATCGCCCCACTGATAGCCGCCAAGATCGCACAGCATGCTCGCCGTATTGGGCCTCAGCTCGCTGCGAAACGCATAGGGATCAGCCTTCAGATGCCACACCCCGTCCTGGCCTTTGATGGCAAACTTGTAGGACTTGAGCCGCTCGGCGGCCTCGGGATAATTGTATTTGTCAGGATCGCTGTGGGGATCAAACAGGCTGCGCGGCAGCTGCAATTCCCACGTGCCGTCAAACTGCTTATTCATGGGATGGGGTTCCACGCGCCAATCACAAAACTCACCGGTTACGGCTACTTCTGACGCATTGGGCGCCCAAACCGCGAAATTCCACACCAAATTGCCGCCGCTTTGTGCCGGATGCGCCCCCAGCATCGTGTACCCGTAACGGCTTAATCCTTGATGGAATTCCGTGCGTTCTTCGTGACTGGGCGGGCGGTGTAACATTGTATCCCTCCATTAAGCGTGCAACATTCCACGGCTTGCCCGCAGTAATTATTGAATCATCCCAAGAAGACTCTGTTTTATGAAAGGAGTATAGCACAATCGCGTTTCGTAAACAATGGCAGATTTGGGGCAGGTTTCTGCGGAATATGGGAAAATCGTTCGCGATTTGGACCGTGATGGTCGTTATCTTCGCGAATTTCATTATGAAGACTCATTTAGGTCTTGCTTTTTTGCCCCCGGCTATGTACAATACGTACTTGGCACATCCTTGCACCACGCAGGGTCGTGGTGCCATATGTCCGTGAGGAGGTGAAAGTATGAAGTACGAGCTAATCTACATCATCGACACCGCTGTGGAGGAAGAAGCCCGCAAAGCGCTTATCACGCGTTTTAACGAGTTGATCCAATCCAATGGCGGCCAGGTGGAAAAAGTGGACGAGTGGGGCAAGCGCCATCTGGCGTATACCATCGACTACAAGACGGAAGGCTACTATGTAATGGTAACCTTTGACGCAGATTCCACCCTTCCCAGAGAGCTGGAGCGCAACTTGGAGAACTCCGAGAATGTCATCCGCTACCTGGTAACACGTGTAGAAGAAAAGCGCAGCAATGTCAAGCCGCGCGCACAGCAGCCCGTTCGTTCCTTCGCGCCGCAAAGGCCGGTTGAAGAACCGGTACAGCGACAAGAAGCTCCTGCGCCAGCAGTTCCGGCGCAAGAAGTTCCGGTACAAGAAGTTCCGGCGCAAGACGAATCGGCCCCGCAGTAAAGGAGGTTTCACGTGAACAAGATATTCATAATTGGTAATTTGACACGCGACCCCGAAATGCGCACTACCCAGAGCGGCGTATCCGTCTGCTCATTCACTGTGGCTGTCAACCGCCGCCGCTCACAAAATGCGGAGGCCGGTCAACCGGAAGCGGATTTTTTCCGCGTATCCGCTTGGCGTCAGCTTGGCGAAAACTGTAATCGCTTTTTGGCCAAAGGCCGCAAAGTAGGTGTGGTGGGCACCCTGACCCTCCAAACCTTCACCGGCAATGACGGCCAACAGCGCTCTAGCCTTGAAGTGCAGGCGGACGAGGTCGAATTCCTCACCCCTCGCAGCGAACAAGGTGAACCGCGCGCTACGGAATCGTCTAACCCCGAGCAGCAGAGCAACAACGGCTTTGTGCAGGTGGATGAAGACGATTTGCCCTTTTGACGGGGCCATCTAATTAGGAGGGAATTATGTCAGACGATCGCAATGACCGGAGAGGGGGCCGACCCCGCGGACGGCGTCCTCGCAAAAAAGTATGCGATTTCTGCGCAGGCAAGGTAGCTTATATCGATTTCAAAGACGTTAGCCGTCTTCGTCGGTATATCACCGAACGGGGCAAGATAACGCCCCGCCGCATGAGCGGAACGTGCGCAAAGCATCAGCGCCAGTTGGCCCAGGCCATCAAACGCGCCCGTGCCATAGCACTGCTGCCCTACACCGCAGACTAATCGTATCAACGCAAAAAGCGCCTTTACGGGCGCTTTTTTGTGTTGCACAGGCCATTAGCCCTTTTTAAGTTGTTTGGAGATATCCTCCACCGCGGCACGAATGGTGGGGGCAGTCTTAATGAGTTCCTCGACTTTGGCAAAACCATGCATAACGGTGGTATGGTCGCGACCACCTATCATTTGGCCAATACGCGGCAAAGATGAGTCGGTAAGGATGCGTGACAAGTACATAATGACCTGCCTGGGTACAGTGATGCTGCGGCTGCGGCGCGGTCCGCACAAGTCCTCTTTGGAAACGGCGTAATATTCCGATACCGCCCCCATTACATCTTCACAAGTGATGGAGCGGGGCGCTTGCTCTATGAACACTTCGCGCAGGGCTTCCTGCGCCAAAGGCATATCTACTTCATGCGTACCCAGCAGACTCGCGTACGCGGACAGACGCGTAAGGGTGCCTTCCAGTTCCCTGATGTTGCTGTCCACTTTTTGCGCAATCATTTCCAGGACGTCATCATGGAAATTAAGATTGGTTTCCCCCGCCTTTTCGCGCAGGATAGCAACGCGCGTATCCATATCCGGTTTTTGAATGTCTGCCAGCAGACCCCACTCAAACCGGCTGCGCAGCCTCTCCTCCAGTTTGGCGATTTCCTTGGGCGGCCTGTCGGAAGATATGATTATCTGCTTGCCGGCGTTGTGCAGGGCGTTGAAAGTGTGGAAGAATTCCTCCTGCGTGGAATCCCGCCCGGCAATAAACTGGATATCGTCGATCAGCAATACGTCCACGTTGCGGTACTTGTCCCGGAACTGCACGTTGCGGTTAGTCTGGATGGCGTTGACAAGTTCGGTAGTGAACTGTTCGCTTGTGACATATTCCAGCCTGGCATCGGCATTTTGCGACAGGATATAGTGACCGATAGCGTGCATGAGATGCGTCTTGCCCAAACCCACGCCGCCATACAGGAAAAGCGGATTATATGCATCGGCAGGCGCTTCGGCGACCGCCAAAGAAGCGGCGTGCGCAAAACGGTTGCCGCTGCCCACCACGAAATTCTGAAAGGTATACTTGTCATTCAGTTTTTGCGCTGCCTTGTTGGCGGGCACCACGCCGCTGCGATATTCTTCCGCCTGTTTGGGCGTCAATATGCTGATTTGCATAGTACGGGCCATTGCCTTGGAAATGGCTGACGAAATCAGGGGTGTATAGCGTGACGATACAAACTGATGATAATAGTCGGTCGCCGCTTCGATCACAAAGCGGTCGCCGGAAATATCCAGCGGCTTTAGCGCGGACGCGATCCACGTGTTGTAGGTTACTTCCGTCATCTCGTTGCGCAGCAACGTGCAAGCGCTGCTCCATAAAGCGTTGGTATCCAAAAAACTCCCCCGAAAGAATGCATATACATTCGTTTTCTAAACAATATTTGTGCTAATCATACACCGTTACTATCGTAACGGTGTCACTCGGAGCCCTGTGGATAACCCACTATCGCGGGCTCTTCTCACGGCGTCATCCTATCACAAGGCCCCTTTGTTTGCAACCCGCCTGTGGACAAGTGTTCGCTGTATGTTTTTCTTCTGTTGATAAGTTCCGATGCCCACAGGTTGTGCCCGTGATCCCGGGCGACCACAATTCTTAGTGAGTGCGACGGATAAATTTCCAAAAATCCGTGTTTTATGCAAGAGATTTCACAAATATTAATTTTGCGACATTGTTTTGTAGAATTTCCTCAACCTTATTGTTGATTGTGGTCTGAAGCGTTATAATGAAGCATCATTTTAAATAGGAGGGCATCCCATGACTCCGGTCAAAGAACGCTTCACACTCAGGGAGCGCAGTTGGATCATGTACGATTGGGCCAACAGCGTTTATGCCACCAATATTATGGCCGCCATATTTCCCACGATTTTTGTTAGCCTCGCGGGAGACGCCGGGGACATGTGGTGGGGCTACGGGACAAGCATTGCGACTTTTCTGATTGCCATTTTGGCACCGCTCCTGGGGGCCATTGCTGATTATCGCGGTATGAAGAAGAAGCTGTTTACCGTTTTCATGCTGCTCGGTGTTGTCTTTACGGCGCTCATAGCCGCCACCAACGACTGGCGGTTCATGTTGGCGGCGTATATCGTTTCGCGGATAGGCTTTTCGGGCGCCAATCTCTTTTATGATTCCTTCCTTACTGATGTTACCACCAACGAGCGTATGGACAAAGTATCCTCTTGGGGATACGCCATGGGATATATCGGCGGCAGCACTATCCCCTTTGTCATTTCTATCGCGGTGCTCTTGTGGCAAGGGTATGACAGCGTGTTTGCGCAAAAGTTTTCCATCCTGATCACCAGCGTTTGGTGGATCGTTTTCTCTATCCCGTTTATAAAGAACGTGGAGCAAGTGCATCATCTGGATGACGCGCAAAGGCCCACCTTTAGCGGCGTGCTCCAAAACATTGGCAACACGGCGCGTGACATCGCCGCAGAAAAGGGCATGCTGATGTTCATCCTGGCATATTTCTTCTATATTGACGGCGTGGGTACGGTCATCAGCATCTCGACCGCCTACGGCACGGCACTGGGCCTGGGCGCGGTAGGAATGATACTGGCCTTGCTGGTGACGCAGGTCGTCGCCATGCCGTGCTCGATACTGTTTGCCAGACTATCCAAAAAAATCAGCACACGCCGGGCACTGCTGTTCGCCATTGCTGTCTATATGGTCATTTGCCTGGTGGGATTCATCATGGGCTACACTTTGGAGCCGCATCAGGATGCCTACAACGGCGCTTACGCAACGCACGCCGCCGCTGCAACGCAAGAAAGCGATTTTGATTTTGACGATCCGGCGCAAGCGGGGAAAGCCCGCGACAACCTGATAGCCAAGAGCCGCGATCTCTTGCGGGACGGCAAAACAGAAAGCTTGAGCCTATTGACCTTCGCGTGGGATAATATGACCGACAATGACGCGATCCTTGCCAAAGAAGCCTCCGCTTACTGGTTTGTTCAAAACCAGGCGTTCATTGAAGAAAACACAGATTTGGCACAAAACTTCCGGAGCGCCATCACCACATCCACCATAATGTTCTGGGCTATGGCCGTACTTGTCGGAACGGTGCAGGGCGGGATCCAGGCCACATCGCGCTCCTACTTTGGAAAGCTGATCCCAAAAAAGCGTTCCAATGAATTCTTTGGCTTTTTTGATATTTTCGGAAAATTCGCCAGCGTAATAGGTCCTTTCCTCTATGCTTTTGTGGGCGGGCTGACGGGGCGTTCTTCCTATGGCACGCTGTGCCTGATGGCCCTGTTTCTCGTTGGTTTCATTGTCCTCTGGCGCGGAAAAATTCCGATGGAGCAACTGGAAAAGGCACGCGCCAAGAATGGGGAAAGGGTCTGATCGTGAGCAAAAGCAAGAAAGCGTACCACAAAAAGAAATACGTCAGGACCCGCGTCAAAACCAAAGGATTGATCACCACAACCAAACGGGCGCTGCTTATCGCGGCAGCTTCAATGGTGCTGGCAGTCGCGCTGTTCTTCGTCTTTTATGATGATGGTTCCCTACCGCTCAAAACCGTGACGGTGGAAACGGAGCAAGGCAAGGAAAAGCAGCGGGCAATTTCGTTACCGGACGACGAACGATGGCTTACCATTAACCGGGGCACTGACAAACAGCCCAAATACTACTTAGTGGGCAGCCTGGACTTTTCGTCCGGATGGTCCAATGACGAGAGTTTTGCGGTCAGCCCGGACAAAAACATCCAGGAATACTGCCTGCGTCCGGACGACACAGAAAATCCCATTGACTATGTGTATATAAGGGGGGTCCCGCAGCCGCCCGAGCAGATCGCGCTCAGTGTGCAAAGCCAGATTGCGCCGATGTATGCGGACGCAATCGTGGGCGATATCAGGGAAACATCCGCATTCGGGAAGCAAGCGGTCTATTTTTCCTACATTACCAAGCTGGAAACGGAAGGTCAAACGTCACAGTACAACCACACCTTGACCATGTATGTCCCTGCCAAGTATGGCAGCGCTATCCTTATCAATGTGCAGGCCGCGGCCAGCAGCATAGACAGCAGTCTTCAAGAGGAAGACTTGCTTGCGGCAGCACTGGACGCGGGTGGCCGCCTCAGTATACACGAATGATCCGCCGCACCAAAAAGCCCGGCATCGCGCCGGGCTTGATTTGTTGTACTTGTCACCCGATATCGATACCGGGAAGAATGGAGACGATCCGCCGGCGCGATGCGGCCAGTGACTTCATAAGGCCGATCTGCGGTTCGTTGCGCGAAAAGACTAATGTCACGCACTGTGTAACGCCACGCTCGCGCAGCAGCCCCGCGGCGGACGTGAGCAATGATTTGCCAATGCCGCTGCGCCTATACTCGCTGCGGCAGTACAGCATCACAAGGCCCCCCGTATCGGGACGCGAACCGGACACGAGTATTTCCGCGATAGGCTGGCCACCACGATAATAGCCCAGCGCCATGAAGTATGGCTGCTGCATTTGCAGCATCAGGTAATCCATGGTGATGGGCGTCATGCGATAGGCGTTGAGGCGTGCCAAAAAGGCCTGCGTCTGCTCCGGCGTTTGCAGGGGGACCGATGCAAACTGACAGCTCATGGGCGGCGTATTGACTTTGATGTCCGGCAGGGTAAATATGTACTCTTCCTCGGCATCATTGTTCGCAAAACCGTTATGGCTGTAGAAATTGATCATCTCCCACTGCGTGGGCACAAGCTGCGTATAGATGCGGCCCCGCAGCTGCGGGTACATCGCCCGGTATTGCTCTGCCCGCGCAAGCAACGCGCCCAGCAGCAGGTTGCGCGCGGAAGGCTGCGCGTCGACCTGAATATAGATCTGCATGGGGCGCTCGGGATACATTTCCGTCTGCATGGACAATATAACAAAGCCCACGCCTAATTGCACATAACGGTCGTCTGCAACGAAGAAGACATCCTCCTTGGGGATGCCTTGGTAGGGCCCATTGGGTTGAGATAAACGCATACCAGTCCTCTTTTTCCTTATATACTAAGCGTCACCGGGCATCAAGAAACTTGCCGCCGGGCGTAATGTCGTATTCGACCCTTGAGACTTCCGGGCATGCGCGCAGGATACGCTCGACGCATTTTTCCAGCAAGTCATACGGCAGGCGGGCGGGCAAAGCACGAACGCCGCCCAGCTGCGCGTCCACAAGGCTCACCGCGCGCAGGCCGATCGTGTCGCCGATGCCTTCCTCCGGCTCATTTAGCTGCATGATCGCATAATACTTCCACAATTTCTTATGAAGGCCGATTTGCCGTATCTCCTCCACAAAAATGGAATCCGCCGTGCGCAGCGTTTCCAGGCGCTGCGGGGTAACTTCGCCTTCAATGCGCAGCGCCAGCCCGGTTCCCGGGAAGGGCTGCCGCCCGGTGATCTCCGGAGGCATGCCGAGCTTTTCCCCGATATAGCGCACTTCTTCCTTAAAAAATTCGCTCAAAGGCGCAATGATCTTCTTGCCTTGGTCGGGCAGCAGGTCCTGTTCCGCGCCGCGGTCCATTAGATCGTTGCGCGTTACGCCACGGATGACGGCGGTGTATTCCAAAGAAGCTACGGCATCTCTCAAGATATCCTTCATGGCGATAGTCAGCACTTCCACCTTTTGTTCAACTCTGCGCAGGCCGCCAAGAGCTCCCAAAATGGTGTCTTGCGCGTTGATGACGGTGATATTCAGTCCTTCCACATCCCGGTAGTGGGCAAGAAAATCGTTCGCCTCGTTATCGCGCAGCAAGCCCGTTTCCACAAACACGCACCGCAATCTCTCTCCCAAGGCACGGTGCGCCAGCGTTGCGCTGACACCGCTGTTCAGCCCGCCCGTCATAGCGCAGATGGCTGTTCCTTCCCCCACTTCGGCAGCGATCTCACCCCGGGAATTGGAGATGAAGACGCTTTCGTTCCACCAATCAGAGCAGCCACATATGTTTTTGGCGAAGCGCAGCAGGATGGCGGTACCGTCCAGGTCGTTGGATTCGATCTGAAAACCCAAGGCGTAAATGGGCAGAGTATTGTGTCTGAAGCCTATGACATGGTTTTCCGCATACGCGATAGGGGATAGATCAGAGGTTAAATCGAGGGGATGGATAGCGACCAGCAAACGCTCGCTTTCCGACATATCCTCGGTCAAGGGCGATGGTGCGAACTTGATGGTGTGCACGCCCGCGCGCTCCTGCCTTTCGCCCACCGAGCCGTTGAGCAGCAGACACACCGAAGCTGCGGTATCCCCCAAAGCTAAAACGGGAATGCCGGCGTTGAGGATGCGGCCATCCAGCGCTTTTGGTACTTCTCCGCCCACACCACCTGCCAGCAGTATGCCCATGGGCGACATTGCCTGCACTTGTCCGGGCAGCGAATCCCCGGGCAGGATGCGGCAAAAAATGCCTTCCGCGCGCAGTTTCCTTGCAACCGCAGCGGTATAGCGATGGTCAAAATCCAATACCAGCAGCATATCCTGCATGATTAACCCTCCAACCTAGTAGGCATTGTCCACCACCCACGGCTCATTGTGTTCGCGCAGCCACTTTGCGACGTTCTCTTCCAGGCGCAGCTGCGTTTGCCTGTTAGCGATGCCGGTCACTGCCATATTCTCCTGCATTTGGAACGATTTCACGGCATCGCTCGTACGCTGCGAATACATGCCGGTGATGTCTCCCGCACTGAGCAGCCCCAAAACAGCCAAATTGCTCTGCAACTTGGTTACTTTGGCGCTTTCGTTGCCCATTCGAAGCACGATGTCTGCCACGTCATGTACGGTACCGTAACCAAGGATCCGCCAATCATTCAAAGCGTACACTGCCCGCTGCACCTTGTCCGGGTTGTTGCCTTCCAGAACATGCACATTTGTTGCGCCCTGGGCGCCGCGCGTTGCATACTCCACCATGGCCACATGTGTGGTATCGCCGGAGGGCGTGTAGGAAAAAAAGACCCAGTCCCCAGGCTGCGGGATATAGGCGTTGGTTTCCATACCCGCATCCACGCCCCTGAACCATTGCGAACCCCAGCCTGTGACAAACCCGGTACGCGCGACGTACCGCCCCTCCCTGAGAAACCAGTTCAGTCCCGTATTGCTCGCGCCATAAAGCGGGTAAATATGCTCGAGCAGACCGGTCCCAAACAGTATGTCTGTCCGGTCCACTGACCAGCATAAATATTCCGCGCACCACTGAGCTGCGGGGTTATTGGCCCATTCACCGTATTTGGTTGTCCCGTCGGGCTTTTCCGCGATGCCCAGTTCCCCCGTTGCCACTTCAAGCAACTGTTCGACATATTGCGGAACAGGCCATGCGGGCTTTAGTATCTCAGCTTCGTCTTGCGCCGGGACAGAGGTGACGCAAAAAATGCACAGCAGCAACAGCACCGCCAGTTTCCGCGCCTTCATGCAGCACCTCCTTCACACGTGCTCCCCATTATACATGCTTTGTCTTTTTCTGACAAGGCGGCGGCATTTGAGCCGCCTGCCCGCATGTGATATAATACAGCGAATATGAGTAGGGAAGTGACGAGAGTGGCTGAGCGCCAGACCCGCGACGCGGTAAGCGAAAACGGCACGCATTTGTTTGATTCTCTATATAATTACCTCTTTTGCATGTTCGCGTCCACCTTGCTCATGGAGCGTCCGGTTCTCGGCGGCGCTTTGTTTTTGGCGGCGCAAATCGCGCAGATGACTGTTCGCTTGCTGCTGCCGGGGAGCATTTCACCGCTCAACGGTCGCATACGTGTCGCCATGTATGTTTTGACCGGTCTTTGCGCCATTATCACCTTTGGCATGGTGCTCATCTATCCTTTGGCAGTCGGCATCCAAACCATGTGGCTCCTGTTCTCCCTTGTCCTCATCATGACGCTCAGAAGCGTATTTGTTCGCCGCGTTCTGTTTGGCAGTATAACCAGGAAGATGTCCAGGGTGCAAGCTGTGCTGCGTATCTTCTATGTAATGATCCTGTCTATAGGCGTCGCGGCACTAATACTGTTTGTTTCGCTCCCCGCAGATACATCATGGTACTTGCTGGGCGGCTTTGCGTTGACATGCTTGTTGGAAATGCTGACCGCGTCCGCCAGGAATACCGAAGAAGCGCCGGAGGACCGCCTCGATCCGGAACCCAAGAATGATCTGAATCAATTGGAACACATCAACGCCTACCGAGCTTTTCGCAAAGTGCTGAGCCTTGCTTCTGCCGCGCTGCAAGTAACCTTGATCATGATATACACGTTCATCGGCACGTCAGCCGCCGAACTCTTGATCAGCCTGGTTATTGCATTTGCGTGTACCTACCCGGCTGCGCGCATCGCGTCGTGGCTTCTGCGCCGCAAGAAAAATCGTGATCCGGGCAACGTAATGCTCTTCGGGCTGTTCCTTTGGTTGTTCAGCCTGTATTCGTTCTGGCTGCGCACCAACAATGGGGCAACGGTATGGAGCTATACTTCGCTCGCCACATGTTCCGCAGGCACCGCGGTCACCATGGCGGCGTTGCGCGCGCTGGATACCGCCATGCAGGAAGTTGTTTTCTTTGCTACCGGACGCAAGCCGAAAGAAGAACTGAAACTCGCACTGAACGTGACGCTGGAATATGCTCAGCTCTTTGGACAGATGATCGCCCTGATCGGCCTGGCGCTGATCGTCTTTTTTGGTGAGGGTGCACCGCCTTTTCGGGAGGGCGTTATGGTGCAGCCCGCACTGCTCCTGCCGGCCGGCGTATTGGTAGCAGCCGCTGCGCTGGCAGCTTTCCGTTTTCCCTTGAGCAAACAGCACCTGGATAAACTGCACGTTTTTCTGATGCTCAAGGAGAACGGCGAAACCAATTTGCCGCTGCAAAAGCAGCTGGAAAGTGTCATTGTCCAAGTAAGCCAAAGGCATTACGGCATCCGAGCGCTGATGGTGGTATTGCGGCTCTTTTTCCGCAGCCGTGTCCGGGGCAAAGAAAATGTAAACCCGCAAAAAAACGTCAGCATTGTTTTCACGTGCAATCACGGGGAGCTGTACGGTCCCATTGTCAGCAATCTGTATGTGCCGTTTCCATTCCGGCCGTGGGTCATCAGCGAAATGGCGACCCCCGATAGCGTGTACGACTACATCTACGAAAACACTGTCAAAAGGCAAAAATGGATCCCGGAAAAACTAAAGCCCGCAGTTGCCAGGTTCTGTTCACCGCTCCTATCCTGGATGATGGAATCGCTTGGTTCCATCCCTGTCTACCGCAATGAGCCGCGCAAACTCATGAACACCTTTCGCACCACGGCGGAAGCTATGGAAGCGGGCGACAATATCCTGATTTTTCCGGAAAATCCACGTGATGAGCGGTTCGATACCCACTACTACGTGCGCGAAGGCGTGGGCGAATTCTACACCGGCTTTGCAATGGTGGCCCCCCTGTATTACAAAAAGACCGGTAAGCGCTGCCAGTTTGTCCCCATCTATGCTGACCAAAAGCGGCGCACTTTGACCTTTGGGGAAAGCACCTTTTTTGACCCCGATATCGAAATCCACCAAGAGAAACACCGTATCAGCGCTTGGCTGCAGGGCGAAATGCTGCGCATGGCAGAGGAGGCGTAAAGGAAAAGATGATGTCAATACTTTATGTTTTTCTTTACCTTGTGTGCGGCCTTTACATCGTACGCTTCCTGCTGCCTGGCCAAAGACCTTTGTACCGCGCGTGGCTGGGACTTTCCTTGGGAATTATGCTGGCAATGTGGCTTCCTGCGCTGGTGGCTTTTGTGGATGCTTTTTCACTCAGGGGACACGTCATTGCGCTCGTTTTGCTGTTGGTACTGACCGGAATATCCTATTTTTTGCGCGACGGGCGGACGCTGTGTAAAGCGGATGAGGAAAATCGGAACGCGCTGCGATTGCTGCTCTATATTGCGCTGCCGCTGACAATTCTGGGGTTTTATCTGCAATATACGCACGTGCTGCGGCCGGTCGAAGGCGCGCTGCATGTCGGGCAATCCACCTACGGCGACTTACCGTTGCACCTGGGCATCGTAACGTCTCTCAGAGACGCCCGTTTCCCCGCAGAATACAGCATTTTCCCCGGTGAGAGGCTGTCGTACCCGTTCCTGACAGACAGCCTCTCCACAACCTTCATGCTGCTGGGCATGCCTCTCAGGTGGGCAATGATAATCCCCGGCAGCCTGATGATGGCGATGGTAGCCTGTGGTTTTGTGCTGCTTGCACTGCGCATGGCGGGAAACCGGCGCGTGGCCGCGCTGGCTGCGCTTCTTCTATTCATAAACGGCGGGTTGGGATTCCTGTATTCTTTTGATATGGCGGGCGTCAGCCTGGGCGTGTCGGGGAGCAATGAGCTTCAATACGGAACATGGCTGGCGCGCCTTAAAACCATCTTTTACGGCTGGTACCAGACGCCCGTCAATCACGCTGAATTCAGCACCTATAACCTAAGGTGGAGCAATATCATTGCAGACATGTTCATTCCCCAGCGCACTTTTTTGGGCGGTTGGACATTGCTACTTCCCTGTATATACCTTTTATTTGATGGTTTGCAGGAAGAGAAGCGCAACGCGCGGCAAATAGCCCTGTTGGGCATCATGGCAGGCGCACTGCCCTTGGTGCATACACATTCCTTCCTGGCGCTGGTGCTCCTGTCCTTTGGATGGCTTTTGTGGGATATGGCGGCACGCCGGGACTGGAAGCCCTGGCTGTTGTTTGTTACTGTTGCGGGTATCCTTTCACTTCCGCAGTTGTTCGCCTTTACCTTCAGGCAAGCATCGGGAAGCGGCAATTTCCTCAGCTTTCAGTTCAACTGGGTCAACGGCGAGGGCGGGATGAAGGACGGCTACCTGTGGTTCTATCTCAAGAATATCGGCTTGCCGTTCCTGCTGCTCATACTGTCTGTGTTTGAGAAGAACAGGGAGTATCGCTTCATCTATCTGGGGGCCTTGTGCATATTCCTCCCGGCGGAGTTCATCCGCTTCCAACCCAACAGCTACGACAACAACAAGCTTTTTTATGTCTGGTATGCGCTTTGTCTGGTTCCCATTGCAGATTACGCGCTGAAGGTATATGCCAAACTAAAGGGCCTTAGGGCGCGTAAACTTATCGCCGTGCTGGCCTGTCTCGCTTTTTTCCTGTCCGGAGGCTTGTCCATCGCGCGTGAAGCGGTCAGCGACTATAAGATGTTTTCCGAGAATGACACCAAAGCCGCGCAGTGGGTGGAAAGTGAAACGGACAGTGAAAGCATGTTCATGGCGGGTATGCAGCACATCAACCCCGTTTCCTCTCTGGCGGGGCGGCACATCGTATGCGGCCCGGCGCTGTGGTTGTACTACCACGGCTTCAATTTGCACGAGAGGGAACAGGACATCCGCGCCTTTTACCTGAATCCCAAAAGCAACACTCATATCCTAAAAAAGTATGGAGCAGACTATGTCCTGTTGGGATCCTATGAACGGACCGCATATTCCGCTTCGGACAGTGTCTTTGATGCACTCTTCCCCCGCGTCTACGCGGATGCCCAGGGCGAGATCATCATATATCGGGCGGAGGCGGGCAATTGATACAGCGTTTTTTGGAGTATTCCCTTCGCTACGGGAAGCCCGTTAAGGTCATGTGGATAACGGACGCCCAGATCCTAAGCCGCAACCTCACCGTGACGCGGGTTGGCGAAGAGGATTTTGACTATGTTTCCACCCAAAACAAAAAATCGCCGCGCACCATGCTTAAGTCGGACGTGCTCTCCTGCAGTTATGCTCGGGGCGACGACGGCGATACCCTCAAATAGAAAGAGGACGCTGATATGACAGGGAAGCTGAAACGTTTTTTGAATGACGAAAAACTCCGCGAGATGGCGGCATATGTGCTCTTTGGGGTACTGACCACTTTGGTCAATTGGGCTGTCTACTTCGCACTCACAAACCTGTTTGATCCCGGCAACCATCCCGCGGGTAGCAGCGCACAGGCCCTCACCCTCAATCTGTCCAACGCGGCGGCATGGATGATCAGCGTGCTGTTTGCCTTTTTTACCAACAAGAAGTACGTTTTTAAAAGTTCGGAGCAAAAGGCGAGCGCCCTGAAGGAATTCACGCTGTTTGTCTCGGCGCGGGTACTGAGTTATCTGTTGTTTGATCTGCTCATATACAATATCTTCGTGTTCGGCCTTGCTCTCAACCATGGCTTCACAAAAATACTGATGAACGTACTGGTTGTGATCTTCAATTACTTCGCCAGCCGCTTCGTGGTGTTTCGGCAGCGTCCATAGACACAAAAATGAGCCGCCCCGCAAAACATCTTGCAGGGCGGCTTTAGTGTGGTATGACTCAACTCAGATTCAGGCGTTTTTGGCCTTTTTTTCCTTGATTGCGGCATGCGCCGCTGCCAGGCGTGCGATCGGCACGCGGAAGGGCGAGCAGGACACGTAATCCAGGCCAACCGCGTGGCAGAATTCCACGGTGGACGGATCGCCGCCGTGTTCGCCGCAAATGCCCAATTTGATATTGGGACGGCCCTGACGGCCCAGTTTGACTGCCATTTCCACCAATTTGCCTACGCCATCAACGTCCAAACGGGCGAAGGGATCGCTCTCCAGGATCTTGTTGGAATAGTAAGAATCAAGGAATTTTCCGGCGTCATCACGGCTGAAACCGAACGCCATCTGCGTCAGGTCGTTGGTGCCAAAGGAGAAGAACTCTGCTTCCTCGGCGATTTCATCAGCAGTCACGCAGGCGCGCGGAATCTCAATCATCGTGCCTACCATGAAAGGAATGGTAACACCCTGTTCGGCGAAAATGATTTCCGCCGTCTTCATGACGATGGATTTGACGTAGCTCAGTTCCTTCTTGGAACCAACCAGCGGGATCATAATCTCAGGCACAACATCGTACTTAGTCTGTTTGCGTACATTGATAGCAGCCTGAAGGACCGCGCGGGTCTGCATTTCGGCAATCTCGGGATAGGTGACGGCCAGACGGCAGCCGCGATGACCCATCATGGGGTTCATCTCGTGCAGTTCGTCAATCTTCTGCACGATCTTTTCGGGCGTGGTACCCAGTTCTTTCGCGATTTCCCTGATTTCACTGAGCATGGATTTCTGGGGAAGGAACTCGTGCAGCGGCGGATCCAGATAGCGTACGGTCATCGGGCGGCCTTCCAGCGCGATGTACATTTCTTCAAAGTCTTTTTGTTGATAGGGCAAAATGCGGGCCAAAGCCGCGCGACGCTGATCGGCATTATCCGACAGAATCATTTCACGCATGGCCTTTACACGGCTGGCTTCAAAGAACATATGCTCGGTACGGCAAAGGCCGATGCCTTCAGCACCAAATGCCACGCCCTGCACAGTGTCGCGCGGGGTATCGGCATTGGTGCGCACTTTGAGCCTGCGGGCTGCGTCTGCCCAAATCATCAGGCGGCCAAAATCGCCCGACACGGTCGTTTCAACTGTGGGCAGAAGGCCTTCATATACATTGCCGGTGCCGCCGTCCACACTGACGGGGTCGCCTTCATGGTATACTTTGCCGTTAACCGAGAGCGTCTTGTCCGCATCGTTGATGTGCAGCACACCGCACCCGACGACAGCGGCGCGGCCCATGCCGCGGGCCACGACGGCCGCATGGCTGGTCATGCCGCCACGGGCGGTGAGGATAGCGCTGGCATAATCCATGCCTTCGATGTCTTCCGGTGTGGTTTCTTCGCGCACAAGGATGACATTCTTGCCCGCCTTGCCCGCCTTGGCGGCGTCGGCAGCGGTGAAGTAGAGTCCGCCCGCTCCGGCGCCCGGGGATGCGGGAAGTCCCGTGGCAATAGCGGTGGCGGTCTTTAGAGCATTAACATCGAAATTCGGGTGCAGCAGGGTTTCCAGCTGCTTGGGTTCCACTTTGAGAACGGCTTCCTCTTCCGACAGCATTTTTTCGTCCACCAGATCCACCGCGATTTTGACTGCCGCTGCGGCGGTGCGCTTGCCATTGCGCGTTTGCAGCATAAACAGCTGCCCGCGCTCAATGGTAAATTCCATATCCTGCATATCGCGGTAGTGTTTTTCGAGCTTTTCCGCGATCTGGACAAACTGGTCATAAACGTGGGGCAAATTGTCCTTCATGGATTCGATATGGAAAGGGGTGCGAATGCCGGCGACGACGTCTTCGCCCTGCGCGTTCATGAGGTACTCGCCATACAGCTTCTTTTCGCCCGTGGAGGGGTTGCGGGTGAAGGCAACGCCTGTGCCGCAATCATCGCCCATGTTGCCAAACACCATGCTCTGCACGTTGACAGCGGTTCCCCAATCGCCGGGGATATCGTTCATGCGGCGATAATAGACGGCGCGGGGATTATCCCAGGAGCGGAAAACAGCTTTGATCGATTCCATCAACTGCGCCTTGGGATCCTGCGGGAACTCTTCACCCATGGCGGCTTTGTAAATCGCCTTGTAACGGCGCACGACCTCTTTGAGATTGTCGGCGGTCAAATCGGTGTCCTGCTTGGCACTGTTTTCCCTTTTGACGTCTTCGAGCGCTTCATGGAATTTGGTCTTGCCAATTTCCATAACGACGTCAGAAAACATCTGAATGAAGCGACGGTAGCTATCGTACGCAAAGCGTTCGTTATTGGTGAGTTTCGCCATCGCCTTCACAGCGACATCGTTGAGGCCTAAGTTGAGGATGGTATCCATCATGCCGGGCATGGAAGCGCGGGAGCCGGAGCGGACAGAAACGAGGAAGGGATTCTCAAGATCGCCGAATTTTTTTCCTGCGATCTTCTCGGTTTCCGCCAACGCGGCGTAGATTTCTTTTTCAATCTCGGGAGCGATGGTTTTGCCATCCGAATAATACCGGGTGCAGGCTTCCGTCGTAACAGTGAAGCCCTGTGGAACCGGCAGGCCGATATTGGTCATCTCGGCAAGATTGGCACCTTTGCCACCGAGCAGATTGCGCATGGACGCATTGCCCTCTTTGAACAGATACACGTATTTTGGCATTGTTTCTCCTCCTTGGGTGAATTAGCATTGGTTGTGGCTCGAAGGCATCTCCTCCATTGCGCACTGAAAAAGTATACACGATTTGCCCGTTTTTATCAATGGCATAAGCAAAAGGTTTTGTGCCAGATAATGCCTCAATTTGCGGGTTCGCCGACGATGTTCTTCGCCCAAACGCCTGCGTGCACCAGCCACACACCCAGCCCGCACTTAAGGATATTTGCACCTTGGCTGATAAAATAAAGCGGCGCAATGGTGAGCTGTGTTCCGTGTACCAGGAAAAGCGTAATGGGGATCACCACCGCCCAGTTGAATGCTGCGTCAAAAAGAAATGTGATGACAGTCCTTCCGCCCGAGCGCAGCGCGTAATAGGAGGTATTGGTGATGGCATTGAGTGGCATAAATACTGCGACGGTGCGGATAAAGGTGGTTGCCAAATCGCGCACTTCCTGTTCCGTATTGAACGCCGCCGGGAACAGGGGCGCCAATACCTGCATCACCAGCGCCAGGGCACCGGTGCTGAGCACCGAAAAACTCATTAGCTTCCAGATATCCTTGCGGGCGCGGGAGATTTCACCGGCTCCCAGCATTTGCCCGATGATGATACCCACCGTCATGCCCCCGGAGATCAACACTACGTTAAACATATTGGTAACGGTACTGGAAATGTTGAGACCGCCCAAAACAATAAGGCCGCGCAAAGAATATATCTGCGTGAGTGCCGCCATCCCCATGGACCACAAAAACTCATTTACCATTAGGGGAGAACCCTTGGCAAAAATGCTGCGCAACAAACGTATGGGAACACGCATGGTACGGTAAACACCATGGAAGATCTTCTTCATTTCTCCGCGGTGTGCCGCCATGGCAAGCGCGCCCACCTCTACAAACCGCGAAACAACGGTGGCAAGCGCCGCACCCTTAACGCCCATTGCGGGAAAGCCCAGATGTCCAAATATGAGCACCCAGTTGCACACTAAATTGACCATTACGGCGAGCAGGCCCGCACGCATGGGAATGCGCATCTCCCCAGCCTCCCGCATCGTGCCCGAATAGGACTGCGAGAGCCCAAACGGAATCAGCCCCCAAAGCATGATGTAAAGATAGTCTTTGGCTTGCGCTAAAATGGCGTCCGCCAGCGCGGCTTCCCCCTGACCCATGAGAAACAGTGAAATGAACTTTTCGTCCATGGATACAAAAAGCGTGATAATGACCAGGGTTACGGCCTGCGAAAGCCATATCTTGGTGCGGAAAACATCGCGCACGCCCGCCATATCCCCGCTGCCCCAATATTGCGCGCCGAATATGCCAGCACCCGCAAGGACGCCAAAGATGATCATGTTATAGACAAACATTAATTGGTTGGTGACCGCCACGCCTGACATTTGAGCGGTGCCCAACGAACCCACCATGATATTATCCAGCAGCTGAACGAAATTGGTGACGCTGATATGGATGACGCTGGGTATAAGGATGTGCAGTACCTTGGCATAAAAAGCCTTGTCGCCAAAAAAAGTGTCCCGAAACCTGCTGAATGTCACTTATGCGAACCTCCGCTGTCATGAAAGAAAGACTTCCCACCTGAGCGGAAGTCCGAAGCGTTCATTCGGCCGGCTTACTGTAAGCAGCATCAGCCTGCTGTTTCCTTCTGCGTTTCAAGCGTGCAAACCTCCGCTTCTTGATCTTCACGCCAGGCAAGGCGAACGTGTGACCTTCATCGAACTTAACCGCGTCGGGCGGATTTTCAAGCAGTTCCAGGTTGTTGATGTAATTCATCCATTTGGCCAGCACTTGAGCATAAACCAAGCCGGCGCAGACGCGCTCATCGACGCATAACCCCAACGGTATGACCCGCGTGCGGTAGGGCTTACCCGCATTATCCAACTCCACCTTGCGCTCATTGCGGCCGATGGAGGCAAAGATGCTGGTCGTACCAAAGTTATAAATGTGGTGCCGCACCGCAGGCATGCCGATGGACGCCATATTGGTCAGGAACAAGCCCGTGTGAAAAGGGCTGGCCTCGAGGATATAGCGCGGCAGCAGGCCGTACCGGTCCAGCAGGCGCCCCGCACCCACCATAAGATTGGCAAACAGGGGTTTGCTCAGCAGGTTTGCCACCTTCATGGTGCTGTTGTCGGCATTCTCCTGCCGGCTGACAGCAATATCCTTTTCAATGCGTGCCGCCACATCAAAGATGGTGTCATGCGGATCAAATTTGGTCTTGACGGTGTTTTCCTCTACTGAACCGTCTGATGTGTTTTTGAGCACAGCGAAGGATACAGCAATTTCCTTGCGCGCGTAGATGCGTTTATTGGCGATGAAGCGGTTGACATGCGGCATCTCGGCGACGGAGCGCACGTAGGCGGCAATTATGATATCCATGAAGGAAATCTTGTAGCCTTCGGCGTTTTTTGCGACGATATAACGTGCCAGTTTTTCGTAGTTGACTTCGTAGCCCAGCATCACCTGGGCATCGCAGCGCATAGGCATCAAGTAGGGGGTTAGGGCAATGATGGGGTCGATCTCTTTTACCAGCCATCCATCGCCGCGCTTGCCAAACATATTGTCACACCTTCCCGTCCGCTCCTGGCGGCCAAACGATTATACTGTTACCTGCGAAATCTGTCAATTTCGCCACAAAGCGACAGGGTTGACACGAGTTCATGCTGTGTTAGAATGAAACAAAAAGCAGTAAGCAATAGGAGGGCAAGCGCATGGAGTATGTAAAATTGGGCAATACCGGCATGGACATCTCGCCGGTATGTTTAGGCTGTATGAGCTTTGGCGAAGTGAAGCCGGATTTTCATCAATGGGTGCTCAACGAAAGGGATTCGCGGGAGATTATCAAACAAGCGCTTGACTTGGGCATTAATTTCTTTGACACCGCCAATGTGTACTCATACGGTACAAGCGAAGAATTTCTGGGCCGTGCCATCGGCGATTACGCCGCACGGGACGACGTTGTCATTGCCACAAAAGTGTTTTCCCGGATGCGCAAAACACCCAATGGCGCGGGACTGTCCCGCAAGACTATCCTCAGCGAAATTGACCACAGCCTTAGGCGCCTCAATATGGAGTATGTTGATCTGTATATCATCCACCGCTGGGACTACGACACACCCATTGAGGAGACGATGGAAGCGCTTCACGATGTAGTGAAGGCGGGGAAAGCACGCTATATCGGCGCGTCGGCCATGTACGCCTGGCAGTTCCAAAAGGCACAACACGTGGCTGAAATGCATGGCTGGACAAGGTTCATCTCCTTGCAGAACCATTATAACCTCATCTACCGGGAGGAAGAACGGGAGATGATGCCGCTGCTGAGGGATCAGAAAGTTGCCGCCACCCCTTACAGTCCTTTGGCTGCCGGGCGATTGAGCCGACTGCCGCATCATAAAACCGCGCGCCTGGAAAGCGACCGGACCGCCATCAGCAAGTATGATGCCACGGCAGATGTTGACCGACCCATTATTGAACGCGTGGCACAGGTGGCCCAAAAACACGGCGTCAGCATGACAGGAGTCGCGCTGGCATGGCTGCTGCACCAGCCCCAGGTGACGTCGCCCGTCGTGGGCGTAACCAAACAATCGCACTTGAAAGACGCCGTTAATGCCGCAGACATCAATTTGACAAGTGAAGATCTGGCCTTTTTGGCTGCCCCGTATGTTCCCCACAAGATAGTGGGTGCGCTATAAAGCATCGGGACAGGTCAGACAAAGCGCGGGCGGACCTCGTTTCCCCGCGCTTTTGTCTGCAAATCAAAACCACCGGCTAAGCCGGTGTTATGCACGAGGCCTTCAAGGCAATTTACTGGCAGCATCTGAAGACGCGCTGAATTATCCGGCAACCGCATCATTTTCTCAGGCCGCCGCTGAAGCGGCCTTTTTTACGCCTTCTCTGTCTTGCTGCCCGTAAACGGGTCAATGTACTCCTTGAATGATATTTGGTCCGCCATGATATCTTCTTGCGGCTGTTTCCGGATATATTCT
Source organism: Clostridiales bacterium DTU024 (assembly GCA_001513425.1). Classification (GTDB taxonomy): domain Bacteria; phylum Bacillota; class Clostridia; order Christensenellales; family Aristaeellaceae; genus DTU024. The sequence goes on from LFTR01000169.1 coordinate 69,690, forward strand.
GCAATTCGTTCCTTGTTTCTTCCTACCGTATCCACATAGTACCCCCGGCACCAGAAATGTCGGTTCCCATACTTGTACTTTAGATTGGCATGGCGGTCGAATATCATCAGTGAACTTTTCCCTTTTAGGTATCCCATAAATTGCGACACACTCAGGCTTGGCGGGATACTGACCAGCATATGGATGTGATCCGGGCACGCCTCTGCTTCGTATATCTCCGCTTGCTTCATTTCGCACAGCTGTCTCAATATTTTCCCTATGTCTGCCTTAATCTTTCCATAGATTACCTGCCGCCTGTATTTCGCTGAAAACACGATATGATATTTACAGTTCCATTTTGTGTGTGATAGACTTTTACTGTCATTCATCTACGATGACAAACCTCCTTTGCTTTCTTTGCGGTTGCCAGACCGAATCGATTGTAGCAAAGGAGGTTTCTGATAGCAAAAGCTTTTCTTTCCCACCAGCTCTGCCGGTGGATTTGTGGGCTAAAGCGCACATCAAAAAAGGCGCTGCACGCGCAGCGCCTAAAAAATGGAGTCAAGAATTATTTGGCACTTTCTGCCGCTTTGGCGAGGGAGGCCAGGAAGCCGCCAACGTCCAGGGTGACAGTGGCTTTTACATCTTCGCCAGCGGGAACGGTGGTGTGATGGCCGTCGCCCTTGTCATAGGTTTCCATGCCCAGCACTTCTTCCACCGTCTTGCCCATGCAATAGGCTTCGAAAGCAGCAGCCTGCTCAAACCATTCACCCTTTTCGAGCGTGGAGGCTTTACGCATGCCATAGTCGTCTTTCAGTTCGACCTTGGAGCGGATTTCAGCGGTCACGTCAGCGGTGATCTCGCCCTTGGCATTGAAGGCAACCTTGGTCTGAGCGACATCGAACTTGATGGACTTGATTTTGCCTTCGTCATCCAAAACCAGGGCGCATACGGTGCTGTCAACCTGGGCGGTACCATCTTTGTCCGCAGTGGCGGCCTTTGAGCTGCCGATGCCCGTTGAAATACCCAAACCATAGGTGTCCGCCAACGCAACGGCCGACATGGACAGCATGAGCGCGGCGACGAGAACGACTGAAACAAACTTCCTCATGAAACAGTTCCTCCGATTAGTATAATTCGGATTACTCCGTGTTTGTATTCTCTCATAGTTGGCAGTGGATGTAAACCGAAAACCCGTCAAGTTGACGAGATTTGTATCCTCCGGGCAGAATATGTCCCATACATAGTCCGAAACCACGTTGCGACCGGCGCGGACCTTATGGTATAGTGTTGCCATCAAAGAGCGTTGGTATCGGAGGGGCGAAATGAAAGCATTTATTTATGCCATCGGTGCGGGTGCCCTGATCGGATGCGGCGGGTATGGCTATATCGCCGTAGCGGGAAGGGAAACAGGCGCTCTGCTTTTTGCGGTAGGCCTGTTTGCCGTCCTGATGCTCAATGTACCCCTCTATACCGGCCGCTGCGGCTATATGCTCTGCAAAGAGGGCAGCTCACCCAAGGACCTCGCCATTGTTCTGGGCGGAAATTTCCTGGGAGCGCTGTTGGCGGGCCTGTGCGCGGCGCCCATGGATATGGCCGTCAAGGATATCGTACTGATCGCGCAAAACAAGCTTTTGCAGTCCTTTTTCCAGACGATGCTGCGCGCCACCTTTTGCGGCGTGATGGTATTTGTGGCGGTGGAGGGGTGGAACAAGCTGGCCGGGGCGGAAAGGGCGCTGGGCGTTTTATTGGCGGTGCCTGTTTTCATCCTGGCGGGTTTTGAACACTGCGTGGCCGATGTGTTTTTTTTCGGCGCGGCACTGGGCGCGGGTGCACCACTGGAGGCAAAGATAGTTCCCTTTACCATTGCCGCTACGGCCGGCAATACGATCGGCGCCCTCCTGATGTGGGCACTTAGCCCCAAGGATAAAGCAAACGCTTAAGGCGCGGCGCCTTGCGGTATGATCATTTTGGCAGGCGCACTCCGATGCGCCTCAGGAGGCAAACGAGTGCAGTATCAAGGTAAACGGGTCGTCGTTAAGGTAGGAACATCCACCCTGGCGCATCCATCCGGCCGCGCCAATATCCGCGAAATGGAGAGACTGATCGCTGTATTGGCGGATATGATGAATCAGGGCATTCAAGTCATTTTGGTAACCAGCGGCGCAATCGGCATCGGGGTGGGCAAGCTGGGGCTTAAGGAAAAACCGAAGGACACGCCCGGCAAGCAGGCAGCCGCAACGGTTGGGCAGTGCGAGCTGATGTACATGTACGACAAGATGTTTTCGGAATACGGCCACAAGGTGGGGCAATTGCTCATCACCAAGCAGGACGTAGAGGACGCCGAGCGCCATAAGAACCTCTGCGCGACATTTGAAACACTGCTTAAATGGAACGTTATCCCCATCATCAATGAAAACGATGCGGTGGCAGTAGAAGAGATCGTCTACGGCGACAACGACAGCCTGTCCGCTATTGTGGCGGGGCTGGTCTGCGCGCACTCCCTCATTATCTTGACGGACATTGACGGCCTCTACAATGCCAACCCCAAAACACACCCCGAAGCGGTACGTATCCCGGTGGTGGAAACCATTACGGATGATATCCGCCGCTTGGCGAAGGGACCAGGCAGCAGTCTGGGCACGGGCGGTATGGAAACAAAAGTCCGTGCGGCCGATATCGCCACTGCGGCGGGCGTCGAAACTTACGTTATCAATGGCACGCCTCCCGGCAACATCCATCGTTTGCTGGATGGCGAAGACATCGGAACACACTTTAAGGCGGTGCATCACCATGCTTAAATTGATCGGACAAAAGGCTTCAGACGCGTCCAGAAAGCTCTCGCTCTATGATAATGTCGCCAGGAGCCGGGCACTGCAGTTAATGGCCGCGGCGCTGGAAAAAGAAAGCGAGAAAATCCTCGAGGCCAACGCCCAGGACATGGCCGCGAGCCAAAAAGACGGCCTGCCCGACGCTTTTATGGATAGGCTGCTGCTTAATGAAAAGCGTGTCCGCGCAATGGCGGAAGGTCTGCGGAGCGTGGCCGAACTGCCTGATCCTCTGGATAAGCTCTTGTGGGAGACTACGCGCCCCAATGGCCTTTATATCAGGCGCGTCTCATCCCCCATGGGCGTTATTGCCGTCATTTTTGAAGCGCGGCCAAATGTTACGGCGGATTCTGCCGCGCTGAGCCTTAAGGCCGGCAGCGCCGTCATTTTAAGGGGCGGCAAGGAAGCCATCCGCTCCAACATGGCAATTGTCGCGGCGCTCAGAAGCGCGCTGGCGCAGTCTGGTCTGCCGATGGACGCCGTACAGTTGGTGGAAGACGTCTCGCGCGCCAGTGCCCAGGCACTGATGACGCTCAAAGGGTATGTGGACCTGCTTATCCCGCGCGGCGGCGCGGGGCTTATCCGCTCCGCGGTGGAAAACGCCACCGTGCCCGTCCTGCAAACAGGCGAAGGCGTCTGCCATGTTTACGTGGACAAGGACGCTGATACCGACATGGCCGTCAATGTCATGCTGAACGCAAAAACGTCCCGTCCCAGCGTCTGCAACGCGGCGGAAGCACTTTTGGTGCACCGGGATATCGCGGAAAAAGCGCTGCCCCAATTGGCAAAAGCGCTGAGGGATGCAAACGTTATCTTGCACGGGGACGAGCGCGCCCGCGCGATTTTTGGCGACATGATGCCGGCGACTCAAGACGACTGGGGACATGAGTTCCTTGATTTGATACTGGCCGTCAAAGTGGTGGACAGCCTGGAAGACGCCCTTGACCACATTGCCCGGTACGGCACCATGCACAGCGAAACGATTGTGACTGACAATAAAGAAACCGCGGCCGCATTCCTCAAGGTGGTGGATGCTGCCGCCGTTTACCACAACGCGTCCACGCGCTTCACCGACGGCGCAGAATTTGGGTTCGGAGCGGAAATCGGCATCTCTACCCAGAAGCTGCATGCGCGCGGTCCGGTGGGCTTAAACGAACTGACGACGTATAAATATGTAATTGAAGGAAATGGACAAGTGCGGTGATTACGGTATGAACGCGGATAATACAAAGGCAGAGTAGACGGCGTACACCGTGATCAGCAGGAAAACCAACATCGCCAACATGCCGCTGACGTAGGCCATAAGCGCCAGCCTCTCTCCCCGCGCGCCCATACTCGAGGCGCGCTTTTGCATATTGATCGTGAACAGCCCCATCATGATGCTGAGCGCCGGCAAAAGGAGAAGCACATATTTGGTATACCAGCCTGTGACATTGCCTTGGCTGTCCATGCTTGCGGGAAACCGTGCCGGCAAAAAAAACAGTGCGACCACAGCCACTGCCAGCGGCAGCAGCATGAGCAGGTACAGGCCTTTTTGCTTTCGCGTCATGCTGTTCTCCCCCTATATGCTAAATACCGTAACCACTTGGATGTCCGCCACCTGCGCCACGGTATAGCGAATGGAACAGTATTTCTCCGCCAGGTCAACCGCGCGGAGGAAACCTTTGCTTTGTTCGGCGCCGAATACCGTAAAAACAAGTGTTACTCTCACCAAATGGCGGGGGGCTTCTTCCCGGCGCACACCGCTGAGGGCGATTTGCGCGCGGTCGAAGCTGAGGCGCATCTTGTCGGCAATATCCACAAATGTAGAATAGAAGCACGCGCCTAAACCACCCAACAGCATTTCGTAAGGTGCCAGGCAATTTTCTTCCTTACCCACCTGGACAGTGGCGTTTTTTGCCTGCATTTCACCGCGAAATTCCCGCCCAAACGCCATATTGACTTTAGTTTCAGACAGTTGGTTTCCCTCCTTCACCAAATGGATGCAAAAAGAGCCTTTGCGGCAGCGCGTTCGGTTTTTTTCTGTCGGAAGGCTGAGGACACGCGCAGCGCTTCTTGGTCACGGACATCATGCCCGTTCCTCCCGGAATAATGGCACATATTCGTGAAGTGTACACGGAAGTATATCGCGCAAAAAAAGGGCTGTCAAGCCCTGCCACAACCTATTGTGTTTCATGCGCATTTAACAACTACATGTTGTGTTACCCGGGATTACAGTTCGATCTTGGGTTTCTTGTCATTCCTGCGGTACAGTACAAATTTGCTGCCTATGATCTGCACAGGGGACGCGCCAAGCCGTCCCGCCAAAATGTCAGCCGCCTCCCGTGCGCTGAGAGACGCGTTCTGCTGCACTTGTCCCTTGATGAGTTCCCTCGCCTGCAATGCATCGTAGGCCTCCTTGACCGTGCCGTCCGTCACGCCTTCCTTGCCGACGTACAGGATGACAGGCAAAGTGTTTGCCATCGCCCGCAATTGGGCGCGTTGTTTGCTATTTAGGTCCATACAAATCCTTCCCTTGTGTTTTTGTTTTATTCCACAAAATCAAACTCCATATCGCCCATGCGGACGGTATCGCCTTCCCGGCAGCCCTTGTCGCGCAGACCGTCGATGATGCCGGACTTGCGCATGGTGCGCTGGAACCAGTTGAGGCTTTCATAATCGTCAAAATTGACACTGGCGATGAGGCTGTCAATGGAGGAGCCCTCCAACACATAGACCCCTTCGTCCACAGTAATGGCGTATTCCCGGGCGAGAGGCGTTTCATCCACTTCGGTTTCTTCAAAGGTATGAACGGGTGGCAGCGTGCTGAGCTTTTCCGCCACGGCGTCCAGCAGTGCATCGATGCCCGCGCGTGTCGCCGCGCTGATGGGAAAAACAGGCATGTCGCCTGCGGCTTCCCTCAGCTTTTCCAGGTTTTCTTCGGCACCCGGTAAGTCCATCTTGTTGGCCGCCAGTACCGTCGGCCGCTGATCCAGATCCCCGTAGCGTTTCAATTCCTGATTGATGATGCGGAAATCTTCCACAGGATCCCTGTCTTCAATGCCGGATACATCAACCACATGAATGAGGAGCCGCGTTCTTTCCACGTGCCGCAGGAAATTGAATCCCAGCCCCGCGCCCTGGCTGGCGTTTTCGATAAGGCCCGGAATGTCCGCCATGACGAAGTTGACCCCTTTGACGGATGCCATGCCAAGGTTGGGCGTGAGCGTGGTAAAAGGGTAGTCCGCGATCTTCGGCCTCGCCCGCGTTACTACCGACAGGAGCGTGCTTTTGCCTACATTGGGAAAGCCCACAAGACCCACGTCAGCGATAGTGCGCAACTCCAGGGTCAGTTCCTTTATTTCGGCCTTGACGCCCGGTTTGGCAAAATTGGGCGCCTGCCGCGTTGGTGATGCAAAGTGTGCATTCCCCCATCCCCCGCGTCCGCCGTGCAATAGAACGCGCCGTTTGTCGGGCGTTGCCATGTCAGCTACGATATCGCCCGATTCCTTGTCACGCACGACCGTGCCCACGGGGACACGCACAATAAGGCTATCGCCTGATTTGCCCGTGCAGTTGCCCTGCGCCCCGGGCTGGCCGTCCTTTGCAAAGTGCTTGGTCCGGAAACGAAAATCCAGCAGCGTATGCATGTTGGAATCGGCAACCAGTATAATGTCGCCGCCTTTTCCGCCATCGCCGCCATCCGGGCCGCCATTGAGTACATATTTCTCACGGTGGAACGAAACAGATCCGTTTCCGCCGTCTCCCGCTTTCATTTTGACATGTGCGCGATCCACAAAAGATGCCATGTTCTTCCTCCTGCCGCTTTAAACGGACAGAAGAAGTATACCATCAAAAGCAAAGGGATGTAAACTGAGCCGCACTTGCCTGATGGTGTCAAGATGTTGTAGGTTCAGCATGCGACGTTACCAAGGGAAAGTCCTTTGAGTGC
>LFTR01000222.1 GCA_001513425.1 Clostridiales bacterium DTU024
GGCCCTCGCCTGCCCACATCCTTGGTAACTTTTCACGGAGATAGGTGAAGGGCCCTTCCGATGTATAGGTAGCGCCGGCAACTACATCAACATCCGCGCCGCCCGCGGCCACGATAGCGCCGGGCAGCGTCTCAAGCGCAGGAGTCGCGATTCCGGCTGTTTCCATTTCACCGGTGGCTTTTACTTCGGTGATCACGCCATCCACGACAGTGACTTCCACCAGGACGGGGCCGCCAAAGCCTGCTGCTTCGCCCGTCAAAACCTGGGTTTCAGCCACTGCAGAAATACCGAGTGCCATGCAGAGAATTAACACAAGGTCGCCTCTAAAAACTCAAGCAAGACTGGTTGGTTTTTGGTAAAATAGAGTCATGAAACAGATTGGATTATTTGACGAGAGGAATCGTCTGAAGAAGTTAAGCGCACTGGGAGACCCGCTGGAGAAACTGAATTGTGTCATTGACTGGCATATGTTTGAAGGCATCCTGAACAGAGTGTTTGCGAAGGAGCAAAAAGGTGTGGGAGGACGGCCACCCTACAGCTACCTGCTTTTGTTCAAGATCTTGATCCTTCAGCGGCTGTTCAATGTCTCGGATGACCAGGCGGAATACCAGATCAACGACCGGGTGAGCTTCATGCGTTTTCTGGGGCTGTCACTGGGGGACCGAGTTCCGGACGCGAAGACGATCTGGCTGTTCCGGGACACACTGGTGAAAGCAGATGTAATGGAGGAATTGTTCAACAGCTTCAACCTTCAGTTGGAGCAGCAGGGCATCATCTCACACAAAGGAACAATTGTTGACGCAACGTTTGTGGAAGCGCCGCATCAGCGGAACACGCGGGAAGAGAACCGGCAGATCAAGGAAGGCAAGACGCCTGAGGGTTGGGAGAAACCTGAGAATGTCAACAAAGTCCGGCAGAAAGATACCGATGCACGCTGGACAATAAAGAACAAGGAACGGCATTTTGGCTACAAGGATCACGTCAAGGCGGATGCGGACAGTAAACTGATTACAGGTTACTCAGTAACAGATGCTTCAGTGCATGACAGCCAGGCGCTGATTGAGTTGATGGATGAAAAGGATAAGGTGCT
>LFTR01000159.1 GCA_001513425.1 Clostridiales bacterium DTU024
GTACGATGGCGAGCATCAATGGCGGCGTGTTTGACATGCATCGGGTGGACGAAAAGGGCACCACCAACCGGGATGAAGTGTGGGAAGTCTACAACAGTCCGGACATGATGGGCGGTATGACGCACAACTTCCACCTGCACGGCACACAGTTTCGCGTCTTGACGCGTGGCGGCGCCCTGCCGCCGCCCAATGAGCGCGGCTGGAAGGATACTGTAGCACTGGATGCGGCTGAGGATGTTCGTTTCCTTGTGCGTTTCCGGGATGAAGGCCTGTTTATGTATCACTGCCACATTCTGGAGCATGAGGACAACGGCATGATGGGCCAAATAGAGATCACCGCCCAATGACTTGATGTTTCAAGGCAACGGCATCATTATTCCGGATAACTACAGGCAAAAGTGACGCCCATGGACAGGGGGCAGACGATTGGTATCCGGCATGATGTCTATCTTCAGTACTGCTGTTTTCTGAGGAACAGGCGAAAAGAACCCGCTATTGCCAACACGCTGTAGAGCGCGCCGATAAGAATATACAGGGTGAAACTCAG
>LFTR01000064.1:0-2017 GCA_001513425.1 Clostridiales bacterium DTU024
GCTTGAGCCGTGTAAAGGGTGGCAAATTCGCTGCGCTGGTGGCGCCTGCCAAGGTTTACGCCATCGTGCTGAGCGACATTTTGGGGGATCCGCTGGACATGATCGCTTCCGGGCCCGCGCACCCGGATATGTCCACTTACGCGGATGCCATGGCGGTGATAAACAAATACGCGATTACGATTTCTTCGCAAACGCTGGAAGCGCTGAAAACGGAAACACCCAAAGCCCTCAACAACGTGGAAACCATTGTGACGGGCAGCGTGCGGCAATTGTGCCAAAGCGCGGAAAAGACCTGCCGTGCGCTGGGTTACACGCCGCACGTGCTGACGTCCTCTTTGCGCTGCGAGGCCTCTGAAGCAGGCAGTTGCCTGGCTTCCATTGCGGAACATTGGCAGGATACGCAGCAGTCCCTGGCCTTTATTGCGGGCGGCGAAACGGTGGTGCATTTGAAGGGAACGGGCAAGGGCGGCCGCAACCAGGAACTGGCGCTCGCCGCCGCGCAGACTTTGGGAAAGTGCCGTGATACCTGCGTTTTTTCCTTTGGCTCGGACGGTACGGACGGTCCCACTGATGCTGCGGGCGGCTATGTGGATGAACATACGATGCAGAGGCTTAACGAACAGGGGGTAGACTGGGCGCGGGCCCTCGGCAACAACGATGCGTACCATGCTTTAAAGGCCGTTGACGGCTTGATCATAACGGGCCCCACCGGTACCAACGTCAACGATCTGAGCGTGGTGCTGATAAGAAGGTAAAGCAAACGGGGTGCAGTATATGAGGGCTGCACCCCGTTTTTCTAGCGGGATCAGGGTTTCATGGTTCATGCGTTAGAAGGAAAGGGCTCGGCGCAAAAATGCGTTGCGCTGCATCGCCGTGCCCTTCATTCCTTGCGCGCCGAAAGCGGCGCGGGGCTCCCCGCGGCACGCTTTTTCTTGCTTAAACGGTCAGCTCTTCTGAGCAATGATCTCCTTCACCTTCATCAGCCTGATAATGGCGCTGCGCTCGTTTTCGTCCAGTTTCATTGTGATGACGCGGATGGTCTCCTCAAACTGCGGCATCATGACGAACTCAAGGGCGTTGACGCGGCGGCGCGTTTTTTCGATTTCGTCGGCGAGGAGCGAGCAGGTCTTCTCGATCTCGGCCAGTCGCAATAGGAGGGGCAGCAGGGCTGCCATCGTGCTGATGGCCTCATCCAATTCCGCCGAGGTTTCGGCGTAGCCGTAGGGCTGGATTGCTTCCTGCATGCTTCCTTCGTGCAGCGATATTTCCGGCACGCGCACCGAGAGGATGTTTTTGATACCCACGTTTACATGCGCGCTGCGGGCGGGATACATCAGCGCGCTCTCCAGCGCCGGGCCATCCATCACCGCACGTGCCATCGCAAAGCGACGCAGCGCCGTCTGCAGATCATTCTCAGTCTTCTGGCGCAGCTTCGCGTTTTCCCTGATGAGCGCGATAAATTGGCGTACCAACTCATCCCGCTTGTCCTTAAGCAGCTTGTGCCCGCGTTTGGCGGTCACCAGGCGCGTCTTCACGCGGGTAAGCTCCATCCTGGTCGGATTGACTCTCAGGGCGGCCATTAGTCTGTTTCTTCCTTATCGTCCGGGTCTTCTTCGGGCAGGTACTGTGCGACCATCTTGTCACGGATGCGCTTGAGTTCGTTACGCGGCAGCATTTTGAGCAGTTTCCAGCCAAGGTCCAGCGTTTCTTCGATGCTGCGGTTGGTTTCGCCGCCCTGCGAAACGTATTCCTTTTCAAACGCGTCCGCAAACGCCGCGAATTTCTTGTCCGTATCCGACAGCGCCGCGTCGCCCAATATGACCGCCAATTCCTTCGCGTCCTTGCCGCGCGAATAGGCGGCGAACAGCTGGTTCATGGTGGGGGCATGGTCTTCGCGCGTTTTGCCCTCGCCAATGCCTTTGTCTTTCAGGCGCGAGAGCGACGGCAGCACGTTGATGGGCGGGTCAATGCCCTTTAGGTGCAGTTCGCGTCCCAGGATGATCTGCCCCTCGGTGAT
>LFTR01000064.1:2069-3345 GCA_001513425.1 Clostridiales bacterium DTU024
GATACTTCGCGCAGTGCTTCCGCGTAGTTCGTAAGGTCGGTCAAAATAACCAGTACCTGCATGCCTTTATCATATGCCAGATATTCCGCGGCAGTCAGCGCCATGCGCGGGGTGGCGATACGTTCAATGGCGGGCTCATTGGCGAGGTTCATAAAAAGCACCGCGCGCTCCACCGCACCCGTGCGCCTGAAGTCGCTTATGAAAAATTCGGCTTCCTCAAACGTAATGCCGATCGCGCCAAAGACGACGGCAAATTTCTCATCCTTACCCAGCACCTTGGCCTGGCGCGCGATTTGCGTAGCCAGCCTCGCATGCGGAAGGCCGCTGCCCGAAAACACCGGCAGCTTCTGCCCGCGCACCAGGGTGTTCAGACCATCTATAGCGGAAATGCCTGTCTGGATAAACTCGCTGGGGTAGTCACGCGCGGCAGGGTTCATGGGTTCGCCGTTGATGTTGCGGCGCAGTTCGGGGATAACGGCGGGGCCGCCGTCCCGCGGCTCGCCCATGCCGCTGAAAACGCGGCCCATGATGTCCATGGAGAGATTAAGCTCGATGCCGCGGCCCAGGAAGCGCGCTGTGCTGTCCGATATTTTGAGGCCGTGGCTGCTTTCAAACAGCTGTACCAGCGCGTTGTCACCGTTTATCTCCAACACTTTGCCGCGCCGTTTTTCACCGTTCGCCTGCTCAATTTCCACCAACTCGTCATAGGTGACGCCGGACACATTTTCCACCAGCATCAGCGGCCCGACGACCTCGCGAATGGTGCGATATTCCTTCATCATTTTTACAGCCCCTCCTCGTCAGTCAATGCGGCGATCTGGCTGTCTAGATCCGACTCAAGCGCATCGAAACTGTCCAGTTCATCTTCCGGCACAAACCGCGCCCGTGCGATGCCGTCACGCACAGGGAGATTCATCACGCCATTGAGCGTAGCGCCGTTCTTGAGAGCCGCATGCCCCAGCTCAGAAAAGCCAAGGATCAATTGCAGCATCAAAAATTGCTTGCGGGGCGACGTATAAGTGTCAACGTCGTCAAAGGCGTTTTGGTGCAGGTAGTCTTCGCGGATGGAGCGGGCAACTTCCATCGTCAGCCTGTCATCCCACGACAGGGCATCAATACCTACCAGGCGCACGATCTCATTAAGCTCGGATTCGTTTTGCAGTATCGCCATGGTTTTAGCCCGCATGCCGTTCCATTCGGGCGAAATATTGTCGCTAAACCATTCGCCCAGCGCATCGATGTAAAGTGAATAGGACTGCAGCCAGTCGATGGCGGG
>LFTR01000132.1 GCA_001513425.1 Clostridiales bacterium DTU024
CGCAAATTTCTGCGGTAAATGTGCATCACCGTCAGGCCCGCGCACAGCATCAGAAACCCCGTCAGCAGCATCATCAGTTGGATCTCACCCATCTCCACTCTCAGCAGCGTCACGCGTATCCCCTCCAGCCGTGTTACGAAAAACCGCGACAGCGTGACCCCTGCCAGCGCGCCCATATTGGCAAGGGTCGAATAAAACCCCACATACAGCGTCTGGTTTTCCTTGGGCATATTGATATAAACCACGCACGTGAACGCCAGATTGATCCCCGTTAAACACACGTACGACCAGATCATCGCGATCGGGTACAGCGCCATCTGCCCCCTGTTCACAAACGCCAGCAGCACATAATGCGGCGCAAACAGCATCATCGCCGCTGCCAGGGGCCTGAGCCAGCTCTTCCTTGAAAAAATTTTCCGCCACACCGGCGTCATCAGCAGCAGCACTACGACGTTGGCTACTGCGATCAGGTTGATATACGAATAACTCACCTGCATGTCCTTGAGCAGATACACCGTATAAAAACTGCCCGGCATGTTCACGATAGCGCCCCACAAAAACGCCGTCATCGCACTGCGCAGGTACACCTTGTCCTTCCACGGCTCCGTCAGCAGGGCCCTCAGGTTGACTTTTCTGTTTGGCCTCGTCACCGGGATCTCGCGCGCTTTCCTCAAGACCAGGATGTCCACCACGGCCAGCGCCAGCGCCATAAGGCGCAGTGCCTCCAGCCCCAGCATTTCGCGCCCCGCCCCCTTGAACGCGTCCGCCACCGCCGACATCAAAAGGTTCATCACGGCGATCGCGATGCCGTTGACCATTGAGACCAGCGCAAAGTACGGCACGCGCACCCTCTGGGTGACATGCGATATCTGCCACACACTGTACCCGGGCATCATCAGCGCGGCCACGGAGTTGGCCGTCATTACACCGATCGCAAGCAGCGTCAGCCGCGCCCGGCTCGCCAAGGGGAAAAGCGGGATCACACCGATAAAAGCAATGTTGATCAGATAAAACGCGCTGCGCATCGCCAACAGCAGCTTTTTCCGCTTTTCAAACCTTTCCAGGATGTACGGCGACAAAAGTTGCAGCAGGTTTGCCCAGAATATGAAAATGGACATAAGCCCGATAAAGCCGTAGTCCGCGCCGGCAAGCAGCAGCAGCCCGGTGAAAAAGTTGCCGCCTACCAGGTTCGCAATCACGTTCGCCAGCACATTATGCCTAACAAACAACTGCCTGTCCCGGTTACTGTCATCGCCGGGGATCACCCAGCCTTCCCCAAAAGCCCTCTGCACGCGCCTGGAAACTGAGCTCCTGCGCTGTCTAACGCACCTGCGAAAACTGCTCGTCGTACAGACTTAGAATCTCTTCCCGATTGGCGGTGCCGGTGGTTCCCAGTTTGCGCACGGTGACACCCGCGCAAAGGTTGCCCATCTGCGCCGCTTCC
>LFTR01000067.1:0-1264 GCA_001513425.1 Clostridiales bacterium DTU024
GTCAAGTATGTCTTTGTTACCGCCCAGGGCATCGTCACCGACTACACCACGGACAACCCCAACAACAAAATCGTTATGCCGCGTGAAGCCTTCATGTACAACAACTATGTCCGTGCCCAGATGAACGCGATCGCAGCGACCTGCGAGTATCCTGAAAGAGCCATGCAGGTCATTGAAATGTTCAACCAGGATAAAATGGTCGCCACCATGCTGCGCTTTGGTCTCAAGGATACGCACTGGAAGGAAATCGGCGAAAACGCCGTCACCTTTGAGGGCACACAAAACGAGGATCTCAAAGACAGAGGCTACTTCTACTGGTACGGCACAACCTGGGGCAGCCTGCGCAACATCATGATCCCCGACACCGAGAACCCGGAACTGATTGACCGCATCATCGATATGACGCAGAACTCCAACCAGAGAGGCAACCTCGGCTTCACCTTTGACGAAACAGCTGTTGTCAACGAGATTGCCGCCTGCCGCAGTGTCTATGACGAGTATCACAAGGTCCTGTACAACAGCCTCATCGAAGATGTTGATACGGCCGTAGCCGATTACGTCGCCAAACTGGCTGCCAACGGCGTCGACAAGATCGTCGAAGAAGCCCAGAATCAGCTCACCGCTTGGCGTACAGAAGTTGGTCGTCCTACCAAATAATCAACAGACACTTAAAAGCTTGTTTTACAGCTGACTAAAGCCACAAGGATCCCCCGGTCGGTCGACCGGGGGATTTTTCTTCTATATCATATTTCATATCGTGTTCCATCTTAATTATTTTTCCACACAATTGTCTCGTCCTGCGCGACTGACAACTCAGCCTGGTGATGTCTTTTTTCCTCTGTACATCTATCTTTAAATTTGTCTATTTTTTGCTTTTTATTGTCATATAGCACAAATTAATTTAATATATACTAATTTATTGAACAATTTACGATTAACGAAGCAGCTTTCTTTTGTTAGAATGGATACGTTAACAGATTGATCTTCCTTAGCTTTGTGAAAATCGTTTTTACTAGGATTTAAAATATTTTATTATAGCGTGAGGTGAAATTGTGGCAGAAAGCAAGCAAGCAACCCATGGTATTGGTTACCGCATCCGACGCAGACTCATCAAAGAATGGCTGCTGAACCGTTACTTGTATTTGATGGCATTCCCGGCAGTGGCTGCACTTTTCGTGTTTCACTACCTGCCGATGTTCGGCCTGGTCATGGCATTCCAGGACTACGCGCCGCGCAAAGGGATCACCGGCAGCCCGTTTGTCGG
>LFTR01000067.1:1305-3017 GCA_001513425.1 Clostridiales bacterium DTU024
TACAACACCATCTTCATCCTGATCAACCTGTTCTTCGCCGTGCTGATCGCGATTCTGCTGAGCCAGATCAACAGCCGCGCCATGGCCAAACTGTTCCAGACCGTCTACATCATGCCCTACTTCCTGTCCATGGCAATCATCGCCATCATCGTCCTGGCTGTGCTGGATGTCAGAAACGGCTATGTCAACATGCTGCGCATCCAGTTCGGCGGTGAGGCCAGAAACTGGTACACCATCAAAGACCCCTGGCCATACATCCTGGTCGTGGTCAACATGTGGAAGGGTATCGGCTACTCGGCCGTGGTCTACCTGGCGGCCATCGCCGGAATCTCCCATGAATACTATGAAGCCGCCATGCTGGACGGCGCAACCAAATTCCAGCAGGCCCGCTTCATCACCATACCCCACCTCAAACCCATGATCAGCATCCTTCTGATCATGAGCATCGGCAGAATCTTCCGCGGTGACTTCGGCCTCTTCTACCTGGTGCCGCAAAACTCCGGCCCGCTCTACGCGGCCACGGACGTCATCGACACCTACATCTACCGGGCGATGCTCACGCTGAACAACCCCGGCATGGCGGCAGCCGCTGGTTTCTACCAGTCCTTCGTCTGTCTTGCCCTGGTGCTGATCGCCAACAAGATCGTCACCATGATCGAACCAGACAACGCGATGTTCTAAGCATTGACTGACAAGGAGCAAACGACTTATGCAGAAACTTAACCCGTTCATGAAACTGTCTTCCTTCTGGAACACAGCCATCTCGATCGTCCTGGCGTTTACCGCGATCGTGACCCTGCTGCCGCTGATCCTGATCGTGGTCATCTCACTGTCATCCAGCAAGAGCATCGCTGAGATCGGCTACAGCTTCGCCCCGGTGGAATGGAGCCTTGAGGCCTACCGCTACCTGATCCGCACCGGCCGCCAGGTCCTGCTGTCCTACCGCATCACGATCGTCATCACCGTTGTCGGCACCGTGGCCAGCCTGTTCGTCATGTCCATGTACGCCTACGTGCTGGCCCAGGGCCACTTCAAGCCGCGTAAGGCGCTCATGTTCTACACCTTTTTCACCATGCTGTTTTCCGGCGGACTGGTGCCGTCCTACATGATCAACGTCAATGTGCTGGGCCTCTACGACAATTTCCTGATCTTCATTCTGCCCTCCCTGGTCGCNNGAGGCTGCCAAGATCGACGGGGCCAACGACCCGCGCATCTTCTTCCAGATCGTCCTGCCGCTTTTCAAGCCGGGCCTGGCCACCATCGGGCTGTTCAATGTTGTAACGCGCTGGAACGACTGGTTCACCGGCATGCTGTACACCGACAACCCCAAACTGGTACCGCTGCAGACCATGCTGACCCGCATCCAGCAAAATGTCGACTTCATCAAGAACAACGCGGCGGAAGCCGGCGGCGGTGTCTCCGACCAGCTGGGCGACGCGCTGCGCCAGCTGCCTTCGGAGAGCATGCGCATGGCCATCGCCATCGTGTCGGTCATCCCCATCCTCTTCGCTTATCCTTTCTTCCAGCGCTACTTCATCACGGGCCTGACCATCGGCAGCGTCAAGGAATAACCCCTGTAGGGTGTATCGGGTTTACCACCCGTCAAATATACACTGAGAACTTATCGGAACATCAAAGGAGGAAATTTGAATGCGTAAAAGAATTGCCATCATCGCACTGGTGCTTCTGTTCACCGTAGCCGGCCTGATCGG
>LFTR01000042.1 GCA_001513425.1 Clostridiales bacterium DTU024
CCATGGTGTGCCAACAATCGTTGTAATATATATGTTTTCCCTGCAGGGAGAAGTGATGCTCCTGTTTCAGGGTGTGGCAGGGTGTGGATGGTGGGGGTGGTGGGGGTGGGTGCGGATGGATGGTAAGAATGCGATTTGCGCATCAGTGCATGATGCAACGATAATTGGACTGCACCGATCAACAGAATTGGACACGGGTGGTTGAAATATTGGAATGGGGAAGTTGAATACCGGGCACGCTTCACCGCTGCCCTGTGCATTATGATGGCCAGAAAAATATGGTTTCATCAAGGATACACAGTGATACATCGCCTGTGCTTTCAAGGCAGGGGTAAACCTAATCAGCCCTGCATCTCAAACAAAAATTAACTTTGGTTTTGTTTCCCAATCAGATAACTCGTTAGACCAGTAGCCCGCCCATTCTTTCATCTGCTTGTGGTCCGGGTGCTTTGGGTCCAGCATGATAGCGTGGAAGTCTATAAAGCCCGGAACACCGCCCACATCTTCCGGGGGCGCTTGTCCGTCGGCTTCCAGCAGGTAAGGTGATTCTTCGTGATGGTTGTCTATCTCCCGCACAAGTTCGATCTTGTGTTCCCAGTTGTCGCCCATGTCATAGGTGTAGGTCAATTCCCTGTACTTGGGAAAAAACTCTGACAGTCTGTGCCCTGTTTCCAGGATAGCTGCTTCGTCATACGACCGGTCCTCCTCAGTCATAACCAGGCGGATGTCGGGAAAAGCGGTATTGCTGTCTGCTGCCCTAAAGTCGTGAAGGTGACAGTCGTCCCATTTGTACAGCTCCTGGAGCAGATCATGCAGTTGCGTCAGCTCCATGTTGGACGGTACAATGACGCGCCGGGTGGCCATGTAAATCTCTAAATCAAGTGTCACCAGCAGCTCGAAAGCTCGGTAGTTGAAGGCCGGCTTGCCCGTGAGTTGTACCAGCGCCTTGATCATCTTCTCAGCAGGAATATAGCTGTCAGCGCTCTTGCCGCTGTAGTTTACGATCTCTCTGCTCACTTTGCGTCCGAAAGTATCGCTAAATTTCACGTCGTCCGCTGTTTCATTCACCGCCCTTCCCACCACAAACGCGGCATCCAGGCCCTTGCGGTTTACCCAGGCTGTCAATTTGCGGTCGTGATTGGCTGTGAATACCGGATCACCCGCTTGCCTCATATAGGCCTCGACTATTTCCGGATTCAGGTTCATGGACAGGAGCGTGTTTCTGATGGCATTTGTCATACAGGATTTGATATCCTTCAACCGGTTGCGTTTCATGCCGTAGATCGTCACTGTAAAGCGTGTTGCGCTATTCACCATAACGATCATATCTTCTTTTCTGCGGTCAAAGGTGTTTGTCCAGTTCGCCGTCCACGAAAACAGCGGGTCGGCTTGCGCAATGGGCGTGATCAAAACAGCACCTGCAGCGTCGGCAAGCTTCTTGGTCAAAAAGATCTGCATATTGATTTCCTCCTACTGTGAACTCTGCTTCACTGTACAATATCACCCTGCACAAAAACACAGGTACCCACCCCGTGTGTCGTTTCGGCAGCGGTCAGCTTCAGTTGGTTAGCGGCGCTAACCAACTGGCTTCCTTCTTTCTTCAACTTCGCTTTCAGGTATTCCCGGTAATTCCGGTTCTTTGCGTAGTCTTCCTCGCCCCGTAAAACGCCAACGATATCCAGGACCGAGAACCGCCATTTGGCATGCTCGTCATCCCAGACGGCGCGTACCTCCTGATCGTCAAAAAACCGAATCGAAATCTTGCTCATCTACATTCCCCTGATGGTCGTATTTTGCGCCGGCAATTTGAATATTTCGAACACGTTGATCTTCTCACAAAACATAAGTATCCGTTCCCTCGCATTTTCTATTATGACACTATTATACTCGCTTTGTCAGAAAACTGCTGAGTTTTGTAACACCCTGACGTACAGCGGTGTTTTAACTAAAGTTGACGATTTTAAAACGCGGAAACGTCCCAAGGTTTGGGATATCGGTCTCATAGGGGTATCGCCAAAGGACCGTCGCCCGAGGTTCGTGAGGACGCAACTACCGAGGATTTCTCGGTGGTTCAGAAGGAAGCATCATGCAGGTAGAAGCAGAATTAGCACAGTTCACGGTCCTTGCTGAGCCCTCCACCTTCCAGAAATGATTGCACCATTCTCCGCAAAATGGGAAATGCACTGCTTGTTGGTGCCGCGCAACATGATGTGACATATGCTTGAAGGGCTGCGCTCGGGTTCCCTTGGGCATAGTCGCCTCTTGATTGGATGATATTTGATGATTGACCGTGTATGAGTGTACCCGCGCAAAAGAGAGAGGGCTAAATGAAAAACGCAGTGAGCCGTCCCCTGTGTCGTGTCGCGTTCTATATCCACTTGAGGGATCCGTCCCCTATATCCCGTCCCCTATATCCACTACCACTACTACCGTCGGAAGCAGTTATTCGAAAATTTCGAACAACTGATTCTTCCTCCAACTCGTGGTCCTGGAATATCTTCTTCTCCCCTATATCCACTTGTGGCGGTGGTGGCGGTGGTGGCGATGGTATGTCGCTTACCACTGCAGCAGCAGCAGCAGGAGGACCGTAACGAGACGACACAGTTGACCCCCACCCTGCAGTTGACCCCCACCCAGTCCCACCCTGCGGTTGACCCC
>LFTR01000051.1:0-8962 GCA_001513425.1 Clostridiales bacterium DTU024
CTCCTTAATATTATGTCCCCTTAATTATACATTTGACGCAGGGTATTTGCAACCATCTGCGCTGTGTGGTATAAACGCTTTAGCGCAGCCTTAATAGACTTATGGGAGGGATGATATGAAGCTTGAAGGCTTTGGTATCTTTGTGAATGATATGGTGTCCATGATACGCTTTTATCGGGACGTACTGGGGTTTGCCATACAGGAAAATGAAGATACCGCCAACGTGTACCTGGAAAAGGATGGCACGCTGTTCCTTTTGTACGGGCGGGAGGACATCCAAAGCATGACGGGTACACGGATGCAATTTGCCGATGGCATCAGCGGCCACTTTGAGATGGCGCTGGGCGTCGAAAACTTTGCGGCGGTGGACAGAGAGTACGCCCGCGCCGCCGCACTTGGCGCCAAATCGGTGATGGCACCCGCGACCCAGCCCTGGGGCCAACGCACCTGCTACATAGCGGACCCGGAAGGCAACCTTGTGGAGATCGGTTCGTTCAGGGAGGAGTACCTCACGCCTTCCCCCTTTGCTTTTTCTGCGCTATAATGGGCGGACAACATATCAGGAGGCGACTTATGGATAATAGCATTCGCGTGACCGTGTGGAATGAATACCTGCATGAAACCACGTATGAAGAGATCAGGAAAGTCTATCCGGAGGGCATCCACGGGTGCATTGCCGGCTTTTTGAAGGACGCCGGGATGGATGTAAAGACGGCGGTGCTCAGTGAGCCGGAACACGGCCTGACAGACGCGGTGCTGGAAAGCACCGACGTGCTCCTCTGGTGGGGGCATATGGCGCACCACAAAGTTGAGGATGCCATCGTGGAGAAGGTCTACCGCCGCGTGATGGCGGGGATGGGCCTTATCGTGCTGCATTCGGGGCATGCCAGCAAAATTATGCAGAAGCTGTGCGGTACCGATTCGCACCTGTTAAGGTGGCGCGAAGCGGGCGAAAAGGAGATCCTCTGGGTGGTGGATCCGGCGCACCCCATCGCCGAAGGCCTGGGGGATCGGATCGAGTTGGAGAACGAGGAAATGTACGGCGAGACGTTCATTATCCCCAAGCCGGACGATATCGTGTTCATCTCCTGGTTTGAGGGCGGCGAAGTGTTCCGCTCCGGCGTGACGTATGCGCGCGGCAGGGGCAGGATCTTCTATTTCCGTCCGGGGCATGAGTCGTTCCCAACTTATTACAATAAAGACGTGCAACGGGTGCTGATCAACGCAGTCAAATGGGCGGCACCGCTGCAGATGCCGCAAGTGACACTGGGGCAGATCAAAGACCCCATTATGCCGCTCAAAAACCCCGTGCACAACGTGATAAGCGGGCTGCACAGTAAAAAAGACTGACGCCGGAATGCCTTCCGCTTTGTTTCCGCCCCGCAAGTGTGGCGGAGGCCTCCGCTGCAGGATTTCTCCTTCACGTCAAAAAGCAGGCTTTTTGCCGGATGCGGTCGAACTGAGAGGAAGGGCACCGGGCTTCGTCCCCGCAATCGAAAGACGCGTCTTTCGATTGCAAGGAGCTGTCCCGAAATGGACGCCCCGCGCCGAAAGCGGCGCGGGAGGGAATGGAGGGCACGGCAACGACGATCACGCACGTTTTTACCGACATTGACGGCACACTGCTGGACAGCGCGCACCGTCTGACCAAACGCACGAAGGATGTTTTTGCAGAGCTGCGCGCACGCGGCATCCGCGTAATTCTGGTCTCCGCACGCCCGCCGCGGGGCATGGCTTTTATCCGGGATGAGGCGGGTGCCGATCCTTACATGATCTGCTGCGCCGGCGCTCTGATCCTTCAGGGGGACTGCATCGTGGAAAGTAAGGCGATGCCGCAAAGCGTCCTTACGCGCACGGCGGAAGCGATTGCGGGCACGGCTGTCAGCCTCAGCCTCTACCGGGGCATGGCGTGGTACACGCCGCGCCTTGACCCCTATGTATTGGCAGAAGCGGATATCGTACATTTCCGCCCGCGCGTCTTGCCGCTGAAGGCGCTGATGGATGCGAAAACCCCGGCGGATGCCGGGGCCAATAAGATCATGCTGATGTCATCCAAGGAGGTTATCGCTTCCATTTACCCCAAAGTGCGCGAAGGCGTGGGCCAATTGGCCGCCGCGACACTCTCCAAACCGGATTACCTTGAGATCCTGCCGCCGGGCGTGGACAAGGGCAGCGCCGTGCGCGATTTTTGCATAAAGCATGGCATTGACCCATCCAAGATCGTTTGCGCGGGTGACCAGGAAGTGGACATGGGCATGCTCCGATTTGCGGGAGTGGGGATCGCCATGGGCAACGCGTCCGAAGGGGTCAAGGCTTCTGCCAACAGAGTCGCCCCGAGCAACGACGAAGACGGCCTCGCTTTGGCGTTGGAAGACCTGCTTTTTTAGCGGTTCGGCGCTTCGCATATTTTGGGGCGGTTCATCATGATACCCATTCCTTCCGGGTCCGGGGCTTTGATCCCCTGTGCCGCCAGATATGCGCACAGGAGGCGCGCCTGCTGTCTGAGCCCCTGGATAAACCATCTTTCCTTGATGCGTGTCTTTTGTTCCAGCGCGAAGAGCCGGTACCGGATGGCGATGGCGGAAAAGTCGCCGCCCATGCCGTCCGGAGCCAGGTTGGGCGTCATGGAGAACTTATGGATATCGTCGGCCAGCGCTTTGCGCAGCACGTCGATATCCTTTTCATTGGCGTTTTTGACCAGCCATTCCGCTTTGGCCTGGGCGTCCGGTAAACTGAGCGTGCGCTCCTGGCGCAGCAGGCGTGCCGCTTCCTGCCGGTCGTCCGGTTCGCCCTGTGTGCCCAAGCCGCCCACGCCCGTCAAGACCAGCATGGCATCGGCGAACTGGCCGCGGTCGTTGAGGCGGTCGCTGGCAAGCAGGTCATACGCGTCCACCAGGGGCAGGACATCCTCAAAATCACCCCGTGCGCCGGCGTTGTTGAAAAATTCCACCATCGGCACGCGCCCCAGATCATGCGGGATGGCGCTTGTCATTCTGCCCACGTTTCCCGGGTTATTGGACAGGAACGTCAGGATATCGCGGTCGGTATAGACGGTGGTCATCGTGTCGCCCCTGGGCGCAAAAGACAAAAGGATACCCATCAGCGGCTTCTTGCGCGCGGTATCGTCATAAACCACAAACGCATTTTGGGGATCCAGTGCCGACACATGCAGATGCGCGTCCTGCCAGCAAAGGGATACCCCGCGGCCGTAGACCCCTTGCTGCATCGCCAGGTCCATATCCAGGCTGTCATCGCCCGCTTTGTTCAGCAGATCCGCATAGTTACGGGCGCCTTCTTCATCTTTGGCGGCGGTATAGCGTACCCCGTCGCCCAAGAGATACCCCGCCGACATTTCCGCGATGTACTTGGGAAAACCGTGCGGCAAGCGGGCGTTGGGAAGGTTGTGCGGGCGCGTTCGCGCCAGAATATCGTGCTGCCCCTGCGCGTAGCGGCATAGTTTCTGCAGCCGCGGCCTGTCCTTTAGGAAGGCATCCAGCGCCGATTGCACCTGCCGGATGCCGGGGCGCCCCTCAAATTCCTGCAATGTGATCATCCGTTATCCCCTTTCCGGGAGCTATGCTCCTCAAGTGCACCGTAGCAGGTACAGGGGGTGACATGCACTGACCGATGCTGTTTTTATCGCGTTCTTTCACGCCGCAAAGCTTGTGGCCGGGGTGCGCCCGCTATATAATTCGCATAATACCGTTTGAGGAGGGACCCATGCCCAACTTTTCGCTGCCGGATACTGTTTTTGAGGAAGCCGCCTCACGGTTCCCCACGCCCTTTCATCTGTATGACGCGCGGGGGATCCGGCAGACCGTCCGCGATCTGAACGCGGCGTTTTCGTGGAATGAGGGATTTAAGGAATATTACGCCGTCAAGGCGCTGCCCAATCCGCATATCCTCAGCCTCCTTATAGAAGAGGGGTGCGGGCTGGACTGCGCGTCCGAAGTGGAATTGCTGCTGGCGCAGCGCGTGAACTGCCGCGATATCATGTTCAGCGCCAACGCCATGCCCCCGCACGAATTTGCCATGGCGCGCGCCATGGGCGCCATTATCAACCTGGACGACATAAGCGATATAGAGACCCTCAGGGACAACGGCGGCGTAGGGGATACCGTATGCCTCAGGTTTAACCCCGGCGGCACATTTGGCGGGGACAGCGACATTATCGGCTCCCCCGGCCAGTCCAAATACGGCATGACCGCACCCCAGATCCTTGAAGCGCTCAAGACCCTTAAAGCCCTTGGCGTCACCGGCTTTGGCATCCATGCCCTGCTGGCGAGCAATTCATCCAACCGGGAATACTACCCCAATCTGGCCGCTTTGCTCTTCCAAACCGGGCTGGAAGCGGAAAAGGAAACCGGTGTGCGGCTTACATTTGTCAACCTTTCCGGTGGCGTCGGCATCCCCTACCGTCCGGAAGACAAAAAGGTGGATATCCGCGCTGTGGCCGAAAGCGTGCGTGAAAAGTACGTTGCCTGTTTTGGTACCCGCAGCGATATAGCCATCAAGGCAGAACTGGGGCGCTATGTGACCGGGCCCCACGGCTGGCTGATCACGCGCGCGATGCACCTAAAACAGATCCACAAGACTTATCTGGGCGTGGACGCCTGCGCTGCCGATCTTTTGCGCCCCGCCATGTACGGCGCGTATCATCATATTTCAGTCGTGGGCAAGCGCGGAAAGCCTGACGATACGCTCTACGACGTGACCGGTTCCCTGTGCGAAAACAACGACAAGTTCGCCATCGACCGCAGGCTTCCCAAAGTAGATATGGGGGACATCCTCGTTATTCACGATACGGGGGCGCACGGCTTTTCCATGGGATACCAATATAACGGCCGTTTGCGCTCAAAAGAGATCCTCCTTCAGGACGACGGCACTCTCAAGATGATCCGCCGTGCCGAAACGCCGGATGACTATTTCGCGACGCTCCTTTAGCGCGTCATTTATTGCGCTTCCAATCAGGGTATGATACTATTGTAAACGAAAAGATCGGGCCCGGTGGGGTGCAATCCATAGTTTACAGCTTAGCCGAAACGGCCTGAAAGTGAGGAAGCGATGCGTTTAAGAAATTGGATTTTTCTTATGGCAGTACTTTTGGTTTTTAGTTTTCCGGTGTCGGCATCGCCGGCCGCGCCCGACACCGCCGCGCCTGAGACCGCGATGTCCCAGGCTGCAGAGCCTGAGGCTGAAGAGACGGACAAACTGGTCGCCCGCGCGCTCCCCATTGACCGCTCGGCGGGCATGCCCCCAAAGAGCGACGGGTTCGTCAGCGATTTGGAATACCGGGACGACAGTATTCACGTGGTGATCGAAAAGACCACCGCGTATGAATCCACCTGCTTTATTGCCAAGATCAAAATCGGGCATGCCTCCCAATTGCGCACCGAAACGGCGGCGCAAACGTGGGATTACCGCCGCGAAGCCAACGGCGAGCGGGTCGCCCAGCGCGTCAACGCTATCCTGGCAGTAAACGGAGACTACTACAGCTACATTTCCGGCGGTTATATGATCAGGCAGGGTGTGCTTTACCGCGACCGCCCTGATGCCAACCGCGATGTCCTCTTGATTGACGACAAGGGCGATTTTCATATCGTGCCCTATTCCACCAAAGAAAACCTCGCGCCCTACAAGGACATGAACATCATCGATTCCTTTAACTTTGGGCCGGGGCTGGTGATCGACGGCGTTATCGGGCAGAATCTGCGAAACTACTATAACGGCGCCAGGGAAAACCGTCAGCGCGTTGCCATCGCGCAGGCGGGACCGCTGAGCTACTACATTTTTGTGACGGAGGCGAGATCGGACGGTTCACGCGGCATGACGCTCAAAGAATTTGCCGATTTTGTGAGCACGTACCCCGTTCAGAACGCCTACAACCTGGACGGCGGCAACTCCGCGCAGCTCATTTTCAATGGCATACGCCTCAATGCGTTGGGTTTCCGGGACGTCCGAGACATTAACGACATTGTTTACTTTGCGTCAACGGAGGGAATGCCGGATGAATAACCTATCACCCTTTGAAAACTATTTTACCCTTCCGCGTCCCGGCAACTATCTGTTAGTGCTGGCAGCGGGAGTTCTGCTGGCTCTTGTGGTGTTCTTCCTGACAGCCAAAAAACGTGATATACCCGTCAAGGCGGCCTTAACGGCCGCTGCTCTTTCCCTGATACTGGGTGCATTCCTGGCGCGGCTGCAGTACTTTGTTGTGGAGCATCCGTTTTGGGACGAAGTACCCGGCCTCTTCTTCAGCCCCCAGGACGTGCGGGAGTTTGGTTTTATGGGCGCGGTGGCGGGCGTTCTGCTGGCGGCGCTGATAACCAACAGGCTCTTTAAGATGAGAGGCGTGGGCAATGCCATGGCCTTGCCGGGCCTGCTGGCGGTCGTCTTTGCCCGTATGGGGGAGATATTCGTGCCCTTCGGGACGGGTGGCTATGTGGAAGCGACTTCATTCCAATTTATACCCCTGTCCATTCCGGATGGCTTTGGCGATTATGTGTTCTCCGTATTCCTTGTGGAGGCACTGTGGGCGCTGCTGATACTGTTGTATATCAGGTTTAGCGCCAACTACCCTTCGCCTGTCGATCTGCTGCTGGCGCTGACGCTGTTTTTTGCCGGGCAGATCGTGCTGGAAAGCATACGTGCCGAGGCGCTGCGCGCGGGCTTTATACGCGTACAGCAAGCGGTAAGCGCGGCGGGCTTGTTTACTATCCTTTTGTACTGCCAGCACCGGACTAAAGAAGGCAGAACGATCAGGATCCAGCGCGTCGTTCTTTTTACCATAGTCGCACTGCTGGTGGTGGCGGGCGAATTTGCGCTGGACAGGACGCCGTGGGCGGACATCTATGTGTACCTGGGCATGATCATGGTGGTCATGATTATGGCGGGCATTGTAGTGCACGCCGTGCTGGCGCGCGAGGAACAATTGCTGGGCTTTGACAGGTGCGGCCCGGGGGGATGCGCGCTGCAATGAGAAAAGTACTCGTTCTGGCAATAATGTTGATCGTCCTTAGTGCTGCGGTTTTGGCAGACGGCCCAAAAGCGGATACCGTGTTTCTGGGCGTTACGGTGAAGCCGGAGGACACATATGTTTCCTTCCCCGGAGTTGTGGATGTGGATGTGGGGGAACTGCATGCGTTCATCCGGGCTTTTCCCAGTTTAGTCCAGGTCGACTTGTTTGATGCCAAGATCGACAAAAATGACATGATGGCGCTGGCCGACGCGTATCCCGATATCTTCTTCGGCTTCACTTTCAATATTGCCGAGCATACCCTGCGCACCGACCAAACGGCGTTTTCCACCTTGCACAATAACAAATCTCCCGGGCACAACTCTCAGGACTTCGCCGTCCTCAAGCTCCTAAAGAAACTGGAAGCGCTGGATATCGGGCACAATCTGGTGGACGACATAGGGTTTTTGTATGACCTTCCGAACCTCAAAATACTCATCATCGCCCTTAATCAGATTACTGACATTACGCCCGTCGGGTCGCTTGAGGACCTTGAATACCTGGAAATGTTCACCAACAAGGTGACGGATATTTCACCGCTGGTCAACTGCCAAAAACTCCTTGACCTCAATATCGGGTTTAATAGAATACAGGACATATCGCCCCTGCTTCAGCTGCCCTCCCTGGAAAGGCTGTGGATGTATTCCTACAAGCAGGCCAGGCAGGAACCAACCAGGGAAATCAAAGATCAATTGCGTCAGGCGCTGCCCAATGCCCAGTTCAATTTCCACAATTACCCCACGCTGGCGGGATGGCGAGAGCACCAGCGTTATTATGTCCTTTACCAGATTTTTAAGACCAGCACCTTTTTACCGTGGGACACCCCGGTGCCGGTTGTGAAGGGACCGTGAAACCGTGATGACTCAGAGTGAATTCTATACCCTGTTTGAGGAAAAGGGCATCGTCCGCCGTGGGCACTTTCTGCGCTCCAGCGGGCGTCACACTGACTTTTTCGTGCAGTGCGCCCGCCTGTTTGAGGACGCTGCTTTGGCTCAGAGCGTTTGTCATTCGCTGTCGGAGCAGTGCCGGGAATTTAACGCCCAAATGGTCATGAGCGCGGCCATCGGCGGCATTTTACCCGGGTATGAAGTGAGCCGGGCGCTGAAGCTGCCCTACATTTACTGCGAACGCAAGGACGGCGCAATGACCCTGCGGCGCGGTTTTTCGATTGAGCAAAAACAACGCGTGCTGATCGTTGAAGATGAGATCACCACCGGCGCGTCCGTGCGCGAAATGATGGAGATCGTGCGCGCGCTGGGCGGTGAGACCGCCGGCATCGGGTGCCTGGTGGATAAGACCGGGGGCCATGTGACCTTGCCCGCGCCGTTTTCCAAATTGGTGACGCTGGAAATCCATTCCTGGCGCGAGGGCGCGTGCCCGAAATGCCGTGAAGGCGAGGAACTGACGCGCCTGTAGGCGAATGGCGCAGCACACACAAGATGCGGGCTATTGTAGTCACTTAAAAAGATCACGCAAAGTGGCGAGCTGCTTTGCCAAAGGGAGATACGCTGATGAAGAGCAAGTGGTCCAGGGTCCTGGTCATCGTTTTGTTTGTTGCGGCGGTTCTGCTGATTATCTGGGGGCGGCTTGATAAGAGCCTGACGTCGCTCAATGACATGCCGATCCAGCAGATTGATCTGGTTTCGGTCGAGAACGGCGTCTACGCCGGCAGTTTTTCCGTGTTTCCGGTTTCAGTGGAGGTCTCCGTAACGGTGGAGGATCACATGATTACCGACATTGATCTTGTAAAACACTCAAACGGTCAAGGCAAAGCAGCGGAAGTGATCCCGGCCAAGGTCGTGCAGGCGCAGTCTTTGGCGGTCGACGCGGTATCCGGCGCCACGTACTCCAGCCGCGTCATTCTCAAGGCGATCGAGAATGCTTTGCTTTCCGCGGCAAAATAGCCCGGGAAACGGCGACAGGCGTGCCAAGGGCGCATAGAATAAG
>LFTR01000051.1:9055-48283 GCA_001513425.1 Clostridiales bacterium DTU024
GGGCATCCTTCGAAACAAACCATGTGCCCAAAGCCATGACCGCCAATGCAGCGAGGAATTGCAGCGTTGGCATTTCAAGGAAGATGAGAAAAGAGAGCGCTGCTCCAATGAAAGGCGCAATGGCATAGTAAGCGCTGGTTTTCGCCGCGCCAAGCACGCGCTGTGCGTGAATGTACAGATAAATGCTCAGTCCGTACGTGATAAACCCCAAACACAGGCACAGGAAAACAACGCCCGGGGCGGGTGGGGAGTCGCCCAGTGCAAGGGAGATCGCCAGGGCGCCGGCGCCTGAGAAAAGGCCCTTGATCACCACGATCTGCATGGGATTTTTGGATGACATCATGCGGGTGCAGTTGTTTTCGAGCCCCCAGCAAAGGCACGCGACAAGGACATACATTGAGCCAACGGAAAACGCAAAACTGCCCATATCCTGGATGGACAGCATCATCGAGGCGAGGGTCACCAGGCCAAGGCCCAGCCAAAGCCTCCTTGAGATGACCTCCCTAAAAAAGAGCAGCGCGATAAGAGAAGTAGCCGCTATTTCAAAATTGTTCAGCAGCGCCGCGTTGGCAGCAGTGGTGTTAAGAAGTCCGTACATCAGTGCAATGGGGGCGGCAATATCCAGCAGCACCATCATGATGGTATACGGCAGTTCCTTTGCGGACAGTTTCTTTTCGCCCGCATGGCCGCCCGTTTTTTCCCTAAACAGGTACAAAGCGCTCATGCCGATCCCGGCGCCCAAATACAGAAGCGCCGCCAGCATCGTTGGCGAAACCGTTTTCAGCAACAGCTTTGACAGCGGCGCGTTGAGCGCGTAAAAAACGGCGGCCAGAGCCGCAAATGCGATGCCTTTGTGTCGATCGTCGGGCATTGATCCATCCTTTCTGTATGTTATAAAATCAAATAGTGTCAATGGAATTGTGATCGCGTTGTGACATTCTCTGCTTTTCGAAAAAAGCTCCGTGGAATTTCCACTTTCAAAGTGGGCCTCCCGAGGGTCATGGGCGGTTTATGTGTCGTAGATTTCCGGGTTGACCACGCTGGGCGGACGACGCCCTGCGAAAAACTCGGCAATGTTGTGCGCCGCTTCCGCTGCCATGTTGCGGCGGGCATGGACCGAATTGGTACCCATGTGCGGCTGCAGCACCACGTTATCCAGTTTCTTGAGGCGCGGGTTGACGTGCGGCTCATTGGGATAAACATCCAGCCCCGCGCCGTAAAGGTGCCTGCATTCCAGCAGGTCGCAAAGCGCCTCCTCATCCACCACCGCGCCGCGGGCAGTATTGATGAGGATGCTGCCCTTTTTCATCATGTTGAGGCGTTCGCGGCTGAGCAGGTTGCGCGTTTCATCATTAAGCGGCGTATGGATGCTGATAACATCGCTTGTCCTAATTAAATCCTCCGGCGGCAGCCACCCGGGCACTGTTTCATGGCGATTGTGGTAAGAGACCTCCATGCCCAGCATGCGCGCCAGTTCCGCCATTTTGCTGCCGATACGGCCCATGCCGATAATGCCCAGGCGCCGTCCCTCCAAATTGAGGGCCATATGATCGCCCGACGCGAAATAGGGGCGCGTGTCTTCCTCGCGCATATGCCGGTCGAGCTGCGGGATTTGCCGCACCACGCTCAGCAGCAGCGCCAGCGCCAGCTCCGCCGTGGGCAGGGTGACGGAAAAGGGCGTATTGGTTACGGGAATGCGCCTCAACCCGGCGGCCGCGATATCCACGTTGTTGAAGCCCACCGCGCAGTTGGCGATGATCTTCAGGTTCGGCGCCTGCGCCAGCATATCCGCGTTCACCCTCCCCGACGCCAGCAGGGCATCCGCCTTTGGGAGGTACTTTTGCATATCTTCGCGGTGGAAACGCGTCCAGAGCGGGGGCATAATGATGGTGTGGCCGTCCAGTTCCCCAAAGCTTTCTGCGGGATAGCCTGCCATGACAAGAATGGTGGACATCGTATACCTCCTCAGGAAGGATCATTTGCTGCTTTAGAGCGTATGGGCGCGGACATCGCGCAATTTTTCCGTCATCCCGGTCATCAGAAGGACCATGATCAGCGCCGCGGCGGGGAGAAAAGCAATATACGCGTCCCCTGCTATTTGGCCAAACAGCGCCGGCACCAGAAGCGTACCCGTATACGCGCTCGCCATCTGCAGTCCGATAATATATGGCGAAAAGGCTTCCCCAAAGTGGAAAGGCGTGCGGTGGATCAATAGGGGATAGATGGGCGCGCAGCCAAGGCCTACAACAAACAGTGCAAACGGGGCGGCGAAAAGGGGCAGCAGTTGCAGCAATAACAGACCCATAAGGATCAGCCCTTCGCCCAGACGCAGCATGCCTTGGTGTGAGAATTTTTCCGCGAGAAAACCGCTGAGCATTCTGCCCGCCGTAATGCCGGCAAAGAAAAGCCCCGCAAACGCGGCGGCGTCGGCTTTGGGCGCGCCGCGTGCCAACACGAGGTAGGAGCTGCTCCACAGCCCCATCAGCGCTTCGGCGGCGCAGTAGAAAAAGAATGCGCTCAGTGCGGGCAGTACGCCGGGGACCCGCAAAAGGTCCTTGTAGCGCGGCGACCGTTCGGCCGCGGCGTTTTTCTCGATCCCCTTGTCCTGCCACTTAGGCAGAGCGCGCAGCAAAATGACGGACAGCCCGATCTGCAGTGCCGCAATGATCAGATACCCCAACCGCCAGCTGCCCCGTGTCAGCGCCATCAGCATGGGCCCGGCGGAAGCCCCCAGCCCCCAGAAGCTGTGCAGCCAGCTCATGTGCTTGGCTTCATAGTGCAAGGAAACATAGCTGTTGAGTGCGGCATCCACGGCGCCAGCGCCCAGGCCCAGTGGGACCGCCAGTACCATCAGCATCCACGCGGATCGGACAAACGCATAGCCTGTCAGCGCCAGCGCGGTTGCGATGACGCTCATCACCAGCAGTTTGCCCGTACCCAGTTTGCGCAGGATGCGTGCGGAAAAGAGACTGGACAGGATAGTGCCCAATGCCGTTACCATGTTGATAAGCCCCGCGGCTTCCACCGATGCCCCAAGATCGGGGTACATCATGGGCCACGCCGCGCCCAGCACGGCGTCCGGAAGCCCCAGGGAAATGAAACTCAAATAGATGATCACCAGCAGCGTCATATATGATCCCTTCCGTTAACCAAGAAATGGTGCGTTCAGCGCTCTCCTTGCGGCCCAAGGGGACGCGTGCTTCATCCGTGGATCTGGGGGAAGCCCAGGCGTACCAAAAAAACCAAAGCAGAAGCAGCGAAGCGCCTTTTTTCAGCATCCCTGTTTCCGCCGGAAAAAGGGAGTGCAACTCGTTCTTGTTGCACTCCCAAAGGGTCAGCGGTAAATGATAGCGTCTCTGTGCGGTCCATTGGAGAGCATGCGCAGCGGCGTGCCGATGCGTTCTTCTATAAACTCTACGTACTTGCGGCAGTTTTCGGGGAGGTCGCTATACGTGCGCACATCCTTAACATCTGTTTTCCAGCCCGGCAGCGTTTCATAAACGGGCGTAGCGCGCTGAAGGTCGGGTGTCACGGGGAAATCCATGCTCACAGTGCCGTCCAGTTCGTAGCCCACGCACACCTTGATCTCATCCAGATAGCTCAGGACATCCAGATTGGTCATGGCACACTCGGTCGCGCCCTGCACCATGCAGCCATAACGCGTTGCCACGCAGTCAAACCAGCCCACGTCGCGCGGGCGCCCGGTCTTCGCGCCGTATTCGCCGGCGTCCCCGCCGCGCTTGCGCAGTTCTTCCGCTTCGTCGCCCGTCATTTTGGTCGGGAAGACGCCGGTGCCGACGCTGGAGGAATAGGCCTTGGTGACGGCGATCACCCGGGTGATCGCCCAGGGCGGCAGTCCCGCGCCCACCGTTGCGTACCCCGCCAGGGGCGACGAGGACGTCGTGTAGGGGAAAATGCCGTGGTCCGGGTCGCGCAGCGCGCCCAATTGGCCTTCCAGAAGGATGCTCTTGTCCGCCTTCAAAGCGGCATGCAGGTATTGCGTGGAGTCCACGACCATATGCTTGATCTGCTGTCCCAAAGCATAGTACTTTTCCGTATATTCATCGGCGTTCAGCAGCGGCTTATGGTACAAGTGCTCCAATAGGATGTTCTTTTTGATAAAGGACGCCTTCAGCCTCTCATGCAAAACATCTTTGTCCAACAAGTGGCACACCTGTATGCCCACCTTGGCGGCTTTGTCGCTGTAAAAGGGCGCGATGCCCGATTTGGTGGAGCCAAACTTGAAGTCCCGCAGGCGCTCTTCTTCATAGGTGTCCATTAGAACGTGACAGTCCATCAACACCTGCGCGCGGCTGGAGATCATGAGCTGTGGCTGCGGCGCACCCTTGGAGAGGACCTCGCCCATTTCCTTAAGCAATGCATCAATGTCCAGCGCGACGCCGGGGCCGATCAGATTATCCACACCTGCGTTAAAAATGCCGCTGGGCAACAGGTGCAAAGCGAATTTTCCGTATTCGTTGATGATGGTGTGGCCCGCGTTGGCACCGCCCTGAAAGCGGATGACAATGTCGCTGCCCTTCGCCAACACGTCCGTCAGTTTGCCCTTGCCTTCATCTCCCCAGTTTGCTCCAACAATAGCACGAACCATTCTTGAACCTCCCTATATCGCTGTAAGTGATTGCCTGTTTATAAAATGCCTATGATCCGCGCCGAGGCTTCCGCTGCCGATTCGCGGCTGCCAAAGGCGGTCAGGCGAAAATAGCCTTCGCCGCAGGGGCCAAAGCCCGCGCCGGGCGTGCCCACGACGTGCGCTTTGTTGAGCAGAAAATCAAAGAAATTCCATGACGGCATGTTGTCCGGCGTCCTCATCCAGATGTAGGGCGCGTCAACGCCCCCGTAGACGCTCAGACCGCCTTTTCTCAGCGTGTCCAGAATGACTCCGGCATTATCCAGATAGTAGCGGATATTCTGGCGTGTTTCCTCTTGCCCTTTGGTATCATACACGGCGGCTGCCGCTGCCTGCACGGGGTAGGAAACGCCGTTGTTCTTGCTGCCGGTGCGGCGTTTCCACATGCGGTTGAGGGATACTTTTTCGCCGTTTCCGTCAAGGCCCATAACGCTGTGCGGGATCACCGTATAGGCGCAGCGCACGCCGGTAAACCCGGCTGTTTTGGAGAACGAGCAGCACTCGATGGCGACATCCTTGGCGCCTTCGATCTCGTAAATGGACAGCGGGATATCATCGCTTGTTACAAATGCCTTGTAGGCGGCATCAAAAATGATGAGGGCATCGTTTTCGCGCGCCCAGTCCACGTATTTTTTCAGCTGCGTGCGCGTCAGCACTGTGCCGGTAGGGTTATTGGGATAGCATAGGTACAGCACATCCGCCTTTTTATCGGGCAGCGGGGGCTCAAAATCGTTTTCTGCCGTGGCGGGCAGGTAAACGGCGCGTGTCCATTTTCCGTCAACATATTCGCCCAACCGCCCCGCCATGGCGTTGCTGTCCACATACACGGGGTAGACCGGGTCGGTCAGCGCGATCACAGCGTCTTGGGAGAACAGTTCCTGTATGGCCGCGGCATCCGTCTTGGCGCCGTCGGAGATGAATATTTCGCTGTCTTTAAGGCTGACGCCCCGGGAAGAATAATCGTGGCGGTTGATCTTTTCCACCAGAAAAGCGTAGCCTTCCCCCGGCGGATAGCCGCGAAAACCTTCTTGCGTCGCCATGCCCAGTGCCGCGTCCGCAAACTTCCGCGCCACATAGGGCGAGAGGGGACGCGTCACGTCCCCGATGCCCAAGCGCAGTACCTGCGCGTCGGGATGCGCTTCTTCAAACGCCGATACCCGCGACGCGATCTCGGCAAACAAATAACTGCCCGGCAGCGTCGCTATGCTGCTGTTTATTTTCATGCTTATCTCCCTAAACTGCCGAGTCTTCCAGCCACTCGCCGTCAAAAACATAGGAGGCGGGACCGGACTGGTAAACGTGATTATCTTCAGCGTTCCAGCATAATTCCAGGTTGCCGCCGGATAACTTCACCTGCGCGGTGCGGTCACTCATGCCGCACAGGACAGCCGCCACCAGGGCGGCGCTGGCGCCCGTACCACAGGCCAGGGTTTCGCCTGCTCCGCGCTCCCATACGCGCATCTGGAGGATATCGCGCCTGATGACGCGCACAAACTCCACGTTGGTGCGGCGTGGGAACAGCGGATGGTTTTCGAACATCGGTCCCAGAGTTTGCAGGTCGATCACTTCCGGGTCGCGCACAAACACCACGCAGTGGGGATTGCCCATGTTGACGCAGGTCACAAACCAGCTTTGTCCCAAAATTTGCAGGCGGTGGCGCAGCACGATTTCACCCGGCAAGTCCACCGTGATGTTCTTGGGGTTCAATTCCGGGCTGCCCATGTCCACGCGCACGCGCGTCACTTTGCCATCTTCCACCGTCAAGAGCAGCTGGCGTACGCCGGACTTGGTCGAGAGCGTGATTTCCTTCTTGTCTGTCATGCCGCGCTCAAAGACATAGCGTCCGATACACCTGGAGGCATTGCCGCACATTTCGGCTTCCGAGCCGTCAGAGTTGAAAATGCGCATGCCAAAGTCCGCCGTGTCGCTGTGTTCTATGAGCACCAGTCCGTCCGCGCCCACACCAAAGTGCGGCTTGCTCATCACAATCGCCTGGCGGGAGGGGTCGGCTACCATTTCCTCGAAACAGTTGACAAAGATGTAGTCATTGCCAATACCGTGCATTTTCGTAAATCGCATGGTTGTTCCTTTCTCCTACATTTTTTCCGGCGCTTCCACCCCGATGAGGCTAAGGCCGGTTCCAATGACTTCCCGCGCAGCTTTGGTCAGTTCCAGGCGTGCCCGGGTCCCGTTCAGGTCTTCCGCGATAATGCGGTGCTCGTAGTAGTATTTGTTGTATTTCTTGGCTATTTCTGTGACGGCACGGGTGATGACATACGGTTCGTTGCGCTGCATGGCTTCCTCCACTTCCTCCGGGAAGCGTGAGAGGAGCAACAGAAGCTGCAGCGCTTCATCATTATCCAGTGCCGAATAATCAGGCTCTGCCGCAATGTCTTCGCCCTTTTTCAATACGCTGCCGCAGCGGGCAAACGTGTACTGCACATACGGGCCCGTTTCCCCGTCAAAATTAAGGGCGCGGTCCCACCAGAAATCAATGTCCTTGATGCGGTTGTTGTACAGGGTGGAAAAAACCACCGCGCCGACGCCCACTTGCTTGGCGACCAGTTCCTTGTTTTCAATGTCCGGACTTTTCTCTTCCAGGATGTCCAGTGCCTTTTCCTGCGCTTTGTCAAGCAGTTCATCCAGGTGTATGACATTGCCGCGGCGTGTCGAGAGGGCCTCGCCCTCGTAGGACACCATGCCAAAGGCGACATGTTCCATATGGCCCGCCCATGCATAGCCCATTTTGCGCAGTACGGCGAACAATTGCCTGAAATGCAGATCCTGCTGGTAGGCGACCACGTAAAGGCATTTGGAAAAATCGTATGTTTTCTTGCGGTACAGCGCCGCCGCCAGATCGCGCGTGGCATACAGCGTCGCGCCGTCGGATTTGAGGATCAGGCAGGGGGGCATCCCCTCGTCTTCCAGATCCACAACCCACGCGCCCTGGCTTTGAACAAGCAGGCCTTTGTCGCGCAGTTCGTCGATCACCACACCCATTTTGTCGTTGAAAAAGCTTTCGCCGTCATAGGAGTCAAATGTCACGCCCAGAATATCGTATACCTTTTGCGCGTCCTTGAGGGTCATTTCTTTGAAATGGTTAAAAATGGAAAGGGCTTCTTCGTCCCCTTCCTCGATTTTTTTGAACCATGCGCGGCCTTCGTTTTCCAGTTCCGGGTCAGTTTCGGCTTCCTTGTGGAAACGGACGTAAAGGTCGCTCAGCGCTTCCACGCCGCCTGAGCGGATCATGTCCCTGGTGCCCCAGCGCTTGTAGGCGGAGATCATCTTGCCAAACTGCGTGCCCCAGTCGCCCAAGTGGTTGATTGAGACCGTGCGATACCCCAAAAAGCCGTAGATACGCGTCAATGCCGCGCCAATCACGGTGGTGGAGAGGTGGCCGATGTGGAAACGCTTGGCAATATTGATGGAGGAAAAATCAATGCAGACTGTCTTGCCCCTTCCCTGAGTGGAGGAGCCCCATTGCCCGGGCGAAGCCAATACATCCTCGATCACGCCGCGGGCAAAAGCCGTGCGGTTCAAAAAGAAATTAAGGTAGCCGCCCGCAGTCTCCGCCCGCGCCAAATCCGGCGCGTCGATAAAATCGTTTAAGCGCCCGGCGATCTGAGGCGGTCCCATTTTGAGCAGTTTTGACAACCTGAAACAGGGGAACGCATAGTCCCCCATGTTGGTGTCCGGCGGTACTTCCAGCATGCCCGGAATATCTTGTGGCGCATCAGTCCCGGGAAAAGCCAATCCAATCGCGCGGGCGATCAGCTCCGCGATACTCGTTTTCCAGTCCATGCCTTCCTCCCTCCGGAAAATCACACGTAATGATACCATGTTCTTCCATCAGGCGCAAGAATCGGAGCCGGTCGACAAATCTGCATTATCGCGCAATACCAACACTGTTACATCCGCTCTTTATAGGCGCGCGTGTACTGCGCGGTGACAAGATCGGGCCGGCCGTAACGCCACGCCAGATCATTTGCCTTGTTCGGGTTGCGCAGCAGCTCACGTCCCAAGGCGGCCAGGTCGCAGCTGCCGCCCTCCAGGGCCTGCACGATCAGCTGGTCCTCATCCAGAAAGCCGACCCCGATGACCGGAAGGCCGGTGCCGTTCCTGATCTGCGCCGCCAGGGGCAAAAGGTAGCCGGGGTAAGGATGGACGGAAGCTTTCTGCAGCCCGCCGGCGGATACGTGGACCATATCCATCTTGCGGGGCAACCCTTTGATCCATTTGATCCAGTCCGCGGGCGTCACGCCGCCTTCCAGCCAGTCCGTGGCGGAGATGCGTATCCACAGCGCCTTGTCTTTGGGCCAGGTTTCATCAATAGCCGCCACAGCCTTATTGAGAAACAGGGAGCGATCCTGCCCGTAGGCATCATCACGAGCGTTGGACAGGGGGGACAAAAACTGATGGATCAAATAGCCGTGCGCGGCGTGGATCTCAAGTCCTTCAAAGCCCGCCGCGTCCGCTCTTGAAGCCGCCTCGCGGTAAGCGTCCAACACTTCTTCAATATCCCGGGAAGTCATTTCTTCATATGTGACAGGATGGTCGTTGTAAGCGACAGCGGAGGGAGCCAGATGCCTGTTGTCTTTGGTGACCGCCTTGCGCCCCGCGTGGTTGATCTGCAGCGACGGCACCGCGCCTTGCTCCTTGATAGCTTTGGTCAGACGGGCCATGCCTTCGATCTGCTTGTCTTCCCATATCCCCAGACATTCATTGCTGATGCGGCCTTCGGGGCGTATTGCGGTGGCTTCCACGATGATCAGGCCGACTTGCCCGATGGCGCGCGCCGCATAGTGCGCCAGGTGGAAATCAGTTACCCCGCCGTCTTGCCTGCATGCGGAGTACATGCACATCGGCGGCATGACGAGGCGGTTCTTTAGCTCCATGTTATTGATCTTGAGGGGTTCAAAAAGTCTCACGCCGTTTCCTTTCAAGCTGCCGCCTTGTCATCATTTTAGGCGGGATGATCTGTGAATACGCTGTATGAAGGCCTATTGCTGCGCCAACACGTCCATCATTTTCTTCCACGTCCGCTGCGTCAGGAGGAAGCCGTCAAAGTGTTTGCCGACATTGCGGCTGTACTTTTCAAACTCGTCCGAGATCTTCAAGAAACGGCTGTCCCCAAAGTATTCAGCCAGTTCGGGCAGCGTCTGAGACAAGGCGTTTCTGATTTCCGCCATTTTCTGTTCATACTCTTCCCTTTGCGTTATGTAGACCAGCAGGGGCTTGTACCTGACCCAGCCGATGCATGCGCTTAAAAATCGCGAGTTGACGCCTGGGGAACCGGCAGTGATCGGCGCAAGACGGATGGGGAGTACGCCGGAGAGGAGGTGCTGATAGATGGAAAACCCGTCATGGAAAGTGTAGCAAGGGATCCTGCGTACCGTGCGATCCTTAAGCATTGTGGACAGGAACGTATCCTCGCCCCGTGCTCCCGGTGGGTTGAAGAAAGGCTGGGTCCTCTCAAGCTGCGTCAGATTGACGCACAGGTTAGCGCCGGAGATGAATTTGCATCCGCCGTTCAGGGGCACATCATGACTTTCGTCCTTTTGCAGGATGTCCGTCGAAGCGTACGTGACGCCGCCCGATTTCATGAGCTTTTTGATGCTGTCCCAGTTGATAATGTCGTTGCTGATGGCCCCGATGAATGTCCTGAAAGTCTCCTCGCTCAGCTTTTTGTTGAACGTGATCTGAGGGATGGGCGAAACGTAGCCGCAATGGTAGCCGTTGGTGTAATCAGCCGTTTCAATTTCCTTCAGGTGTTCCAGGAGAACCTGCTCTCCGCTCCAGATGCATCTGTTGCGGTTGTTGGTTACTGCCATGGGGTATTCATCGTCATCCAGGAACAGGAGGTAGTCCATTCCGTTCTCAATGGCGGCAAACATCACCTGATTGCGTTTTCCGGCATACCCCGCTCCAAATATACTGTCTATTTCAGCGTGCGTGAACTCGTCATTTTCCTTCAGCATATTGATGCTTTTCAGGACGTTTTTTGCCCCGAGAAATACTGTGTTCTCAAACGTATCCACAATATCCTGGCTCAGGTTTGTGTAATCGGTTGACTGCGTTTTGCGGTATTTTAGATCGTAGGAGACAAAAAGGCTCAAGCGGACTGTCAGATCCTCGGGCAATTCCTGCACTGTGTTGTTCCAGTTATACATGTAGGCGGAGAGCACTTTTTTGAAAGACTTTCGCCCTGTCGCAAAGCCTATACCAAGCTTAATTTCCCTCATCTTATCGTTTCCTTTCCGTATGCGGCGTGCTCGGGCACGCTGGAGTATCCATTTATCATAAGTTCGCCCGGGACTGATATCGGCTGGAAAGCGATACCGGATCAGGTCAGCAGCCAAAGCAAAACCTGCATTTTGCAGGGCGGTGCTGCCGCCGCGCATGCGGACCGCGGCATCATTATATCGCAAAAGTCTATATCGGCACAATGCGCCGCTCAGGAGGCTTGGTCAACCCGCTCCAAGCCGGCCGGAAACTATCGCCTCATTTAGCTGCTCGCGAACGTACTTCCGGCGTGTCGCGGCTTCACGTCTTTGCAGCAAAGAGAAAGCGCCCATCACTTGATGGACGCTTAAAGCAAACCCGGCCCGGTTCGGAGAAAGCGATTTTCAAAGGGTGCCTAACCCGGATCGAGATGGTAAAGAATTTGTCTCAAACCGAAGCGTTATTTTTAGTACCTTAGCAGCGCCAGCCGGCCGTGCGGCAGTTCCAGCGCGCCGCCACGATCGGAATAGACGCGGCCGCCGTTTTGCAGCACCTGTTGCGCAGCCTTATCCATCGAAGCTTGCTCGCTTTCCCTGAGGACCTGCGGCAGGATCAGTAACTCAACGCGGCCTTCCTGCGCAGCGGCAGCGATATCTTTCAGGTCGCCCACGGCTTTATTTTCGTTTTGTTTGTTGTTGATGAGGGTGCGCAGGCTGCTGAGTGATTTTTCCAGACTCGGTTTCAGTATGGTTTTGATGCGCCCGGCGATGTCATCCGGGGAGAGGGATTCCAGCGGGCTTTCGATCTTGCCGTCCAGATAAAACGCGCCCTTTGCCAAAGCGCTGAATTCGTTGAGGCTGTCTTGCGTACCGGCCAAAATGACGGGCAAGCCGCTTTTCTTATTGAGCGACGCAAACGCGCCGTCCAGGTAACGGAAGTACTTTTCTCTGTCCTTTTCCGTTTCTTCGGGTTTGGAACCATGGCCGTGGAATGCGCCGGAAAGACCGCCGTAACTCCCGGTGCGCAGGTTGGCGTTTGCGTCAAAATCGTCGAACAGTTCGGAGAAATCGTTTTTGATATCCGGCATCTCCATCTCTGTGATGCCCTCACTGCCGGCATAGTACATGATAAAACGATCGCGGCTGATATCCGCCAGGTAGGCTTGGGAAAGGGACCCGATCAGTGGGTACAGCGGCAGCAGATGAAAATCATCGCCCACGTAGAAAGCGGGGTCCTCCGGGCTATCCAGGAGAAATGTCTCCGCCCTGCCGCCGGCACCCAGTACCCCCAGGCCTTCTGTGGTATGCATCCAGAAGTTCTCATCCTCCAACAGCAGCTGCATTTTTTCAAACGTCTTTTCCCAATCGCGGCGCGGGGAACGCTCCTCCAGAGCGTTTTCCACCAATTTCAATTGGTTTTTATAGACAATGGGGTCCTGCCGGTTGTCGGGGTAAGCGCGGTGCGTGGGGATATAAAGAGAAATCCTGGGTGTATCCTCTGCGATGAGTTCGCCTACCAGTTTGTCGCGTCTTTTTTCATCTATCATTTTCATTTCCTCCTGTAGTCAAGTAGTCAAGTTTCGGTCACGCGTTCTTTGCGGCATAAGCCGCACATCGTCAGGAGCCGCAGGCGTGCTTTGCACCCATTGTGAATGTCCGCTTTGGAAGTAACCTCAAACATCGCATTCCGGTGCAGAAGAAAAAACGCACGGCAGTTCCTTCCCGGAACTCGCTCTCTGATAGTATTATAACCGAAAGTGTCGAGTTCAACCCTCGCATTGTCCGAACAGGCACGCACAGACGGTGTCAGAGGCGCTTGCGTGGGGTGCGATTTGGCGCGATCTTTATGTGTTATTCGCCGGAGCGATCCGCAGGTATTCGAAGGACAGAAGAGGCATCAGTCCGCTCGCCTTCAAGGCTTCGATCCCGCACAAAAAACACCCCGCAAGGGGATGAACGGCGTGTTCTAATCCCACCTTGACAGCACGTTTCCGAACCGATCATAAAGAAAAGCGCTGTCTTGTTTTTTTTCATGCCAGACTTCGTTTTCGCCCTGCCACAGATAATCGGCACCGGGCCTTGTTGATACGGAAACGGTCTGTCCGCTTTTAATGAGAGAACCCTCCGGGAACATGAACACTTCGCTGCCCCTTTGGGACTGGATCATGAAGCCGGAGATATCCATATCCGCGCCGCTGTTCATGACCGTGACGGTTTGCGTGTCCCGATCGACGCCCGTGATCTCCGGAGTGGAAAAGAGGCGGGGCAGTATCGGTGCCGTGACCCGGACGGACCCGTCCTTTTTGACCGTAATCATTACACCCACTGCAAAGTCTTGCGTCAAAAATACATTTGCATCATTCAGTGCGGCGAGTACCCGTTCATTTGCGGAATTCTCATCCTCAGTTGTATCCGTGGAGACGATTGCGTACGCGGGCGATACGGCGGCGGCGAACTGATCACCCGTCGCGTCCGGATTGCCATGGTTGCCGACTTTGAGGATGTCGGCGTCAAGATCCGCGCCGGAACGCAGCAGCGCGTTTTCACCCGCGAACTGTGCGTCCCCCATGAACAGCAGTGTTCTGCCAAAGAAATCGAGCTTGAGCACCAGCGAATTGTCGTTGTCATCATCCTCATTCAAAAGGATCGGACCCAGCACACTAAAGCAGACGTCCTCCGAGAGGAAGACTTTGTCGCCCGCGTTGAGCTTCAATTGGGGAAGCTGCAAATCCTGCGCGAGCTCGTCGATCTTGTTCCCGCCTTTCTTCTTGTCCAGCGAAAACAAAGATGAGTAAAGTTTTTCCACGGTGAAATAGCGCGCCAGCGCATTCATGCCGCCCAAATGATCGCTGTCCGTATGTGTCAGAAACACACTGTCAAGCCTATCCACTTCCAACAAGTTCATCGCGCCGAAAAGAGCAGGTGCCGAGGCCTTTTTTCCCGTGTCGATAAGATAGGCCTTGCCATCGTAACGCAGCAAAGCAGCGTCCGCTTTCCCGACGTTGATAAATAAAACAGTCAATTCATCAGATGCGGTTTCCCGTACCGGATCGCCGGGCGGGTCTTCCAAAGACGCAAAATCATGCGTTTGCGCGGCGAGTGAGCAAGAGGCTGCAGTGAAAGGAAGAAAAGTGAGGCACGCCATCAACACAACATAGAACAGTTTCTTCAAATTACACCCCCGAAGAAGGATCTGCCCTCATTGTACCATGCGAATGATTTCCTTTGGAGTAGGTGCTGAAATTGAACAAGCCATGGAGACGATGTGTCGCCATGGCTGTCCGCGTTCAATTCTAACGTTTTCTAAGTCCTTTGAAGATGGCCAGCAGCAGCACGGCGCCGCCAACGGCGACCAGGAATGAAACCAAGTTGAAGCCGTCGACCCCGGTTTTGCCGATAAGGCTCATTACGAAACCGCCCACCAGTGCGCCTACGATGCCGACGATGATGTTGGCTACGATTCCCATGGATTGGTCATGGCCTGTTATCTTGCTGGCGATCCATCCGGCCAGCCCGCCAAATATGATCCAGGTTATTATTCCCATAATACGATCCTTTCTATTTTCAAAAGAGGACTTTTGATTTCAAACAGAGTTTACCCGCTGATCCGGCATTTATACGCCTTGCCCCAAAATGCCTAAATCAAATTGCGCGTACCACTTCTCATCCCGGCACTTGATCGCCTTGCTGCAGTGCCGTCAGCACGCGCTTTATTTCGTCAATGCTGCGGGGGACCAAAGGGGGGTAGTAGCTGATGGCGCGGATGATGTGCTTGGGGTCGATGATGAATACTGAGCGCACTGCGCTCCTTAAGCCCGACAGGGGATCGATCATGCCATACCTGATGGCTGTCTCCCGGGGGATATCTTCAACAATGGGGAAACGAAGTTCGTGCAGCAAAAGTGTCTGATCCCGGATCTCCTGTATGCTGCGCAGTCCCGCGATGCGGGCATTGGCGCTGTCAATGCTGACGCCGACGAACTGCGTATTCATCTTCTTAAAGTCGTCCGCCATATCGGAAATAAGCGTGCATTCCAATAGGCACACCTCAGAAAGGTCCGCCGGGTGTGAAAACAGCACGACCCATTGGCCGGAATAATCCTCGGGGAAATGGATCATCCCCTTGGTGCCGCTCGCCTCAAACGCCGGCGCTTTATCGCCGATCAAGGGCGGGCAGTGCGTATCATGTGCGTTTTGCGTCATTCGTCATGCCTCCTTTCAAGCATTTCCTTTCACTACGAAAGTACCCCTGTCACGCGTCCATAGACAGGCCGCGCGCCTCACGCCTTGTGAAACGCGCGGAAGATGCAATAAGCATGGAAATTTGTTATAATGACACGGATTATACGTTTGATTTGAATGCGTAAGCGCATTTGGCATTGTTTGGTTCACGAAAGGCAGAGTGACATGGATCTGATAAAAAGGCAAAAAAACAGACAGACGCGGCAGGAGGGTCTAAGGGCGCAGGAGAGCTTTGGTCCCAAGGAGTGGACAGAGCAGATGACCGCCCTGGCCGGCAACCTGTCCCGGGTAAAATGGAAAAAGCACAATATCATCGTGGTGAACAGCACAAAAGTGCACAACCGTATGAATGAGTTTAGAGCGCTGATTGAAGATATGCCCTCGGACATTATTGCCCTCATTCCC
Organism: Clostridiales bacterium DTU024; assembly: GCA_001513425.1. GTDB lineage: Bacteria > Bacillota > Clostridia > Christensenellales > Aristaeellaceae > DTU024. Next base: position 24,572 of record LFTR01000051.1, read on the forward strand.
TCGGCGCGCTGGCTGTTTGACAATTTCCAGATGGTATATCGTGAAATAAAGAGGCTCAACGCCTCCATGACGGGGTTTGCCGCCATGCCGGTCCTCAAAGGCCGGGAGGGGCGCGGCCTTCCGCGGATGTACGTCATCGCCAGGAAAATGGTGGAGGCGTCGGGCGGCTACCTCAATGAAGAAAACATCATCCTGATGATCAAGGCCTATCAGGAAGTGCAGCCCCTGACCAACAGAGAATTGCACGTGATGCCCGAAATGATTGGGCTGGCGGTGCTGGAGCATGTATTGGACGTGACGCGCGAAATAATCAGCGTGGCGGAGCTCAAAGCCCGTGCTGATCGCTTTGTCAAAGAAAACTACAATGCGGAGCATGACTATCCTGATATTGCGCCTTTGATAAAGCCGGTACCGGAAAGCGAAACGGATATCTATTTTCACAGCCATGTGCTGTATCTGCTTAAGAATTTGTCAGCGGAACAGCAGGCTATCCAGCGGTATATCGCTTTTCATTTTGAGGACGAAGGCCAAAATATTGCCTCAGTCGATATTTTCAAGGAAGAAAGCCGCCAGGAGTCCATTCTGGAATCCGCTATCCGCAACCCGGTTGCCAGCCTGAAGGAACTCAACGAGCTTAACGAAGAAACGCTGTTTGAAGAACTGTCGCTGGTGGAGGGGATATTATCAAAGGACCCCGCGGGCGTTTATCCCAGGATGGACGCGGGCAGCCGCGGTATGTACCGCCTGGTCATTGAAAGGCTGTCCAAAAAGCATGCATATCAGGAGACGGATGTGGCGGAGACCTGCCTCAATTTGGCGCAGCGCGGGCATCCGCGGCTGACCAATCCCCATCACGTGGGTGTTTACCTTGTCGGCAAGGGCAAAGGGCTGCTCAAGGAAAAGCTGCTTAAGGGCAAAACAGCAGGCATTGTCAAAGAAAAGAAGAACGTCAAGGGCCTTGCCTATTTCCTGTCCGGGGGGCTGTTGTTGGCACTGATGGCATTTCTTGTCTTTTTTGCGCTCCAAAAAGAGGGATACGGCGGACAAGCGGCCCATGTGTCGCTCTACCTCTTGGCGGCTTTGCCGCTGCTGGTGGGTCTGGCCGTCAAAATAACGAACTATGTTTTTTCCAGGAGCGTGCCCGCCAAAGAGCTGCCCGCCATGGATTATACCGAAAGTATCCCTGAATCCGCCGCCGCCTACGTCATCATGCCCGTCATCATTTCCAAGGAAAAGCAAGGCATTAATTATCTGAATCGACTGGAAAAGCATTTTTTGGCGAACCGGCAGGACAATCTTCATTTTGCGCTGCTGGCGGACTATGCAGACGCTCCCGCCAAGGAGATGCCGGAAGACGAGGGGATCAGGCGCGCTCTTACCGATCGCTTGGCGGTCCTAAATGCGCAATACCCGTCGGAGCTTCCCAAGTTTTCCCTTTTCATTCGTGAGCGTCGGTGGAATGAGTCTGAAGACTCCTTCATGTGCTGGGAGCGCAAACGCGGCAAGCTTGAGGAGTTCAACCGGCTGCTAAACGAGGAACCGGTAGAGAATACCAGTTTTGAGATCGTCTTGGCCGCGCCTGAATTATGGGGAAATATCAGGTACGTCATCACGCTGGATGCGGACAGCGATTTGGTTCTGGGCAATGCCGCCAAAATGGTGGGCATTATTGACCATCCCCTAAACCGCGCCATCGTGGATATGAAGTCCGGGACGGTCAAGGAAGGTTATGCCATCATTCAACCGCAGGTGATGAACCACATAAGTCTTGGCAACAGCTCCTTTGAGAAAGTGTATTCCGGCCGCACGGGTCTTCCCAATTACTCCATGGCCGTGTCGGATGTTTATCAGGATGTCTTCGAACAGGGTACGTTTGTGGGCAAGGGCATCTATAATGCCAAAGTGTTCCACACACTCTTAAACGGTGTGATCCCCGAGAACCGTGTGCTCAGCCACGACCTGCTGGAAAGCTGCATCGCGCGCACGGCATTTGCCGGCAACGCGTTCATTGTGGAATCGTTCCCCGGCAGCTATGCCTCTTATGTCAAGCGGCAGCACCGCTGGATCCGCGGCGATTGGCAGCTGTTGCCGTGGCTTTTCGGCCGGAAACTGAGTTTTCTTTCCAAATGGAAGATCGTGGACGATTTGCGCGCCAGCCTGATGCCCGTTGCCAAGCTTGCGGTGCTTTTCATAAATCTCCTTTTATTCCCGCACGCGTGGTGGGTGTGGGCAGGCCTTATGGCGGTGCCCCTGGTGATTGACTTTGGCACCCTTCTGCTCAACATTGTTGTGCATTTGGCGCAAAAACAGCGCTATGTGCTGCTGTATCGCAAACTCCTGAGTGAAATCATCGTGCAGATATGCCGTTTCGTGCTTGATCTGGTGCTGATCCCCTATGAAGCGTACTATTCCATGGATGCCGTTTTGCGTACGCTTTACCGCTACCTTATCAGCAAAAAGCGTTTTCTTATGTGGGAGGCCTTTGAGCACGCGGAGAAAGCGGCGGCAAATTCCTTTGGGTTGTACCTTGGCCGCATGTGGCCCACTGTCATACCGGCCGGGCTGTTGGCGTGGGTCATTTTCATTACGCCGCTGCCCCTTTTGGCCATCCTGCTTTACGCTTTGCTGGCGCTATCGTGGGCCATGTCGTCTTTTATTGCCTATTGGATCAGCCGGCCAAACGATAAACACAAAACACGGGAAGAACTGGACCCGGTTAATCTTTTGCAGGATACAGGCCGAAAGATCTGGCGCTTTTTCCGCGATTTCTCCACCGAGGACAGCAACTATCTGCTCCCGGACAACTTCCAGTTGGGGCGCCGCGAAAAACTGACACACAAGACGTCCCCCACCAATATCGGCCTTCAATTCCTGGCCGCTTTATCGGCGCGGGATATGGGCTATGAAACGCTTACCAGCACGCTTGAATACATCACCAGCCTCCTGCACACGGTGCAGTCTCTTCCCAGATGGAACGGGCATCTGTACAACTGGTACGATACCCGCACGCTGGATATGCTTCATCCGCGCTATGTTTCCACCGTCGACAGCGGCAATTACATCGGCTACATTATTGCCCTGCGCGGCGGGCTTAAGGAACTGCGGGATGCGCCCGTTATGTCACCCGCGCTGCCGGAGGAACTCAACAAACTTCTCCACAACATCGACGCGGGCGTCAGTCTAACGTGCGATTATGCATTGGTGGGCGATTTTGTCAAGGATGTCGCCGCCGCGCGCGGCAATTTGGCCAAACAGTCTACCTACAGGTCCAGCCGCGACATGAGCGATTTTATCCGCTTGGCGGACTTGGTCGAACACGACGCAACGGCTTTGGACCTAAACGATAGACCCTACGGCGACAAGGCAACGCTGCACGATCTGGCGGCGGATGGCAATTCCCGGGCCCGCGACCTGCTGGAGAAGATCAAGTGGATGACGGACTCGCTGCGTGCCGAAATAAGGGAAGCTGATTTCGGCAAGCTGTTCAATCCCAGGCGCAAACTGTTTACCATCGGCTTCAATGCCGGTGAACAAACCCATGACAAATCCTGCTACGACCTGATCGCGTCAGAAGCCGTGCTGACCAGCGTTCTGGCCATCGCCAAAGGCGACGTGCCTGTCAGGCATTGGCAGCGCCTGGGGCGTCCGCTCACCATCATTTCCGGTATTCCGGCACACGTTTCGTGGAGCGGCACCATGTTTGAATACCTCATGCCACAATTGGTCCTGCGGGAGTTTAAGGGCAGCGTGTTTGAGGACTCTTCCCGGGCAGCGGTCCTTCAGCAGATGAAGTATGCTGAGCAGCACGAGGTCCCGTGGGGCATATCGGAGTCCCAGTATTACCGCTTTGACATCAACCAGAACTACCAATACAAGGCGTTTGGCGTTCCCAAACTGCGTTTGCAGTCCGTTTACCGCGACATGCTGGTGATTACGCCTTACGCGTCGTTTCTGGCGCTGGATTACGGCGGAGACAAGGTGCTGGCGAACCTCACCCGCATTTTGGATATGGGGGGCATGGGCGAATACGGTTTTTATGAAGCGATCGATTTTACCGTGCCCGATCCTGTTACGCTGGAAGATTACTGCATCGTGCGTTCGTTCATGGCGCACCATCAGGGGATGAGTCTGGTAGCGATCAACAATTACCTCAACAATGGCATCATGCGCAGGCGCTTTCATGAAACGCCCATGATCAAGGCGGCGGAGGCGTTGGTCGAGGAAACGCATCAGGGCGTGTTCGCCACACCGTCCAGGCGCGGGTACACCATCAATTTGAAACCCAAGGAATTGCCGCAAGATGAAAGCATCGCCCTGCGCTACGTCAAAAATGTCGGTCTGACAATACCCTCCTCCAACTACATATCAAACGGCGATTATTCCCTCATGATCACGTCCGACGGGGATGGTTTCAGCACTTGGATGGACAAGATGCTTTATCGCTGGCGTCCGGATGTATATGCCGACACGGGCTACTATATCTACGTAAGAGACGTCCAGGACAATCAGTATTGGAGCGCAGCATATAACCCCACGCGCAAAAAGCCCGACCACTATCAGGTCGTCTTTTCGCCCCATCAAAGCGCGTTTTCGCGCCGGGATGGCGAAGTCGCCACCGAAATGGTGGTTACCATCGGGCCCAATTACCCGCTGGAGTTCCGCAAAATCACCCTCAGAAATATCTCGAACCGTGCCAAAACGCTGGAAGTCACCAGCTACATGGAAGTCACCATGGATACCTTGGACGCGGAAGCCAGTCATCCGGCGTTTAACAAGTTGTTTATTGAGAGTGAATATCTGGACGATCGCCGCGCTTTTATCGCCAAGAGGCGGGATGGTGTGGAAGAAGGTCCCTATGCCCTCAGCATGCTGCACACCGACGCGCCGCTTGCGCGCCCTGTGGAGTACGAAAACAACCGCCTCAAGTTTATTGGGCGCAACAATGCTCTAAGCAATCCGCAGGCGGTCAGCCAAGGCATGCCGCTTTCGGGCAGTACTGCCTTTTCAGGCGATCCCGTCCTGTGTATCCGCGCAGCGGTTACCTTGGCGCCGGGCGAAGTTGCCGAACTCACCTTCATGGGCGGCATGTTCCATACGCGCGAAGAATTGCTGCACGCCGTGGATGACTATGCGTACAGCTACAGGATGCGGGACGCAGCAGAGACGTTCCGCCAGCAAAGCCAAATCGAGCTCAAATACCTGGATATGACGGGCACGCAGCATCGGGCGTTCCAAAATATCATCCGGCAGATCTACTACCCGTCCCGGTTCTTAAGGGGGCCGTCCGAAAACATCCGCCGCAACTGGGGCGGGCAGAGCAGTCTGTGGAAGTTCGGCATATCGGGCGACAACCCCATCATGCTGGTGATCGTGGCGTCGGAGACCGAAACCAAATTGATGCGTGATGTCCTCAAGATCTACGAATACATGGGCATCAATCGTGTCAAAACAGACTTGGTCATCCTGGCGCAGAGCAAGTACGGCTATGCCAATGATGTTGTGGACATGATAAATACCGCCACCAGCAGCCTGAGGCTGTACGACAGCCCGCGCGAAAGGTCGGGTATCTACATCATCCGCTCCTATGAGCTGAGCCCGGCGGAGACTGACTTGCTTTTCACCGTTGCCGGCGTGGTGTTTACGGGCGAAACGGGCATTTATTTCAGAAGGAATACCGCCCGGTAATGGTACATGGGCACATGAGGAGGAGTATTCGTGCAATTTAGTGGAGATGCATTGTCTTTTTATAACGGTTTTGGCGGGTTCAGCCCGGATGGCAAGGAGTATGTCGTTACCTTGGATGAGGGCAAGACCCCGCCCGCACCTTGGATAAACGTTATCAGCAATCCGACGTTCGGGTTTGCCGTGTCGGAGACCGGCGCGGGATCCACCTGGGCGGGCAACAGCCGCGAAAATAAGATAACGCCCTGGTCGAACGACCCGGTCACCGATCGTGCCGGAGAAGCGATCTACATCAAGGACGAAGCGTCGCGCAGTGTTATCACGCCCATGTCCCTGGGCAGGCGGGACAGGGGCGCGTATACGGTGCACCACGGCTTTGGTTATACCCGTTTTGAGCACGAGGAAGAGGGGCTCAAACAAAGCCTTAAGGTGTTTACACCGCTGGATGAACCCCTCAAGATTTGGGCGTTGGATATCACCAATGTATCCGGGCGGGAGCGTGCGCTTTCCATTACCTACTATGTGGAATGGGTGCTGGGCGTGCAAAAAAGGCTGACCAATCCCTACATCGTGACGGAGTACAACAACCGTCACGAGTATATGTCCGCTGAAAACGTCTACAACCCCGACTACCGCGAGTACCGTGCGTTTATGTTTTCCTCAGAGGCAGTCGCCGGGTACACGGGGGAGAAACAGGATGTTCTGGGGCGCGGGGGGAGTGTTCAATACCCTCTGGGGCTGGACACGGAACTGACTTTCACTACCGGCGTGGGTCTGGATGCTTGCGGCGCGCTGCAAGTGGCGGTCAGACTGGCCGCCGGGGAAACCCGGCAGGTGATCTTCGGCCTGGGCTATTGTGACGATGCGGACGTGGCCGAACATTACTGCGCCAAATACCGCAGAAAAAACATGGTTGGCGAAGAATTGGAGCGCGTTTCCGCTTACTGGGGCGAAACGTTGGGCACGGTGCAGGTGGAAACACACGACAAGGCCATCGATTTTATGCTCAACGGATGGCTCATGTATCAGAACATCTCCTGCCGCATGTATTCCCGTGCTGCCTTTTACCAGTGCGGCGGCGCGTACGGTTACCGCGATCAGTTGCAGGACGTGCTGGCGCTGTTGTTGGCGCAGCCGCAGATGGCGCGCGATCAGATACTTATTGCCGCATCCCGGCAGTTTCCCCAAGGGGATGTCCAGCATTGGTGGCATCCGCCCACGGGCGTGGGCGTCAGGACCAAAATAAGCGATGACCTTTTATGGCTGCCCTATGTAACGGCCGCATACATTGAAGCAACCGGCGATACCGGCGTATTGAGTGAAGAGACGCCCTACATTGAGGGACCGGGGCTCAGCGATATGCAGCACGACATGATGTTTGTGCCGGAAATAAGCCTCGAAAAGGATACGCTGTACGAACACTGCAAGAAGGCCATCCTGAAAACGGGGTTTGGCGAAAATGGCTTGCCGCTGATGGGCGGGGGCGACTGGAACGACGGGATGGACAGGGTGGGCATCCAGGGCAAGGGCGAAAGCGTTTGGCTGGCGTGGTTCCTGTACGCCGTTATCGACTGTTTCATTCCGCTGAGCCGCCTGATGGGAGATAATAGTTTTGCCGACGAGATGCACGTTCTCAAAGAAACGCTTAAGGCCAATATCAACAAGAACGCCTGGGATGGCGAGTGGTTTTTGCGGGCGTTTTATGACGACGGAACGAAGCTCGGCTCAAGCGAAAATAATGAATGCCGTATTGACTCTATCAGCCAATCCTGGAGCATCATTTCCGGCGCGGGGCAAAAGGACAAGCAGCTCAAGGCGTTTGATTCAGCCTACAAATACCTGGTGTTGGAGGATGAGGGCGTATCGCTTCTCTTGACGCCGCCCTTTGACAAGACGCCCAAAAACCCCGGTTACATCAAGGATTACGCACCCGGGGTTCGCGAAAACGGCGGGCAGTACACGCACGGCGCGATCTGGCTGGCCATTGCTGCCGCGCTGCTTAACGACACCAAGCGCGCGTATGCGCTCTTTTCCATGCTTAATCCCATCAATCACACATCCAGCCGCAAAGGCGCGATGCTTTACGAAAAGGAGCCCTACGTGATGGCGGGGGACGTTTCTTACATGGCGCCCTATACCGGGCGCGGCGGGTGGAGCTGGTACACCGGCAGCGCTGCCTGGCTGTATACCGGCATGCTCAGGTACCTCCTTGGAATGCACAAGGAGGGCGATACACTGATCGTTGCCCCCCGCGTACCGGATAATTTCGGGGATTATACTATAAAATACCGCTACAGATCCACGCTTTACATCTTGGATGTCAAGATCAGCCGGCGGGACGCCGCCGATATCGAGGTAACCCGCATTCTTTTGCGCGACGACGGGGGCGAACATCACATCACGGTGGAAGCGTAATTGCACGGAGCCGCCAGGAAATAACCTTTGAAAAAATCCCGCTCCTCACAACCGTGAAGAACGGGATTTTCGCTTGCCGGGTAACAACGATTGAGGCCTTGCGATATGCCCCTGCCAGTCCCGCCATAGACTACTTATGTTTTTCGTAGAAACGGATGAAGGCGTTCATTACGCTCTGGATGAATTCGCGGGTTCCCTCGTTTATAAACGAGCCGTCCTCATTAAACAGGTCTTTGGCTTCCGCAATATAGACTTCAGGCTGCCCCATCAACACCGTGTTGACGACCGTCAGCAGTTTTTTGAGTTCCAGTGCCGCGGCCAGTGCGCCCAGCGCGCCGGGTGTGATGCCCATCACCATGGCGGGCTTGCGGCTCCAGTTGTTCTTGCCCATGGGGCGGGAGGCAATGTCGACCGCGTTTTTGATGGGTGCGGTGAAGGTGCGGTTATATTCGGGGGTCACGAAGATGACACCGTCCAGCGATTTGACTTTGGCGCGGAACGCGATGATCTTGTCAGGCACGGGGCCATCCGTGTCCCAGGCCTGATCGTAAAAGGGCAGGTCCTTGATCCGGATGATCTCTGCCACATAGCCTTCAGGCGTCATGTCTTCCAAAAGATCCGCGAGCCTGCGTGAGTACGAGCCCACGCGGAAGCTGCCGACAAAAATGCCAAAGCGTTTTGCGGGGGCTTCAAATGCCCTATATTCTTCATTGTTGTCAAAGGCCTTGCGCGCATACGGGCACACCGGAACGACCTTCAGTCCTTTTTGCTTGACGTCTTCCATTGCGAAAGCGAGCATTTGCCCCGCGATACCCTGCCCGCGGAACTGTTCTTCCACTTGAACATGACGGAAAACCATGGTTTTTTCGCCGTTCAAAGAAAGAAGGATGCGGCCTATTTCGCGGCCGTCCTGATAAGCCGCATAACGGCGTGACTCGTCAACGTACTTGAATTGCAGCGTCTCCATAACATAACCTCACTCATTTTCTTTAGTACAACCTTATGATATACCCATTATTCCCGGGCGGGAAACCTATTTCAATATTCGCCACGGTCATCAGCGTCGTCGAATTTGGGCGTGAAGATACCTGCGCGGTAGGCATGCAGCAGGTGCTTTAGATCCGCGATCCTTTCGGCGCGCCGTTTCCCTTCATCCGTATCGGCTACCATCTGCCTGGATCCGAAAGGCAAATACTCCGTCTGGGTGGAGGTGATGTCGCTATTTTGGCGCACGGCCTCCTCCACGCCCGCAAACGGCTCATGCGCCACGATGCGCATGTCGCGCGAGTTGGAGATGAGCGTATACCCCGCGATGCCCGTTTTGGGCTGGTACGCGCGGCTGAAGCCTCCGTCGATCACGATTATGCGCCCGCCCGCGCGCAGCGGGGATTCGCCCTTAAGTACAGGCGTGTGCCCGTTGATGATGCGCCCTGTCTGCGGATCCAGGCCAAAGGCGGCCAGCATCATTTCGCAGCTTTCCCGCGTTTTGTTAAAGGCATAATAGGGGTCGCGCGGCTCATGGAAGGCGGCGCGGTCCGCAATCATCAGGTGGGCAAACGTGCTCATTTTGCGTCCGCACAACGGCGAAAAATCTCCGCACCAGAGGAACCACATGAAGTCCGTATCGCTCTGGGCGCGCCCGCGGTAGCTTGCGCGCGCCTTCGTGTCGCAATAATCAAAATACGCGCTGCCCGACAATGTGCTGCCCTCAAAATCGACTTCGCGAAGAGTGCCCTGCCGGGTCAGCGGGATGCAGCCATGGAACAGGAGGTTGCCGTTGTCGCGGCGGTAGATGCTGCCGTGGTCGTACAAGAAGCGGATCTGGCGGTGCAGGCGGTCGCTGCTTTCAAAATCCTCGCACAATTCCGTAACGACCTTGTCTTCACCCAGGGTCAGATCATATCTGTCGTCCCCTGAAAGCGTCGGGAACTGCTGGTAGATGAGCGGCCAGCGTTTTTCGCCCACTGTGATCGTGGCGCTGCCGGTGTCGATCTTGTCCAGCAGCAATTTATCTTCCATATAGTATTCCGGATGGCGGCGGATCAATTGGCCTTCCAGCTTAAACATGATGATGGTGATGGTCTTGAGCGCCGCTTCATCCGGGCTTAAGTTCGGATAGCTTTTTTGCGCCAAAGCGTACAGCGGCCGCATAGCGATGCCGTAGCCGCTTTCAAGCAGACGCAGGTTGCCGTAGGCGAGGGAATTGCGCACCGCGGCGGCCACGCATGCCCGGCTGCCCGCCGCCGCGCCCATCCACAGAATGTCGTGATTGCCCCAGGTGAGATCCACTGCCGGGTGGCGCATAAGCATATCCAATATCTTGTCCGGGTCGCCTCCACGGTCAAAAATGTCGCCCAGCACGTGCAGCCTGTCCACCGCCAGATGCTTGATAAGCCCGCACAGGGCGCTGAGGAAGTCCCTTTGCGCGCCGATGCCTATCACGGTGTCCACGATTTTATCGTGATAATTGCGTTGGTTTTGGCTCTCGTCCACCTGGTAGTTGATCAGTTCTTCCAGGATAAATGAAAACGCTTCCGGGATAGCGCGGCGCACTTCTTCCCTTGTATATTTGGTGGATACCAGCCGCGCCAGGCGGATCAATAAAAGCAGCGTACGCTTGAACCAAGCGTCATCCGCAATGCCTTCTTTTTCCAGGAGCTTTAGTTTTTGCAGCGGATAGTAGATCACGGCGCAAAGGGCGCTTCGTTCGGTTTCACTCAGTTCCCCGCCAAAGAGCGCGTCCGTTTTTTCGCGGATGACGCCGGAGCAATTATTGAGGATGTGCTCAAACGCCTCATACTCGCCATGCAGGTCGCTCATGAAATGCTCTGTCCCCTTGGGTAGGCTGTTCATGGCTTCCAGGCCGCTGATCTGCGCATAAAGGGATTGCACCGTTGGGTACTTTTCCCGCAGCAACTTCAGATATTTCATTTGTTCCGGGGACAGGGCGCATGTACTCACGCTCATCTGATACCTCCGTCAAAGCGATGTTCTGTGTTTATCGTAACCTGCGCGCCGGTTACCGTCAAGCAAAGGTTGATATCACGGCACGCTTTTTATATAATGGCTCCATCAACAGAAATGGGGAGCGGTATGAAGCACTTTGATTTGGTGGTTATCGGGTCCGGCGCAGGACTGCTGGTGCTGGATGCGGCTTTGCAAAAGGGCCTTGAGTGTGCGCTGATTGAAAAGGACGCTATAGGCGGTACCTGCCTCAACCGCGGTTGTATCCCCTCCAAGATCCTGACATACCCGGCGGATCTGCTGTGTCAGATACGCCGTGCGGAGTCGGTGGGCATCTCAGTATCTTCACTCCGGGTGGATTGGCAAAAGATCAAGGGGCGCGTGCGCGAGCGGCAGGGAGACGGCGCAGAAATGCTGGCGCAGTATGAAAAGATGCCCAACTTTACCCTCTACGCGGGCAGTGGGCAATTTGTCGGTGATAAAATGCTGCGCGTGCAGCTCAGCGCGGGAGGCTGGTCTGAAAACCTGACGGGGGACAATATTGTTGTCGCGGCGGGCGCCCGAACCTTCGTGCCGCCCATCGAAAACCTGAAAGAGACGGGCTATGTTTCCTATGAGTCCTTCTTTGGCGATGGCTTCCCGGATAAGCCTTACGACAGCGTCATAATCGTGGGCGGCGGTGTTATCGGCGCCGAATTTTCACACATCTTTTCCGCCTTTGGGGGCCATGTTACCTTGGTGGGGCGCGCTTCGCGGTACCTAAAGCATGAGGATGAGGACATCAACGCCCAGCTGGAAGAGAGTTTTCGTGCCTGCGGGATCGAGGTTTTCACCAGTCATGAGGCTCTGCGGGCGGAAAAGACCGCAAGCGGGAAACGCCTGTACATGCGCAGCCTTCTGAGCGGCGAAACGCTGGTCAAGGAAGCGCAGGAGATATTTGTCGCCGCCGGTTCCCTGTCCAATGCCGATACGCTGTCGCCTGAGGAAACGATGCTGGAAACGGATGACAGAGGGTATATCCCCGTCAATGAATTTATGGAGACCAACCGGCCCGGCATCTATGCCTTGGGCGATATCGCGGGCAAATACCAGTTCCGTCACAGCGCCAATTACGAGGCGGAGACTCTGGCGCATAACCTGTATGACGCGCGCGCGGAGCGCCGGAAAGCGGACTACCGCGCCATTCCTTGGGCGGTGTTTTCCGAGCCGCAGATCGGGCATGTGGGCCTCACGGAGAGACAGGCCCGCGTCCTGTATCCCAAGGTTTATGTCGGCCGCAAGCGCTATTCCTCCATAGCCATGGGATGGGCGATGGGGTATGACCCCGGGGACAAGCAAGGCGGGATGTTCAAAATTATCGTCGACGAAAAACGCCGCATCCTGGGCGCGCACGCGGTCGGCTATCAGGCATCCAGCCTGGTGCAGCCCTTTGCGTATCTTATGAACGCCGGGGACGGGACGTACGACCCCATCCTGCGCTCCATGGTTATCCACCCTGCCATAAGCGAACTGGGTGCCTGGTGCATAGACAATATCAAGTGGGAAGAATAAGGTGAATTATCTGATCACGCTGCCGATATGGTCGATGATGCTCCCGTCGCGGTACTCAACGTCCGCCACCACGCGTCCCATGGGGCGGTTATGCGCTGGCGTGCCCGTATAGCTTTCGGCCATTTGTTTAAGCTCTTCAATTTCATATAGCGGCAGACCGCTTGCTTTCAGGCTGTCCTTCAGCTGCGTATTGGCAGGGTTGACCGCCACGCCGCGCTGCGTAACCAATACATCCACGGTGCTGCCCGGGGTGGAAACGCACAGGACCTTGTCCACCACGATGGGCAGGCGCGCGCGGTAAAGCGGCGCCACGATCATGGAAAGCTTGGCGCCCGCGGCGGTGTCACTGTGCCCGCCGGAGCCGCCGGTGATATACCCTCCAGAATCGGTGTGCACGTTGACGTTGAACCCCGTGTCGATCTGCGTGGCGCCCAGCACCACCACATCCAAAGAGTCCACCAGCGCGGATTTGGCCAGAGGGCTGGCGTACCTGACGGCGGATACTTCGTGGTGGAGGGGGTTTGCCTTGATGGACTCAACGGCTTGCAGGTCGAAGCACTGCACGTCCATCAAACGCTTAAAGTACCCTTCCTTCAGCATATCCACAAGGTACCCCGTGATGCCGCCCAACCCAAAGGATCCCGTGATGCCCAAATCCTTCATGAGGGGTTTTAAATACTGTGTGACCGCAAGCGATGCGCCGCCCGCGCCCGTCTGGAAGGAAAAGCCTTCCTTAAGCAGGCCGCTAAACTGGATCACCCGGCTTGCGTACCTTGCGATAGTCAACGCGACGGGGTCACGCGTCATGCGCGTTGTGCCCGATACGATGCCCTTGGGGTCTCCGATCGAGTCCACTTTAACGACAAAGTCCACATCCGTTTCCTCAATGGAAGCGGGGGTGAGGGGATAGTCTGTCAGAAAATCGGTCAGGATGACCACCTTGTCGGCGAACCGGCTGTCCGGAATGGCGTAGCCCAGGGAGCCGCATGCGGCGGGCCCATCCACGCCGTTGGCGTTACCCATTTTATCGGCCGCGGGCGCCGCGATGAACGCCACATCGATGTGTACCCTCCCGGACGTGATAGCGGCGGGTCTGCCGCCGTGCGAGCGGAAAACAACGGGCCTTGGCATAACACCTTCGGATATTGATTTGGCAATGTACCCGTTCATATAGTCTGTTTCGATGCCCGTCACAACGCCGGATCTGATATGGTCAACCAGCGGCGCGTGGCAATCAAACAGGGACGAAGCCTGCACGGTCAAATCGCGGATGCCTTGCGCGGCGATCTCCGCCATAACCATATTGAGGACATAATCCCCATTCCTTAAATGATGGTGGAAGGATACCGTCATGCCGTCCCTGAGCCCCGCCAAGCGGATGGCTTCTCCCAACGTTGAGGTCATCTTATTCATGTTTGGCCCCTCCTAATCCCAACGCCCGGGCGGCTTCCAGTACGCGGCGCGCCCTGTCGACGATGGGTTTGTCCACCATTTTGCCGTGCAGCGAAATCGCGCCCTTCCCCAAACGCTTGGCTTCCTCAATGACCGCCATTACTTCTCGGGCATAGTCGATATCCTTGAGGGACGGGCTGAACACTTCGTTAATGATGGATACGTGGCGGGGCGAAATGGCGGACTTGCCGGTAAAACCCAGCGCGCGCGCAAACTGAGCGTCTTCTGCCATCCCGTCATCATCGTTGACGTCGGTAAAGGGCGTGTCATAAACGTCCACCCCGGCAGCGCGGGCGGCCATAACGATCTGTCCGCGGGCGTAAAAAATCTCTTGGGAGGATTTGGAGCGGATGGCCTGCAGGTCGCTTGTCAGGTCCTCCGCGCCCAGGAAAAGCGCTTTGACGCGTTTGTCTGCTTTGGCTATGGCGTAGGCGTTCAGAACGCCCTCCGCCGTTTCCAGAAGGGGCATCAGCCCAACGGCACCGGGTTCCTGGCCGTTGGCGCCCTCGATCTGAGTCATCATGGCGGCAATCGACCTAATGTCATCAGCGCCTGATACTTTGGTCGGCATGATCAGCGAGGGGTTCAGGGGAACCATATTTTCCAGATCCGCCCGCGTATATCCGGAGTCCAGCGGGTTGACACGCACGATGATTTCGGTACCCTTAAACTTAAGCGCTGATATGGCGTTGCGCACCAGGATGCGTGCCGCGTCTTTTTCGGAGGGCGAAACCGCATCCTCCAGATCCAAAATAACGGCATCCGCTTGATGGATGTCCGCGTTAAGCAGCATTGCCGGGCTGTTGCCGGGGATAAAAAGCATGCTTCTTCTCATTTTTGCGCCTCCATTGCGCGGCGCAGCGCTGTTTCCACGCGGGCCTTGATGGTGCAGTCCAGCGCGCCGCGATCCTCAAGACGTATGGCGGCATCGGTCACATGCATTATCTCCGCCACGTCCGTGACGGCCTTCAATATCTGCGGGCCAAACTGCTCCAGCACGATGGATTCAACATCCACCTGCACGCTGCCGCCGCCCGGAGAAACGGCTACCAACACATCATTTGATTCCAATGTGCCCGCAACCGCGTTCCTTAGGATCTTCATCTTCCGCCTCCTTAATATATATAAAACCTGAGTCATGAAGCTGCCTAATATTATAGCCCAATGCAGGTGTTTGCGCAACCGCGCCGCGCCTTGCTATAATGCGTGGGAAAGGCGGTAGCATATGGACAAATGTACCTTGTGCCCGAGGGATTGCGGTGCCAAGAGGGCAGAAGAAACCGGCTTGGGCTATTGCGGTATGGGCACCCTGGCTACGGTCGCCCGCGCCGCGCCGCATTTCTGGGAGGAACCGTGCGTGTCGGGCACATACGGCTGCGGGGCCGTGTTCTTTGCCGGCTGCACGCTGCACTGTACCTATTGCCAGAACATGGCGATCAGCCGGCAAAATCAAGGGAAAAGGGTATCTGCCCGCGAACTGGCGGACATCTTCATGCGCTTGGAGGATGAAAATGTCCACGCCCTTGAATTGGTAACCGGGACGCAGTTCATCCCCGCCATTTTGGACGCGCTGTCGCTGTATCGGCCCCGCTTGCCGCTTGTCTGGAACACTTCAGGTTATGAAACGGTGGCGTCCCTGAGGCGCCTGGAGGGACTCGTTGACGTCTATTTGCCGGATCTGAAACATGTGTCATCCCGTTTGTCCGCGGTTTGCGCCGGCGCGCCGGATTACTTTCGCTGCGCAGGCCCCGCACTGGAAGAGATGTGCCGACAGATCGGTCCCGCGCAGTATGATGCGGAAGGCATCATGACACGCGGCACCCTTGTGCGTCACCTGGTACTGCCGGGCTGTACGGGAGACAGCCTCAAAGTGCTCGATTTTATCCACGACCATTTGCCCGGCGGCACACCGATTTCGCTGATGCGCCAATACACGCCGCAGCCCCACTGCACCAAACCGCCCTTTGACAGGCGCGTCAGGGATAAGGAGTATGCCCGTGTGCTTGATTATGCGGCGGAGCTGGGGCTGGAAGGATACATGCAGGACAAACATGCTGCTGACAGTGCCTTCATTCCGCCTTTTGACCTGACGGGCATGCATGCTCAGCCTGACAAGTGAGAGCGCGCAGCGGAACAAAAAAAGAGCCCGGGGGCTCTTTTTTATGTCAATTGCACACATTGCCGTTTACATCGATCTTTTGCCCGCGCGCCAGATGCGCTTGATGATTTTGGCAATGAAGTTGATACCGATAACGAAAATAACAATGCGCAGGAGGGGAGCGGCGCCCGGCAGCACGGTCATCATGACGGCGGCGATGGCGAGGGCGGCCCCGGTGGTGCCCACGATGGGCAGCACCAACCCAAGGATCACCAGGGCCAGGGCTATCGCACCCACGGCGGGCACGAGGCTGATGGCGAAGATAGCGGCCATGACGCCAAAGATGGCTTTAAGCACGCTGCCCGGTGTAATCGGGCCAAAGGGCCGACTCTGCTTAACATATGCGCCTTGCCCTGTGCCGCGGCGCGTGCCGCCATGCGTTTCTGCTTCCCCTGCCGTATCAAAGTCCTTGGGGGGGATCGCGCTGGAAGGCATGGGCGCATCGATACCGCCATAACGCACGGCCATTTTGCGGGGCGAATCCATCAAGAGGATGAGTTCATCCTCCGTCAGCCCCTCACGGATCTTGCGCAACTCCATATCATAGCGGATATCTTTTATGATCTGCGCCCGCTTATCTTCGGGCAAATTGCGCAAATGCCATTCCACCATGGCAAGATAGCGTTTCATGTTGTTTTCCATGTGCATCCTCCTCTAATCCGAAAGCGGGATCTCTTCCGCTTCTGATAATAGCATAACAACGATAACTTAAGCAGAACTAAATAAAAGATTAGAATTGCATTAATTTGGGCGCCACTTTTGTGTTTTGTGTGTCCAAACGGCTTGCAAAGGGGCAAACGGAGAGGGTATAATCCAAACGAGGGCGTTTTTTCGCCCAGTGGGCTGATTTTCTGCCTAAAGGAGGAAGGATGCACGATTTTTCTTGGACACTGCTGACGCGCTTGGGGCCCAAGCAGATGGAGGAGATCGGCCGCAGGGCACTGCTAATGGAGCGCATCGATGTGCGCGAACCCATCGGAAGGCGTGCTGTGGCTTCGGAAGCAGGGTTGTCGGAAAGGGATGTGCGCGCTGCCGCGGAAGCGCTGCGCGAACAGGGCTTTATCAAGCTCACCGCTTCCGGCATGACGCTTACCCGCGCCGGGCGCAGTGTGATGCCCGAAGTGCGTGCGCTGTGCCGCATGGTGACGGATCTGGGAGACTTGGAGCAGCAGCTGATCGACGGCCTTGGCCTAGACCGCGTGATCGTGGTGCCGGGAGACGTTGACGAGCATCCGGACACCCTCAAGGATATTGGCCGCGCCGCCGCCAACCGCTTAAAGCGGCTGCTGAGCCCGGATATGGTAATCGCCATTGCGGGCGGCGGCACCATGTATGAGGTGGCTAAGGCAATGACGCCCGGCGTCCCCAATATCATGGTGGTGCCTGCACGCGGCGGTATCGGCATTGCCGCGGCGACACAGGCGGATACGGTCGCGGGGGATCTGGCACAGCGCATGGGGGCGGATTGCCGCCTGATGCATCTGCCTGACGGTGTCACCACCATCGCCATGAACGAGCTGCTTAAGCTCCCTACGGTGCGCGAGGCGCTGGAATACATGCGCCGGGCGGACATCATCATCTTTGGCATCGGCCGCGCGGACAACATGGCCAGGCGCCGCGGGCTGGAAGCGCCGCAGATGGAAACGCTGCTTAAACTGGGCGCCGTGGGGGAATCGCTGGGCGATTTCTTCGATCTGCAAGGTCGCCTGGTTTACCGCAGCCCGTCGGTCAGCGCGGAACTGCAGACGCATCGTCCCGGCAGCCGCATGATGGCGGCGGCGGGCGGCCGCAGCAAGGCTGAGGCCATCTTGGCGGCGGTGCGGCACAATCCGCCGAACTCCCTGATAATCGACGAGGGCGCGGCGCGGGGAATTTTAAGCATTCTGCCGCAATCGGCGCGGAAAAACATCAAGTCAAAGGAATAATTCGCCAAAAAAAGGAGATATCAATCATGAACAAGAAAACCATTCGGGATATCAATGTGGAAGGCCGGCGTGTGTTGGTGCGCGTGGATTTTAACGTACCCATGGACGGTACCTTTATCACCGATGAAAACCGCATCGTAGGGGCTTTGCCCACCATCGAGTACCTTTTGGAGCGCGGCGCCAAAGTGGTGCTGTGCAGCCATATGGGTCGCCCCAAGGGCGAAGTCAACATGAAATACTCTCTGGCACCGGTTGCCAAGCGTTTGGGCGAACTAATCAATAAGGAAGTCAGGATGGCGAAGGACGTGGTGGGCGAAGATGCCCGGCGCGTGGTCGGCAGCCTCAAGAACGGCGAAGTTGCGCTGTTGGAAAACCTGCGTTTCCACAAGGAAGAAGAAAAAAACGACGAAGGCTTCGCTAAGAAACTCGCGTCCTTTGGCGATATCTACGTCAACGATGCCTTTGGCACGGCGCATCGCGCGCACGCGTCTACGGAGGGCGTAACGCATTTTATGCCCGTCGCCGTTTCCGGTTTTCTGATTGAAAAGGAGCTCAAGTTCCTGGGCGACGCCGTTAATAACCCGGAGCGCCCGTTTGTGGCTATCTTGGGCGGCGCGAAGGTCAGCGACAAGATCAATGTCATCAATAACCTGCTGGATAAGGTAGACGTCCTCATTATCGGCGGTGGCATGGCCTACACGTTCATCAAGGCGCAGGGAGGCCATATCGGGGGATCCCTTCTGGAAGCAGACAAAATGGAACTGGCACTTGAGCTTCTGGAAAAAGCAAAGGCGAAGAATGTCAAATTGCTCCTGCCCCTTGATAACCTGATCGGTGACAGTTTCAGCAACGACGCCAACCGCAAGGTCGTCAAGGCGGGCGAGATCCCGGATGGCTGGCAGGGCATGGACATCGGACCCATCACGCAGGGCCTGTTTGTGGAAGAAATCATGAAGGCCAACACCGTGGTATGGAACGGCCCCATGGGCGTGTTTGAATTCCCGAATTTTGCCGAGGGGACCCGCGCGGTGGCGGCTGCCATGGCCGATGCCTGCGCCACCACCATTGTGGGCGGCGGCGACAGCGCGGCAGCTGTTGTACAAATGGGCTTTGGCGAAAAAGTGAGTCACGTTTCTACCGGCGGCGGCGCGTCGCTGGAGTTCCTGGAAGGCATTGAATTGCCCGGTGTAGCAGCGCTCAACGACAAATAACGGAGGAAAATATGCGTAAACCCATTATTGCCGGAAACTGGAAAATGAACAAGACACCCGCGGAAGCGGCAGAACTTATAGCAGCCCTCAAACCCCTTGTGAAGGGTGCGGAGGCGCAGGTGATCGTTTGTGTCCCGGCTGTTGCCATCCCTTCCGCGGTCAAGGCGGCCAAGGGCAGCCGCATCAAGGTCGGCGCGCAGAACGTGCATTACGAAGCGTCCGGCGCGTTCACAGGCGAGATTTCTGCTCAGATGCTGGTGGAAGCAGGCGTCACCTATGCCATTGTAGGGCACAGCGAAAGGCGTCAGTACTTCGCGGAAACCGATGCCACTGTCAATCTGCGCGCGCGCGCCGCGCTTAAAGCGGGGCTTATCCCCATTATCTGCGTGGGCGAAAAAAAGGAAGAGCGCGAGAACGGATATACCGATATTCTGGTCACCTATCAGACGCTGATGGCGCTGCACGGCATGACGGAAGAGGAAGTAAAAAGTGTCATTATCGCTTATGAGCCCGTATGGGCTATTGGCACGGGGCTGACGGCAACCGATGAACAAGCCAATGAAACCATCGGCGTTATCAGAAAAGCCGTCGCTGAAAACTACGGTCGCCGCGCGGCCAATGCCGTGCGAATCCAGTACGGCGGCAGCATGAAGCCCAATAACGTCAAGGGTCTCATGGCGCAAAGCGAGATCGACGGCGGCCTCATCGGCGGCGCGTCGCTTTCCGCGGAGGATTTTGCCCGGATCGTCAATTTCCGGGAGTGATGCCGCACATTCATTTAGTTGGTTAAGGAGACTTTATGGCGAAACAACTGACGGCCCTTATCATCATGGATGGTCTGGGCATTAACCCCAATCCCGTGGGAAACGCCGTCACGATGGCAGGCACACCCAATCTGGACCGTCTGAAAAACGCGTTTCCGTACACCCAAATCGGCGCCAGCGGCATGGACGTGGGCTTGCCGGACGGGCAGATGGGCAACAGCGAGGTGGGACACCTGAACATGGGCGCGGGGCGCGTGGTGTACCAGGAATTAACGCGGGTGACGCGGGATATCCGCACGGGCGATTTTTTTGAGAAAGAACCGCTCATCTGGGCGATGGATACGGCAAAAGCACAGGGCACGGCGCTGCACTTGATCGGTCTTCTGTCCGACGGTGGCGTCCACAGCCACAATACACATCTGTACGCCCTTTTGGAAATGGCGAAAGCACGGGGACTCAAGGACGTGTTTGTGCACGCTCTTATGGATGGACGCGACGTGCCGCCCGACAGCGGGTTGTCCTTTATCATGGCGCTTGAAGCGAAGATGCGGGAGATCGGCATCGGCAAGATCGCCACCGTGCAGGGGCGCTACTGGGGGATGGACCGCGACAATATCTGGGAGAGAATCCAACTGGGCTACGATGCCATGGTTATGGGCGAAGGCGTCACGGCTCAAAGCGCGGAAGAAGCCGTTCGGCAAAGCTACCTGCAGGGCGAGACCGACGAATTTATTAAGCCCACCGTGGTACAGTATGGCGGTGTCCCCACAGCGGTGGTCAGGGACAACGATAGCATCATCTTCTTCAATTTCCGCCCGGATCGTGCCAGGCAGCTGACGCGCACGTTCATCCAGAGGGACTTCACCGGGTTCCTGCGCAAACGCGGATATTTCCCCGTGCAGTACGTGACCATGACGCAGTATGATGAAACGTTCACAGGGCTGCGCGTGGTGAACCCCCCGGAAAGCCTTGAAAACACTTTGGGCGAATACCTCTCGCGCCAAGGGAAAACGCAGCTGCGCATTGCGGAAACACAAAAATACGCGCATGTCACGTTCTTTTTCAATGGCGGCGTGGAGATCAAAAACCCCGGCGAAGACAGGGCGCTGATCCCGTCGGACAGGAAAGTAGCCACGTTTGACCTGAAGCCCGAAATGTCCGCCCCGGAAGTCACGCGGGAAGCGCTTGCGCGCATCCGCAGCGGTCAATACGATCTGATGATCCTCAACTTTGCCAATTGCGATATGGTAGGCCACACGGGCATTATTCCCGCTGCGGTGGCGGCCGTGTGTGAAGTGGACAAAGACGTGGGTGTCCTGGTAGACGAGATCCTCAAACTGGGCGGCCGTGCATTTGTGACGGCGGATCACGGCAACGCGGAAATGATGATCGATTACGCGACCGGCGGCCCTTTCACCGCGCATACCACCAACCCCGTGCCCTTTATCGCCTGCGGCGAAGAATACAAGGGCAAGAAACTCCGCGAGGGCGGCAGACTGTGCGACATTGCCCCCACGCTGCTAAAGGCCATGGGTGTTCCCATTCCCGAGGAAATGACCGGCGAACCACTGATATAATCCGACCCGACAAAAAAGGCGGCGTGATGCCGCTTTTTTGTTGAACCCTTTTGCCAGCCGGGCGACGGCTTGGCAGAAGGAAGGGGATCTCCCGCGTTGAGAAGCGTCGGCAGTGTCATTCAGCTTTTTTGATAAGGGGTCTCCCGTTGGTTATTGTTTCGGCAATCACCGCAAATCCGCAAGACGATGCCTGTGCCAACTTTTCACGGACAAATGTGCGGACCTCTTCCATCGCCTGCGTTGCCTCGCGGAACATGGGCGACAACAAAGGGAAACAGTGGAACAAGCCGTCCCAAATATGCAAGCGGATCTCCACGCCCGCTTCCCCGGCCCTTTTTGCGAACCTGACGGAATCGTCAAGCAGCGTTTCTGCGTCCCCTACCTGTATCATTATTGGCGGCAAACCCTTCAGATCTCCCAGGAGCGGTGAAGCGTAGGGGTGTTTTGCGTCGCCATTCCCGACATAATAGGCCAAATAGGTTTCATTTGCGCCCTTTGGCGTACAGGGGTCTTTTCCCAGGCGGGTTTTGAGGGAGGGGCCGGAAAGCGTTGCATCGGTGCAAGGCGAAAACGCAATGCAGGCGGCGGGCAAGGGCGCCCCATCGTCCTTAAGTTTCAGCAGCGTGGACAGCGCGATGCCACCGCCGGCAGAGTCCCCTGCAAACACGATGTGTTCCGGCCGGTATCCCAGGCCAAGCACATATTGATACACTTCAGCGCCGTCGTATGCCGCCGCTGGAGCAGGGTTCTCAGGGGCAAGGCGATAATCAAACGTCAATGCCTTTACGCCAAGATGCTTGACGAAATTGCCGACAATACCACGGTGGGAAAGCGCGTTGCCCATGACGAATCCGCCGCCATGGAAATAGAGCACCAAGTCCTGCGCGTTACATCCTTGCGGCTCGGCCCATTCTGCGTTGACGGGCGCATTTTCCGCGGCCTTAAACGATACGCCTTCCATCGGCTTAAACATTTTTTGCGCCATCTCGTCCGTATCTTTCCTGAGTGATTCGATCGATGTGTTTTTGTCGATCGTCTCAGGCGTGAGCCTTCCCTTCATCAAATGTCGGTTGCGCATAAACGCGCGCATCAATCGGGCTTTGAAACTGACCATTGTTTTCGCTCCTTCGTTTCTTCTTCTATTTGTCCGTAACCGGCCGCCAATCACTATTCCGTTCGTTTAAGAAACATCGCCTCAAGCAAGCGATAGTCAGGCATGGGACCCGCGTAGGCGTGAGAGATGCGATAGATCGCCAGGCCATTGACGGCGGACCAGAACAGCAGTGCGAGCGCATCAGGATCTCCCCCTGTCACACTCCCCTCATTTTGCCCCTGGCGCATGATATCCGCTACGATTTGGTAGGGGACGTTTCTCTTTTCGTCGATCAGTGTTTTCTCTTTTCCTAAAGGAACCTTGTCTCCCATTTGCGCGATCAGGCAACAGGTTTGATTGAAGCGCTCGCTTGATTCAATAGTGCTTAGCAGTTCGCGCAGTGCAACACTGATCTTCTCCTGTCCGGACATGTTTGCTTCCTTTAGAGCGATGCTTGCTTCAACCGTTTTATCCAGCGCGTCGCTGATGAGATCGACATAGATAGACTCCTTGGACGCATAGTAGTGGTACAGGAGTCCTTGTGACATGCCTACGCCTTTCGCGATATCCTCGATACGTGTCGCGGCAAGGCCTTTGGAAGCGAATTGACACAAGGCTTCGCCGCGGATCTGCTCTATTCTTGCTTCACGCGCTTGTTCGTTTTGCTGCGGATTTCTCGCCATTTGATGTCCCGCCATTCTTCATTGATTGAATATCCATTCAACAGCATTATACATCGGAGGATAGTCCCGGTCAACACCGAATTTTCACGCCGAACACGTCTTTCTTGTCGCCAAATAGGGCACGCTATGCGAAGAAAGGCTGCTAGTAGATCGTTCTTCAATTAGCTTTACATTTAATTCTTTACGCTATACAATGGATACATACTTGATTGGAGGATGTATCCATGAGAAGAAGAG
>LFTR01000028.1 GCA_001513425.1 Clostridiales bacterium DTU024
CCAGTGCGCTAACTGCGGCCAGCATGAGGCACAGGGCAAGGACCAATCCGACTGTCAGTTTCCTTTTCACTTTTACTCCTCCTGTAATCTTCTCCATCAGTTCAGCCTGCATGACGCGCGTTGCTTCCAAACCGGAGAGGTTTTCCTGCAGGCTGATGCTGATCTCATCACGATTATTCATCTTTTCCTCTCCCTTCGGGCTCATAGCGGAGCAATTCGTAGGCCTTCTTCAGGCGCTTGGAAACCGTTGTGTGACTGATCCCCAGCGCCTGTGCTGTTTCTGACTTGTTCAAATTCTGGAAATGATGCAGAAGAATGACCTGCTTGTTTTTCGGCGGCAAATCCATGACGTCCAGGAACAGCTCGCGGGATGAATCTGAAACAGGCGCTGCGGGTTCAGGCAGCTCTTCAATCGATTTTCGCATGTCAATGTGTTTGAACCAGGCGGTCCGTTTGTAATCCTTGCAGGTGTTGACGGCGATCTGCATGATCCATGCCTTCGCCGATTGGCCGCGCCGGCCCCGAAACTGCTCCATTTTTCTCCACACCTTCACAAAGGTATCCT
>LFTR01000194.1 GCA_001513425.1 Clostridiales bacterium DTU024
CACCCGGTTCGCGTCTCTCCCCTACGCTCTCTTTTTTGAGGGGTTTCGATCCCCTATCAAGTATTGAGGTGCCTCCTCCATACAACAAAGAGAGAAGTCATTCCCACAACAACAAGGGAAGAACTCGATCGAAGCATCCCCCAATACTGGGGAAAACCACCACGGGGCATTAGCACAGTTGGTAGCGCGCGACATTCGCATTGTCGAGGTCAGCGGTTCGAATCCGCTATGCTCCACCAAATCCCTTGAGAAATCAAGGGATTTTTAATTTGCAGGCAAATGGCGGCTGTTCGAAATCTGCAGTACCCTGATACAAATGTTTAAGCCCGCTGTCCCTGGGTAAAACTACTAACATTATCCACGAGCATACCTGATGTTTGGCAAACCGACCGATTCAACTAGTAACGCAGCACTCTGGTAATTTTATCTGCCCGCAGAGTAATACTTGGCCAAAGGGGTAAATTGTGATACAAAGGACGGATGCGGAATTAGGCGGCTACATTCTCGTCCTTCAACTGTTACGCCGCAAACCAAGGCCGGCCCCATCCGCGTATACAGACACGCCTGCGAAACCGATTATCCAATCGACCTGCCCGTCCTCAAGGGCTGTATCTCTGATGTGTCTGTTTTTCTTCTTGTCTTTCCTTCATAATGAGGTTACAATATATATATAAACCCGCTTTAGTAATGAGGCTCGGAGGGGCATGGCTATGATCGGCGTATGGATGTGGCTGGAAAGCGTGCGAATTGAGGGGGCGCAGGGCGTTGTCTCACGCTGCCTTCGCATCGGCGTTACTGATATTTTCTTCCTGAGCAAAGGACTTGCCGGAACGGTTTCCTTCCGGAGCCGCTTCGCGCCTTCCTGCTGTGGTCGGGATCTGCTCGCCGAGCTGCTTGACACCGCTCATGCTGCCGGCATCCGTGTGCATGCATGGCTCACCTCCGCCAGTGACGAACACTACAAGACACTCCATCCCGAAAGCGGCCGTTTTCACTTGATCCGCGGCCGAGACAAGGCGCTCATCTCCCTCACAGACAAGGGATATGTCGACTGTATGCAGCATATTATCGCTGAGCTTTGCCGCAGTTATCCCATCGACGGCCTGCATTTGGATTACATCCGCTACAATCATCTGCTCTACGGCTGGAGCGCCGAGGATTGCATGCGTTACGCCGCCGAAGGCGCTGACCTTTCCCATCTGCACGCTCTGATGAAGAAAACCTTTCTGCTTAAAAAGGGAAAGGATCCGGATTGCATCTTTGACGCCTTTCGCGCCGGGGACGAAAGTATCCTCGCGCTCGCACACACGCGCAGGAAAGACGTTGTTCTTTTTGCCAAGGCAATGATTGCCGCAGCAAAAAATGAAAATCCCTCTCTGATTCTCAGCGCAGCGCTCATGCCTGAGGGCGCTTATGAGGATACCGCGTTTGCCGACCTGCACTACGGACAAAATTACGAAGACGCCGCTGCGCTCTATGACTTAGCCCTGCCCATGGCATATTCAAAAGCATACGGGAAGGACGCAGCCTGGGTGCAGGACGTCGCGCTGGGAACGATGCGCCGCAAGATAAAAACGCTTGCCGGTCTGCATGCCTACGATGGCGGCACGGCCCGCTCACTGAAGGCGGACATCACTTCGCTTAAAGGCATCGGTCTTGAGGGCATCTGCCTGTTCCGCTACGGCGCATTCATCCTTGCCATCGCTGAAAACAATGGGCTCCATCTGATCAATCCAACCAATACATCCGTCACTCAGATTCGCTGCACATGCAAAGATTCTTCGCAGGTAATTGCACTTTCCCTTCTCCCCGGCAAAGAGATTTCGCTCTCGCTTCCCTTCATGCCGGATGACATCGATGTTTTTTCCGGCGACACCCCGGTCTGTGCGTATCTGTCAAACAAACATTCTGCTGATTAAGGAGAAACCGGTATGCTTTCACTTCGACGCTATACCGCACCCGATTTTACTCAGGAACGCTTTATCCAAGCGCCGCAAGCTGTTTTCCTGCCCGCGCCAGCTGATGGAGTTGCCCCGGAAAACTTCCACGCAATGAGTATTTTTCCTGAATACGTCAAGGTAGACGGGCGGTGGCTCCTCGCCCAAGAGAGCCGCATGGACTGTGTCGCCATCCTTGAAAATGGGCATATCGCCGTGCGCGAATTCCGGCTGATCAAAAAGGGCGATATGATCCTTATCGGCCGCACGGAGAACTGTGAAGACGGTATCTTCCTGCATGCAAACGGCTTTGACGAGGAAAAGACCGCGCAGGAGGCGTTTTCCTTCCGCCGCAGCCGCAGCCGTGAAACCGCCTATTCCCTGGACTACACGGAGCTTTATGACGTCCTGCGCCACGATCGTGAGCATGGACGCATCATCTGGGTGCTTGGCCCTGCGTTCACGTTTGACCGCGATGCGCGCGAATCAATGAGCTGGCTGATTGACAATGGCTATGTTCACGCCATCCTTGCCGGCAACGCCCTGGCGACGCACGATCTTGAGGCTGCGTATCTCGGCACCGCACTGGGGCAGGACATCTATACCCACATTTCACAGCCCAACGGCCACTACAATCATCTGCAGACCATCAACCGCGTGCGCCTTCATGGCAGCATCGCAAACTTTATCCGCGAGGAGAAGATCGACAACGGCATCATCTACAGCTGCGAAAGACGAAATGTGCCCTATGTGCTGTGCGGTTCCATCCGTGACGACGGCCCGCTCCCCCCGGTCTATGCCGATGTTTATGCCGCGCAGGACGCCATGCGCACCCATCTTCGCGGCGCGACGACGGTCATCTGCATGGCAACGATGCTTCATACCATCGCCGCGGGCAACATGACGCCATCCTACCGTGTCACAGAAGACGGCACTGTGCGCCAGGTCTACTTCTACTGCGTGGACGTGAGCGAGTTTGCCGTCAACAAGCTCGGCGACCGCGGCAGTCTGAGCGCCCGCGGTATCGTCACCAATGTGCAGGATTTTGTGGTTCTTCTTCAAAAGAGCCTGAGCGCTCTGTAATACTGCATCAAATGGAGGGTTGAATATGATCCTTTTCCCCCAGCCCCGCGTTCTTGAATGTTTTGATGGCGATTATACGCCCGTCTCATCGGCCGTCAATTGCGATGTCGTCTCCCTGTTTCAGGCGCTCCGCCGTGGACTCGAAGGCTTCTGCGTAACGCACAATGCGCTTTTGGGCAAGGAAGAATATCACCTTGACATTAGCTCAGAAGGCGTCGCCATCACCGTTTCCTGCGAGGAGGGCCTTTTCCGCGCGGCAACCTCCCTTGAGCAGATGCTCCGCCGCAGAAAGGGGACGCTCCCCTGCCTTCATATCGAGGACAAGCCTGATCTGCCCCGCCGGGGATACATGCTGGATATCAGCCGCGGCAGAAAGCCCCGTGTTGAAACGATCAAAATGATGATCGACTTCCTTGCTGCGCTCAAATACAATGAATTCCAGCTCTATATGGAAGGCGATTGCTTTAAATATGCCGCCTACCCGAAGGAAACCGCGCATTTTGACTGCCTGACGCCTGATGACATCCGCCTCCTTGATCAGTACTGCAGGGATCGCTTTATCGATCTTGTCCCCAATCAGAATTCCTTTGGTCATATGTACACATGGCTCAGAAAGCCGGATTTCCACCATCTCGGTCTGTTTGAGCGTGAGGATGAAGTCCCCTCCACGCTCAATCCGCTGCTGCCAGAAAGCTTTGAATTCGTCTGCAATCTCTACGCCTCTCTCCTTCCCCATTTCTCCAGCGAATTCGTGAACATCGGCCTCGATGAAGCATACGGTCTCGGCCGCTATCAGATCGAGGAATACTGTCGCAAACGCGGAAAAGACGTCGTCTTTATGGAATGGCTCAATAAGCTCAACGACCATATCCAAACAACCTACGGCAAGCGCGTGATGTTCTGGGCAGATATGATTTACAACTATCCCCAGAGCTATCATATGGTTCCCAAGGACGCCATCGCGCTTGAATGGGGATACGAGCTGATCCAGTCCCAGCGGATGACGGACCATTGCATCGCCTATAAAAATGCCGGTGTGCGCTATTATGTCTGCCCCTCTGTCAACACGCACGGCAGCCTCACCAGCCGTATGGACGTAACCACCTTCAATATCCGCACCAGCGCAGAGCTTGCCGTGCAGTATGGCGCGGAAGGGCTGCTGCTCACCGACTGGGGCGACGGCGGCCACTCGCAAAGCTGGGTATGGAGCATGACCCCCATCGCGCTTTCCGGCCAGTACGGCTGGAACACGGGCAAGCCGCAGGACGGCGAATCCTTCAAGGCGGAATTTATCCGCAATGCAGAGGTCTTTGTCGATGAAACATTCTTCGGCGGCGCCAGCGTTTCGCGTCTCATGTACAGGATGGCCAACTATTACCTGCTCGAGCCCGAACGTGTTCACGTATGCACGATGAGCGCCAAGCAGCTTATCCTGCCCATGAACGAAACGCGCTATGCGCACCTGTTTGACATGAAGGACAGCGGCGACGATTTCTATTTTGACAACGTGATCGACTACGTTCGCCGCGTCATGGCGGACATTGAAAAGCTCTCTTTTGACAAGCTGCTCAAGCGAGAAATCCGTGTCACTGCACAACTGATTGAGCTGGGCAGCGAGGTCTGCAAGGTCAAGCTGCATCCGCAGCAGTCCATCGCCAGGGCACAGGAGCTGGCCGATATGATCGACCGCATTCTGCCCGAATATACAGAAATCTGGAATATCCGCAACTATGAGATGGGCATCGAGCGTTTTGTCGGCCAGCTTAAAGCACGCCGTGATGAAATGCGCGCCATGAAGGCCGATTAACTCTGCGCAGCACAAAAGCGCCGGACATTTACCGTCCGGCGCTTTTCATATTGCTCAGTTTTTGTTCATCTGATCCAGGCGATAGTTGCGTGCGTACATCGCAACATCCAGCAGCACCATGCACAGATTGAGCACATAGAAGAACATCACGTACCACTTAAACGAGCCGCCGATGACTTTCGACGCGATGCCGCAGACATAGCCGACACAGATCATGATCAGAAAGCCCAGGCTCTTGCCTTTCGTCGTGCGTGCCAGATACGACTTGCGCACGTTCATCGGCCAGGAACAGCCGAAGCAAACCACCATCAGGATTTCAAGAATCTCCGCAATATTCATGGGAAAAACCTCCTCTTTTGAAACAATCCTCGTGCCGTTTATTCCTTCCAGAACAGGAAAAAGGGCCTGTCCTTACAATCGTTTCGGATGACGCTGAAATCAGCGTAAGCGTCTGTGCCGTCAAGACGAACCTTACCCTTGCGCCCTGGGATTTCAAAACGGTCGCTGCCCTCTTTATACATCGGGTCCCAGACGAGCACCTCATTTTCCTTTGCCGCAGCGATGACAATGTAATGCCCGGAATTGGAAAACACGCCGATGTATCCATCCTCCGGCCGGTCGCCCTGCGTATTGGCAATCACCATGCCGCGTCCTTCCTGCAAAAAGCGCAGCGCATCGTCCGCATCTTCCGTGTGGCGAACCTTGAGGCCGACATGCCCGGCGAAAACTGGCGAATAGATGTACAAATCCGTACCATAGCCCTCGCGCGCACCGCAGGCCTTTGCCAGCTTTGCGCTCTCTTCCGGCGGAAAGGAAATGCCCAGCATGTTTTCTGCCACCATCGACGCAGCGCATACACCGCAGCCATTGTTGGCAATATTGCCGTTCTTCGCACCCACCGGGGATGGATACGGCACATGCTCATAATCCAACTGACAGTAAAACGCCTTCTTCTCAGCCATCTGCCGCCCCTCCTTCCGGATATATCATGCCTTCGATGCCATGCATATGATCAAGCACAAACTGCACAAAAACCTTTACGCCGGTTTCAAGCGCATCTTCATCGATGTCCCAATCCTTGTTGTGCGCGGGATGGCAGCAGCCCTTTTCTTCATTGCGCATGCCAAGCCCATAAAGAAGCCCCGGCTTTTCCTTCTCATAATACGCAAAGTCTTCCGCGCCCGGAGAGGGCGCAAGCACAATGACCTTTTTACTCCCTACAACCTTGCGCGCAGAGGAGACAAACGCCTCGTACATCGCCGGATCGTTATGCGCGCCCGGCAGCGGCTCTCCGGACCATTCAATCGTCCATGTTGTTCGGGATTGCTCTGCCGTCAGGCGGACAAGCTCCTCAAGCCTCTTCTGCGCCCACGCCATGGTCTTATCGTGCAGGCAACGAATGGATCCCTTGAGCACACATTTGTCCGCATTGGCCGCGACAGTCTCGCCCGCCTGCATACAGGTAACGCTCATCACGCACGTATCAAACGGATCAACCTCACGGGAAACGAGCATCTGGATTCCATTGTAGATCTTCACGCCGGCAGCCAGCGCGTCGATACCCGCATGGGGCGAAGCAACATGCACCGCTTTGCCGCCGAGCGTCACCGTGAACGCCACAGAAGACGAATTCGTCACGCCAGGATTGGAAGAAATGACGTGCGTCTCATCCACGCAATTGACATGGCACATGATGATGCAGTCGATATCCTTCATCACACCATATTCGCACATCGTCCTGGCGCCGCTGGGGCGTCCTTCTTCGCAGGGCTGGAACAGAAGCTTCACCCGGCAGGAAAGCCTGTCGCGGATAGCATAGAGCGCCTTTGCCGTGCCGATAAGCATAGCGGTATGCGCGTCGTGTCCGCAGGCATGCATGACCCCGTCGTTTTTAGATCGGTAAGGCTTGTCGTGGTTGTTTTCAAGAATCGGCAATGCATCCATATCCGCCCGGATACCAATGGTAAACGCGGTCTTTTCGGGATTAATCGTCGCAACAATTGTATTTCTCCCGTACTGATCCGCAGCATAGTCAATGCCGATAGCGTCAAGCTCGCGTTTGACAAGCGACGCCGTCCGCTCCAGATCCCACCTGAGTTCCGGATACATATGCAGCTCTCTTCGGATGCGGACAAGCTCTTCCTGATCAATCGGCGCAATGGTATAGTTCATAAGCAGTGCCTCTTTTCAAGACTTTGTTCATTGCCATGATGGATCAATTCTCTGCTTCGGAATCATTTCCTTCCGCATCAGAGAAGAAAAGGCGGAGGCCAAGCCTCCGCCCCTAGGGGATTTGATTGGTTGCGTTTTCAAAAAGCGATTACTTGCCGGCGAGGTAAGCGTCCAGCTGAGCCTGAGCTTCAGCCTGAACAGCCTCGATGCCCGCAGCGATCAGCTCGGCCTTGATGGTTTCAAGCTTCTCGTCGATGTCCAGCGTACCGGTCAGCATTTCAGCAGTGTACTTCTCCATGACCGCAGAGCAAGCAGCGCATTCGGCTTCCACGTTGGTCTTGTCGAAGGTGAAGGTACCCAGGGTGGACACGATGGCATTCTCATAATCGGCGAAGATTTCTTCCCAATCATAGTAGGAATCGGTGGTGCAGGAAGCGTTCACGACGGAACCGGTCACGAAGCCGTCCATGGACCAGTTGTTGTTGCCCTGCTCGGTACGCTCGACAACCTTGTTGCCATTGACTTCGGTGTAGGTGAAGTGCGTGCCTTCAACGCCGTAGCGGAGGATGTCGCGGAAGGTGCGGTCGGTGTTGAGCAGCTCGAGGTACTTGAGGCACGCGATGGCCTGCTCCTCAGAAGCAGCCGCATTGATGGCGTTCATCGCGCCGCGCATGGTCGCGGTGGACATGAACGGGCCGGCATAGCTGGCGCCATGGACGACGATGCCCGCCCAGCTGGAGTAGCCGGCGTAGTAGCCCTTCCAGGCAGAACCGGAGCGGATAGCCGCGCGGATGTCAGCACCGATGGATTCGATGGTCGCGGCATCCGGATTGATGTAGCCCAGGTCATACCACTTGTGCAGCAGCTGATAGCGTTCCATCAGAACTTCATCCTCCCAGAACGGGATGATCTTGTTCTCGCGGTCAGTGCCGGCGAGGTGATACGGAGAGCAGAGGTAGTTGCCCGCGATCCACTGCGCGCTGTTGGTCATGCCGGTCAGGCCGCCCTTGCCCATCATCAGCGGATACAGGTCGTCATAGTTCTCCTTGTACGCCTTGAGCAGCGGCTCAAGCTCGGCAAAGGCCATTTCGTCCGGAAGCTCGCAGCCGATGGCTTCGAAGCGTTCCTTATCGAGGCGGAAGAACTGCTGGCTGGCCATATCCTTGAGGGTCGGCACAGCGTAGATCTTGCCATTGAGAGAGCCTGCAACATCCCAGTACTTCTGCTCGATGGTCTCATAGAGCGCCGGCGTGGCGGTCTTGACCAGATCGGTGATGTCGTAGAACATCTCGTTGTACGCATTGGACACAAAGTCGTTCGCCCAGTCGCAGGTGAACGTCATGTCGTAGGGTTCACCGGTGGACATGCCCAGGTTGAACTGTTCTTCATTCTTGAAGATGAGCTCGACTTCCACGCCGATCTTCTCAGCAGAGTAAGCGTTGGCAGCGTCAACGACCATCTGCGTATCGATCGGGGCGTCGCCGCTGGCGTAAACCCACCAGATGATCTTCTGGGTCTCGGCAGAGGCCGTGCAGGCAATAGCGAGTACCAGCATCAGTGCAAGCGCGAGGGACAGGTACTTCTTCATGAGAAAACCTCCTTCGTTATCAACTAAACGGCACACCGGCCGATTGTTGCCCTGGGAATCAGCCCTTGACGGCGCCGATAGTGAGGCCGCCGACAAAGTAGCGCTGGAAGAACGGATAGGAACAGGCAATCGGAATGACGACGACCATGACAATCGCCATGCGCATCGTCTCCGTCGGCAGGTTCCGCATCGATTCTTCGGTTAAAAAATCCTCGTTGCGCGCCATGAACGAGATGTTCTTCTCAATGGAAATGAGCACATACTGCAGAGGATACAGGTCGCGGTGGTTGCTGTCGATGTAAAGCATCGCGCTGTACCAGGCGTTCCAGTAGTTGAAGGTCAGGAACAGGCCGATCGTTGCGATAACCGGCAGGGAAATCGGCAGCACCAGCTGAGTAAAGATGCGCAGCTGGCTCGCACCGTCAATCTTTCCTGATTCGATAATCGAATCAGGCACGGTCGTCTGAAAAAATGTCCTCATGACGATCACGTAGAATGTGGAGCAAGCGCCGGGGAGGATCATTGCCCAATAGGTGTTCTTCAGGTGATAAATCTGGGTGTTGACCATGTAGCTGGCGACAAGGCCGCCGGAGAAGAGCATGGGGATGATCAGCATCCACGTATACACGCCCTTCATGTAGTAATTCGGGCGGTAAAGCACGTAGCCCAACGTCGACGTGAGGCACAGGCCGATGATCGTTCCCACGATCGTGATGCCCACGGAGTTGAGAAATGCACGTCCGATGTATGCCTTGGACTGCCAGAGGTATGCGTAGGATTCAAGCGACAATTCTGTCGGGAAAAAGCTGTAGCCGTTCTGGGCAATCGATGCCTCGGAAGAGATTGAGATAATCAGCACAAACAGCAGCGGCAGGAACGTGATGATCGCCAGGAGAATGAAGATCGCAGTGAACACCGCGTTGGTTGCCGGTTTAATGCGGTTGAAGCGATTGAATCCATCCTGAGGGACAGGCTTTTTTTTCTTTTCCACAGGCATTTCCTCCATTTCCCCCGGAATCAGAACATACCGCTTTCCGGATCAATCTTTTTAACAACCTTATTTGCAATGACCAGCAGAATGCAGCCAAACACACTCTGCATCAACGCCACAGCGGAAGAGTAATTGTAGTTGTTGCTCTGCATCATCGCTTTGTACACATAAACATCCAGCGTCTGGGTGACGTTGATGATGGAGTTGGAATCGCGCGTCACCTGATAGAACAAGCCAAAGTCGGTCGAGAAAATTTGGCCCACATTCATGATGAACATGATGGAAATGACCGGACGCAGCAGCGGAATAGTGATACCCCATGTCTGCTGCCATTTGCTCGCGCCGTCGATCACCGCACTTTCATACAGGGATTGATCGATACCCGTAATCGTGGCCATATAGACGACCATCGAATAGCCGAATGTCTTCCATGTGTTGATGAACACCAGCATGTACGGCCAGTACTTGGGATCCTGATACCAGAAAATGCGCTCTCCGCCAAGGCTCGTGATGATGGAGTTCAGAAGTCCCTTATCGGTGGAAAGGAAGGCAAATACGAAATAGCTGATGACGACCCATGACAGGAAATGCGGCAGGAATACCGCCGTCTGGCATACCTTTGCCACCCTGCGGGAATGCAGTTGGGTGATCATGATTGCCAGCGCCACCGGGAGCGTCACGCCGATGAGCAGGAAGATGATGTTGTAGCCAAGCGTATTGCGGAAGATATTCGCGATATCTGGCGAACGGAAGAGGAACTCAAAGTTCTTCAGGCCTACCCATTTGCTGGAGACGAACAGGCTGTAAAGGAATCCCTTGCCCGGCTTATATTTGTAGTTTTTGAATGCGAAGACAATACCGAACATCGGCACATAGCAAAACGTGATCAGCCACGCAATTGACGGAAGCGACAAAAGCGTCAGTTCAAGGTCGTCCCATGTAAAGCGCTTGCGCTTTTTACGGATGACGCATTCGCCGCCCTTGACACTCAGGTTGTCTTTTCGCATTCGCTGCGCCTCCAATCCCCGAAAAACTCACAGTATGCTGCATGTTGGTCTTATGCTTCATTCAGTATAGCACAGTCGCGTTCACCTGACAAGCGTTTCTCAACCCTTTTTATAAATACATTTTCCTTGCAGGAAGTCTGAATTCAGCGTCGAAATTATCAATAGTTATCCCATGCTTGTGCAAGTTCTGAACAGTGATCATGCATAAAAGACGGATCGCCTGTTCTTTTCATCTTGTCAATCCGAAGGAGGCGAAAACCTTTGAAAAAATACGATTTGCTCATCGGCATCGACGGCGGAGGAACGCACTCCACTGCGGCAGCAGCATGGCCGGACGGCCGGATTGCCGGCATAGCCTTCGGCGGCGGACTCAATTACCATAATATCGGCGTTGAAACGGTTCGCCTTCGCCTTGAAGAGATGGTACGCGAGCTCTGCGAAAAAACCGGTGCTTCTTCTCCCCTCGTTTGCGTGGGCATGTCCGCGCTGGATGCACCGGCGGATGAAAAGACGCTCGCTATGTTCACCACCGGCGTGTTTGCCAGAGAACAGTTGGATCTTCAGTCGGATGCTTACGTCGCCCTCATGGGGTTTACCCGCGGCCAGCCGGGCATGATCGTCATCTGCGGAACAGGGTCCATGCTCCTTTTGCTTGACGAACACGGCGTTCAGCATGTCAGCGGCGGATGGGGCTATCTCCTCGCCGACGCCGGAAGCGGCTATACCCTTGCACGCGAAGCGCTGCTCGGCGTAATCGACGAACACGAGGGTCTCGGCGAAAAGACCGCCCTTACCCCGCTTGCCCTTGCGTATTTCGGCGTATCTTCTGCGCGCCAGATCATCGATAAGATCTACGCGCCGGATTTTACGCCCGACAGACTCGCAGGCTTTGCCCAGTATGTTCTTCAGGAGGCCGAAGCCTGCGATCCTGTTGCAGTCAATGTTCTCAGGTGCACGATGCCCAAGCTTGCCGCACAGGCAGCGCAGCTGATGAAGATCTCTTCCCAAGCAAATCAGGTCGGTCTCTACGGCGGTGTGTTTATGCACA
This sequence comes from Clostridiales bacterium DTU024, assembly GCA_001513425.1. Classification (GTDB taxonomy): domain Bacteria; phylum Bacillota; class Clostridia; order Christensenellales; family Aristaeellaceae; genus DTU024. The sequence continues at coordinate 11,634 of LFTR01000194.1, forward strand.
GCGGCATCGCGAGAACCTGCTTTACCGATACGCTCTTAACCCTCGCCCCGCAGGCGAAGATCTGTACGCTTGATTATCCGCCCGAGTTGGGCGCAATTATCCATCTGATGCAAAAGGAGGGTCTGCTCACCGACCATGCTCTTGCCGCATTGAAAGATACGTACAAGGAGGCCAATTCATGAACGCATTGGATACCTATTTTGATAACCTCTATGCGCTTCTCGCACGCACGCATGAGACACAAAAAGACGCTATGGAGACTGCAGCCCGGCGGATCGCGCAGTGTTTTAAGGATGGCGGTATGCTCTACACCTTCGGCACCGGCCATGGTCATCTGCTCGCGCTGGAGATCTTCTACCGTGCGGGTGGCATGGCGCGCGTCTGCCCGATCTTGGACGAAAAACTGATGCTTCATGTCAGCGCCGCCGGCAGCACGCTGGAGGAGCGCAAGGAAGCATGGGTGGCTCTGCTGCTTGAGCGCTATCCCATCAAGGCGGGCGATGTGCTCATCTCCATTTCCAATTCCGGCCGCAACGCCGTTCCCGTCCTGCTGGCAAAGGAAGCGCAGCAGCGCGGCGCATATGTCATCGCACTGACGAGCATGAACCACACAACCGCCGTCACATCCCGCAACAGCCTCAATCTTCGCCTCTTTGAAACCGCCGATCTGATCCTCGACAACGGCGGCGTGCTGGGCGACGCGTCTGTTTCCTTTGCCGACGGCTCCATGGTCGGCCCAACGTCTACTGCCATCGGCGCTGCGCTCCTGCAGGCCATCGTCTGCCGCGTGAAAGAGCTTTCCCTTGAAGAAGGCTTTGAAGCCGACTTCTTCAAATCCAGCAACGTAGACGGCGGCGACGAGTGGAATGATCGTCTCATTGAGCGCTATAAGGACATGATTCCTGGTCTTCTCTGACAAGGAGGGTTTTGCTTGCGTGCAGGTCTTGGTATATGGGAATTGACGCCGCCGATGGGCATTGAGCTCGCCGGATACGGCTATTATCTGGGTCGGTGCGCACAGTCGGTGCGTGATCCGCTCTATGCCCGTGCGCTTCTGCTTGAGGAAGAGGGCCTGCGTGCGCTGATCATCAGCTGTGATCTGCTGGGGCTCAGCCGCGAGGTCTGCGCGGACGTCTTTACTCATGCACAAACGCTGGGCATCCGCGCCGAAAACACGCTCATCGTCAGCATTCATACGCATACCGGGCCCACAATCAAGTATCACGAGGGATGCGGCTTCGTAAGCGACGATTATGTAAAAACCGTCGCGCCCGCCATATGCAAGGCAATCGATGCAGCAGCAGCAGACCTTGACAGCGTAACCGCACTTGAATACATCTGTACGCCCTTTGACGGCGATCATATTTATAACCGCACAATTGAAAATGGCCCGGTCGATCGCTATGTGCGCGCCTTTGCCATCTCCCGTCAAAATCTGCCGCAGATTGCCGCCGTCAGTGCTGCATGTCATGGTGTCTTCCGCGGACGCGTGACCGCTGTTTCTGCTGACTTTGCGGGCGAAATCTGCCGTCTGCTTGAAAAGCAGGGCATGCGCAGCATATATCTCAACGGACTTTGCGGAGATATCGATCCCATAAAGCAAGACGATGCGCTCCTTGATTCCTTTGCAAAACTCGTGGTTTCCTGCTTCGAGAAAGAAAAAGCGCCTCTTTCCCTGACCCTTGCAGGAGGAAGTCTCCCCTTTACGCTCGCGCTGACTCCTGTTACAATGGAAGATATCAAAAACGCCGCAGCCCAAGCTGTCCTGCGTGCCGGCGGCGAAAGCGAACCCGCCGCCCGCGTCGCACTGACGTGGGAACGCGAAATGACAGAGAGGTTCTCTTCTCTTGGCACTGCCGAGAATATCGTCGTGAAGGTTCTTCTCCTCGGCGGCGTGCCGATCATGGCGCTGCCCTTTGAAGGCTTCACCCAGATCGGCATGGACATCCGCCGGCTTTCCGGCCGCAGCGATGCGCTCGTTCTGGGCTGCGCTGAAGAACTGCTTGGCTATCTGCCGACAAAGGACGATATCTCCCGCGGCACGTATGCCGCCCTTGAATCCACATTCCTGTACAAGAGGCTGCCTGTCGTTCCCGGCGAAGCGGAACGTCTCGGCGAGGAAATGGGCCTCGCCCTTGAAAGGATTCTGTCATGAAGTCGCTCGATCAATCTGCCATCAGAAAGCAGAATATCCGCCGGATCCTCGATCTGCTGACCCTCCAATCCCCGCGCACACGCCAATCTTTGGCAGAGGCGACGGGGCTGAGTCTGATGTCGGTAACCAATCTCGTCGATCAGCTCAAGGAGCAGCAAGTGCTCAGCCTGACGCCCATCGCGCGCAGCGGCAGCGTCCGCATCTCCGGCCGCAAGGCAGAGAATATCGCCTTATCCGGGGCGTATCATGCATGGCTGATCATCGATCTTTCAGGAAGCCGCTTTCGCTGTACGCTTCTGGGGTTTGATCTTTCCGTCATTCTGGAGATAAACTGTACCGAAGAGGGCAGCTATCTTTCCCGGCTCGAAGCATTTCTGAGCCGTGTGAAAAATGAAATCGCTGCGGCGCTTCAAGGCCGTACACTTCTGGGCGTTGCGGTCGTTACGCCCGGTCCGTATGAGATCCTGAGCGATACCGTTTTCAATCAGCGGCTTCCCGAAATCAATCACGTCAAAATCAAAGCGCTGATGCAGCGTTGTCTGGGCGATTACAACTATTATGTCGATGAGGACGTGAAATTTGCCGTGCGCGCTTTCGCCCCGTTGATCAATCAGGACCCATGCGAGTTGCTATATTATCTGTTCATCGGAGAAGGCGTTGGCGGTGCAGCGGTGCACAACGGAAACATGCTGCGCGGGCTTAACGCGACGGCAGGCGACGCCGGGCAGCTGGCCTCGCCGAATGGCGCAACATACGAAACGCTGCTTTCACTCCCCGCTTTTGCCGCATCGCTTGGCTGTCCCGCTGACGATGTTCGCTGCACGCTAAAGCATCTTCAGCACATCGCCTGCACGCAGCCTGAAGACTATCTCAGAGCGCTTGAACAGGCAGCATACTATGCAGGCGATATGCTCTACAATGTCCTCTGGGTGCTCGATCCCAGCCATATCATCATTGACTGCCGTTATGCTTTCTCCTTTGAAGAAGAGTTCATCCATCTGATCAGCGATAAGCTTTCCTCTCGTCTGTGTGCATCCGGCAAGCGCTTCCCCGCAATCTTTCCCGCGCCGCAGGGCATAAGCAGCATCCTGCGCGGCGCAGTTCAGGTGCTCCAGCGTGAATGGATCGAGCGAATCCTCGCCTGAAAACACATGTTGCAATGATAAATCATGAAGGCACTGTCTCAGCATGGTTCTCAAAGCCACGAGTGACAGCGCCTTATTATATTTCGGTGCAAGATAAAGAATCAATCA
>LFTR01000054.1 GCA_001513425.1 Clostridiales bacterium DTU024
CAGGCAACGCCCAGTTCCTCATATCGGGCATCCATCCAGGCAAGCTGATCGTCAAGCGAGGGCATGTGCTTCCTTTCTTCGGGCCGCCACAGCGCGGGGCAGCCCTGCCATGTCATCATATACGCGGATATCTTCAAAGCTGTCTGTCAGCAGGGCGGCCACATCCTCCGCCTGCCCATCGCCTGTTTCAAGCAACATATGGCCTCCAGGGGCCAGGTACAAAGGAGCCTCTTTAGCCAAACGGCGGTAAAAGTCAAGCCCGTCCTCCCCGCCATCCAGCGCCATATCCGGCTCGAAGCGCACTTCCTCCTGCAAAAGGGGAAGATCCCCGCTTTTGATATAGGGGGGATTACAGCAGATCATATCATAGCATGTCCCGGTACAGGGAGAAAACAGGTCGCCCTGGAGAAAATTTACATTCGCGCCGTGCAGCGCGGCGTTATCGCGGGCCAGGGCCAATGCCCGGGGCGACAGATCCGCCGCGTCCAACTGAGCGCCCGGAACGGACAGCGCCAGCGTCACCGCCAGGATGCCCGAGCCTGTGCACAGGTCCAGCGCCCGCCCGCCGGGGCGCAGGCGCGAAAGCGCCAGCCCTGCCAGCAGCTCCGTATCGTTGCGGGGGATCAGCGCGCCCGGACGCGCCAGAAATCGGCGGCCCATAAAATCCGTTTCACCCAGGATGTACTGCAGCGGCTCGCGGGTCAGGCGGCGGGAAAGCAGGGCCTCAAAGGCTTCCTCCTGCCGCGCGGTCAAGGGTTGATTGCCCAGCGCCATCGTCTGCAGCCTGCCCATCCCCAGCACGCTGCCAAGCAGCCAGGCGGCGTCGATCTCCGCGTCCGGCACATGGGCTTCCTCCAGCCGCAGGCGGGCCTGACGCAGGCATTCTCTCGCCGTCACTGCAGGGCAGGCTTCGCCTTCTTGATCAGGGCATAGCCTTCTCCGGTGCGCTCGCCCTGGGGCAAGCCATCCAGCGCCGCGTTCATGGAGGCGATAGCCACTTCCAGCATCTCCAGGCTGGGCTCGCGCGTGGTCAGCCGCTGCAGCTGCATGCCCGGCCAGCGCAGGGCACGGGCAAAGGGGCTCTGCGCGTGAGCCAGGCCCTTGAGTATCTCATAGCTGATGCCGGCCACCAGGGGCAGCAGCAGCAAGCGCGATAGAATGCGCAGAAAATAAGCGCCGCCCAGGTCCAGCCCAAGCAGGCCGAGCGCCAGCTCGTCCATAACGGAGAAAAACAAGATGGAAAACACAAAGGTGATCAGCAGGAAGCTGGTGCCGCAGCGGGGGTGCAGGCAGGAAAACTTTTGCGCGTTTTCGGGTGTCAGTTCCACCTCCGCCTCGTGGGCGTAGACAGTCTTGTGTTCCGCGCCATGGTACTGGAATGTCTTTTTCATCTCCGGGATCATCCCGCAGAAGATCAGGTAGCCGACCAGCAGTACAATGCGGATCAGCCCGCTGATCAGGTTGACCGAAAGCAGCGACCAGCCGGCGCCCCGCAGCGCTTTGGCGGGAATGTTGGGCAGCAGCACGAACAGGCCGACCGACAGCGCCAGGGCAAGCACCATCGCTACGCCCATGATCACCTTATCCACGCCCTTGCCCAGCTTCTTCGCCAGCCATTTTTCAAAGCGCGAGGGTTCCTCGTCCAGCATGCCGCTCATCTGTCCGGAGGAAGAGAGCACCTCCATGCCCAGGCGCATCATCATCACCATGTTGACAGCGCCCCGGATCATGGGCAAGCCCATCCATTTATGCTTTTTGGCGGGCGATACATAGGCATCCCGCTTGATCACGATATCGCCGTCAGGCTTTCTGACCGCGACCGCGATGTGATCGGGCGCCTTCATCATCACCCCGTCCAGCACCGCCTGCCCGCCGATATCGGGCTTTTTAGCCGATTGGTTTTCATTGATTGACATGTGGGCCTTGATCCTCCTTCAAACATCATATAACGAAGGGCAGACCCCGCTGCTGCTGCCGCGCTGTCTGCCCGTAAGGTACGTTTTCGATCAAATGCCGTAGCGCTTCTTGAAGCGGTCTACGCGGCCACCTGTATCCACCAGCTTCTGCTTGCCGGTATAGAAGGGATGGCACTTGGAGCAGATATCGACCCGCATCTCCTTCTTAATGGAGCCGGTTTCGAAGGTTTCCCCGCATACGCAGCGGACGACCGCCTTGTTATACTTGGGATGGATGTCCTTCTTCATCAGTAAATCACCTCTTTTGCGCTGCATTTCGGATTCATGGCGCGCGACCATGAGCCGTGAAATGCAGTATAACAGGATGTCAAGGATGGCGCAAGCATTTTTTATAAAGCCCGCCGATCAATTTCCGCTTGCGCCCTTCAAGGCTTGATATACGCGTAACCTTCCATCTGCCTGTCCGCCAGTTCCCGCACCCCGGCGGGCACCACAGCGACAAAGGGCGCAAGCCGGTCCGCGGCGATCCCCTGCCC
>LFTR01000104.1 GCA_001513425.1 Clostridiales bacterium DTU024
AGACCCGCCGCAAATTTCACAATTTCCGGCGGGTCATTTCGGGACTTTTGTTACAGCCCCATCCTCTTTTGCTTTCAGCTTGCGTCCACCATTTGGGCAAGCCTTTTTTTGGCATGCCTGACGTGTGCGGTATCGGCATAGCTGAGCACATAATGCGTATTGAAACTGACGTCAAAATACACGTGTGTGGCAAGGCTCCCCGAATATCCCATCAGTGTCGGCAGTGCGCGTGGGACAAGACGCGGTGAATCCAAACTCAATTCCATAAATCCCATGCCACGGCGGACGCCGTGCCGCTTCTCGGACCGCATTTTCTGCATGCGGGTGAGTGTATCGGGGCTGATCAGAGTGCCCATATAAAGCGCGCGTTGGAAGATCATCAGGTCAGACGGGGACGACACGATACGGTCGGAAATCAAACCGTCTTGAAGACGCTCATCTTGTCCTGCGTCTTCGCCCGCAACGCACGGCGTTTGGTACTTGAGTGCCGCCGCCCTCCCCGGCTCGGAGGCGAAAAGAACGTAAGTGCTGTTCATGCACAGCGGATCAATGATCTCGCGGTGCAGCAGCTCCGAGACGGGCATGCCGCCCGCCTTTGCCAGCACGTTGTCAACAAGGATATCGTCGGGATGTCCTGTCGCGTCTTCCAGCAGTAGCTGCCCGATCGTCTTTTCTTGCGGAACCTCTTCTTTATTCAAAACGTCCCGGGCGCGGGTATCAAAGTCAAAAACGCCATTCTCCTTGAGGCGGGCAGCCAGTA
>LFTR01000220.1 GCA_001513425.1 Clostridiales bacterium DTU024
CCCGGCAACGGAGAAGTCCTGATGCAGTCGCTGCCCCAAATATCCGATGATACGCAGCTCATTATTGTGGGTCACGAGCCGCACTTGTCTCTTTGGAGCGAAAGGTTTTTTGGTACGCCGCTCGTTTTTGAGAAAGGCATGGCGGCTGCCTTCCGCGTGACGCAGCGCTCGCCGCTTAGGGCTGATCTCATGTGGGTAATGACCAAGGGACGCGACAAGGATAAAAAAAAACTGGGTGAACCTCCCTTGTCGCGTAAAGACTTTGCAGAAATACTGCTTGTACAGGCGAAAAAGGTACTATCCCTTCGGGAAGATCTGCTTGCCCGGCCTGATGAACCCGCTGCCGTCCACGCTTTCCGCGTTCAGGTACGAAAACTGCGTTCGCTGATTGCGTTCGTCAAGCCCACTATGGATTCGGCGGATCACGCCCCTTTGCGCAATGAATTCAGAACCATGCACAACCGTCTGTCCTATTTGCGGGAAACGGATGTTTTGCTCAACCTTTGGCAAGAGCTGCGGGATAAACACGGTTTGATGGGTGTCAGTGACTTAACGAGGGTCTTTGAAAGAGAACGTACAAAGGAAGCGAGAAAAGTGCAGATTTTCGCGGCGTCCACTTTTGTGCCGGACGCGCTTGAATCCTTATCTGAAGCCATAGGTTTCTGGGCAGACGCCGAAGATAGACCCGACGCATTTGATGCGTTCGCCTCTGTTAGGTTCAAAACGTGGCGTGGCAATGTAAAAGCGCCGTAAAAAAACTGGGCATTCGGGATTATGCGGCCATCCATCTGCTGCGCATCCGGTTCAAAAAACTACGCTATGTACAGGATGCTTTGCCCCCGTTCAGTAAAGAAAGCCCTTTAGAATCGGAAAATCTAAAGGACATTCAGGACGCACTGGGCAGGATCTGCGATATTTATATCAATATCTCCGCATTGGATAAAATGACGTCTTCAAAGCTGTCGCGTGAGATTGGGCTGTTTGTCGGCGCGCTGATGAAGCAAAGAGAAGAATTGGAAAAGCAGGCACGCAGCCTTCTCAAGAAAAAGTAGCGTCTTGATCAGCTGGGAATGCCGGGTGCGATGACGCCTTGGTAATTATGGTCGCCGGCGCTTTTCACTTGCGCCGACGTGTCCGCGTGCGAATTGATCTCATCCGCAGTCTGATAGGTACTGACCGCTGTCATCATGGCGTCGCGAACGTCATCGTTATCATCGGCTTTGTTTAACGCAATGTCCAGGTCGAACAGAATGCGGGATACTTCATCCCGCGTCAGTGCCTTGTCATGATCAATATAGATGCGCGCGTCCTCGGTCCTGAAGGTAGTGTCGCTGTTGATGAGCAGCTCTTCATAGAGTTTTTCGCCGGGACGAAGGCCGATCTCCACCACGTCAATATCTTCATATGGCACAAAGCCGGAGAGCGCGATCATATTTTCCGCCAAGTCAAGGATCTTGACGGGTTCGCCCATGTCCAGCACGTAGATCTCGGATTTTTCTGCGCGGCGGCC
>LFTR01000249.1 GCA_001513425.1 Clostridiales bacterium DTU024
TCGGTATGGAAAGCTGCCGGCTGGTTCTTTGGGGCGCCCGTTTTCTGCTTGGATACAATGGCATCCACGCCCTGCTTCTTCACCTTTTCCAGGTCCTCCCCATTGTAGTAGCCTTTGTCCGCAAGTACCGTAAAATGCCGCAGATTGAAACGCTTCTTCACTTTCCGGACCATGTTGCTCAATTGGTGATGGTCACTGGGGTTGAGTGTAACATCATAATCCAGAATAATATGTTCTCTGGCATCCACCGCACTTTGTACGTTGTAGGCCATGTCCACACTACCCTGTTGACTCTTCATCAGTCGCGCATCCGGATCTGTCGTGCTCAGTAGGTTTTCGCCTGATTCATCCAGTAGTTTGAGATACTGTTCATACTGTTCCTTACGCGCCTGAAGGGCTGCCAGGCGATTCCTAGTTTCTGAACTGGCGGCAGAACTCTCCAAGCGATCATTGCGCTCTGTCTCCTCAAAGTAGGCAGCGATTTGCCGATCAATGTTCTGAAGACGTTCCTCAAGCTTGTCACGGTTGAAACAGTTCTTCTTATTATTGCTGGCCTTTATCTTGGTGCCGTCCACAGCAATCAGCGTTCCCCCGACCAGGCCCCAGTCCCTGCACAAAGCAGTGAAACGGCGGAACATTTTCTGAAGCGGGCGAAGATTGTTCTTCCGGAATTCTGCGATGGTCTTGTAACTGGGCTTCAAGCCACCGGTAAGCCACATGACTTCAATGTTTCTTTCACATTCTGCTGCCAGCCTCCGGGAAGAACGGATGCCGTTTGTGTAGCCATACACATACAACCGACTCAACGCTGCTGCTGCGTAGGCAGGGCGTCCGGTCGCTTCCGCCCCGATACTCTGGAATCTCATTTGTTTTAGGTCGCATACATCAGTAAACCGATCAATGACCCGCGCCATGCTTTCGTCCGCAACAATATCCTCCAAGGATAGGAACATCGGCTGCTGACGATCGATCAATTCGGCCTTTTCCATAAACATCACACCTTGCTGCTTTTATGACACCATTATACTCCATTTGCCAGAAGTGCGCTGAGTTTTGTAACGCCCTGACGTCCCCTGTGTTTTCAACAAAAAGTGAGCCATCAATGC
>LFTR01000153.1 GCA_001513425.1 Clostridiales bacterium DTU024
GCTACAGCCGGTTCTTCGATTGTATCCGGCTCTTCTTCCGGAACAATTTCCACAATTACTTCTTCGGACTCTTCGATTACTTCGGGCTCCTCGATGACTTCAGGTTCTCCAATTGCTTCGGGTTCCTCGATCATTTCGGGTTCTTCGATTACTTCAGGTTCTTCGATTATTTCGGGTTCTTCGATTGCTTCGGGCTCCTCGATAACTTCAGGTTCTTCGATAATGTCGGCCTCCCCAATAAACTCAGGCTCCTCGATGATTTCGGGTCCTTCGATCACTTCGGGCTCCTCGATCACTTCGGGTTCTTCGATCACTTCGGGTTCTTCAATCAGCTCCGGTGCCGCAACGGGTTCCGGTTCAAGCACGGGTGCGGGCACGGGTTCCGGTGCAGGCGCTGGCTCAGGTGCGGGAGCAGGCGCAGGTGCCGGCGCAGGTGTGGACAGAGGTTCCGGTGCGGGCACAGGTTCCGGTGCGGGCGCAGCTTCCGATGCGGGCACAGGTTCCGGTGCGGGCGCAGCTTCCGGTGCGGGCACAGGTTCGGGTGCGGGCGCAGCTTCCGGTGCGGGCGCAGCTTCCGGTGCGGGCACAGGTTCGGGTGCGGGCACAGGTTCGGGTGCGGGCACAGGTTCAGCAATGGGTGCCGGTTCAGGAATGGGGGCCGGTTCAGGAATGGGGGCCGGTACACTCAGAGCCAATGCGGCTACAAACCCGGTAACGCCCTGAAAGGACACTTGCGTCCAGCCGTTTTCGCTGCTGCCAAGGGTCAGTAATGAGGCGTCGGGCGCAATCGCCAGCACCGCCGCCTGGGGAGAGGGGGATTCATAGATACTGATCGGCACACCCGCAAGGGGTGTCGCTTCTGCGAACGAAGCCATGCTCATAATCATCAGAGCTGCCATCAGCCATGCCCCGATCCTAAGTCTTCTTTTTGATTTGTTTACCATGGGGATTCCTCCTTTATGTCGCGCTTCTTACACGCCCAAATTCGCCCTGGGGCGAACTCTATGTACAATAGCAATCTACACGCCACACCCACCGACGCCTATCAAAATCCGACACAATACTATCAAAATCCTATGCATTGATGTTTTGGTGATTAGCAGGTCATGCCGCGGGACAAGCACAAAAAAGCCCTGCCGGGCATTTTGCGACAGGGCGTCGGGTGGTGAAGTTTTTTGCTAAATCATCAGGTGTTCATGAACAGGTCAATATCGTCCTTAACGGTGCCAATCGTAGCAATGCCAAATTTATCCACCAGCACTTTGGCCACATTGGGGCTGAGGAACGCCGGCAACGTCGGTCCCAGATGAATGTTCCTAAAGCCGAGGTATAGCAGTGCCAGCAAAACGATAATCGCTTTTTGCTCATACCAGGCGATGTTGAAGGCAATGGGTAAGTCGTTCACGTCCTCGGCACCGAAAATCTCTTTCAGTTTAAGCGCCATAACGGCCAGGGAGTAGGAATCATTGCATTGCCCGGCATCCAATACGCGCGGTATGCCGTTAATGTCGCCCAGGCCCAGTTTGTTATAGCGGTATTTGGCACAGCCCGCTGTCATGATAACGGTATTGGGAGGCAGTTGACTGGCAAACTGAGTATAATACTCCCTGCT
>LFTR01000062.1 GCA_001513425.1 Clostridiales bacterium DTU024
TTTGCCGGACCCGTCGCCGTAACTGTCTTGTTTGCGGACGATAAAGCCACCATCGAGAAAATCACCATTGGCGATGACAAGTTTGCGGAAACGGAAGGTTTCGGCGCGGCAGCACTCGAGCCGGCCTTTGCCGAGCAGTTTATCGGCAAGAAAGCGCCGCTTACTGCGGACGATTTNNCAGGCGCAAGCGGCGGCACCGAGAGAAGAACCAGTCCAAGAGATCACTGTCTCGAAGGAGGGATTTGCCGGACCTGTCGCCGTAACTGTCTTGTTTGCGGACGATAAAGCCACCATCGAGAAAATCACCATTGGCGATGACAAGTTTGCGGAAACGGAAGGTTTCGGCGCGGCAGCGCTCGAGCCGGCCTTTGCCGAGCAGTTTGTCGGCAAGAAAGCGCCGCTTACTGCGGACGACTTTGATGTCATCAGTGGCGCCACATACACAAATGATGCCATCCTTGAAGCCATCAACGAAGCTTGGGAAAGTCAAAACAAATAGTTACTTGCTAAGATTTGAAAGGCGGGATATAGATTGAGTAAGTTTTCATTTCGCGGCGGCATCCATCCGCTTCATGATATCCATGGGGGGAAGAGCGCGACGCGCGAAAAACCAATCAGAGCTTTTTTGCCGGGCAGCGTAACCATCCCTGTCAATATGCATTTGGGTACGCCCAGCGTCCCATGCGTTAAGAAGGGCGAGCGTGTATTGTTGGGGCAAGTCATCGCGGAGCCCGCGGGGAGCCGCGGTATCCCCGTGCACGCAAGTGTCAGCGGGGAAGTGACTGCGGTTGGCCCCAAGCAAAGCCTTGGGAGGCTGCCTGTCACCTGTATCACCATTGCCAACGATGAAAAGGATGAATGGGCAGTGATGCAGGCGCTGGGTGATGTGGAGACAGCCACCCCAGACAAAATCATCGCACGCATCCGTGACGCGGGTATCTGCGGTATGGGCGGCGCGTGTTTTCCCACGCACGCCAAGATGACCATTCCCGCAGGGAAAACCATTGATACAATTTTGCTGAACGGCGCGGAGTGCGAAACCTTTTTGAACGCGGACTATCGCCTGATGTTAGAACAGCCAAAGCGCGTTGTTGACGGTCTTCGCGCCGCCATGCGCGCTATGAACGTCAAGCGCGGCATCATCGCCATAGAAGACAACAAGATGGAAGCTGTGGCCGCCATGCAGCAAGGGGCGCTGGGCCGCGAGGGTGTCGAAATTGCAGTACTCAGAACCAAGTACCCGCAAGGCGGCGAAAAACAGCTGATCGAGGCAGTTCTAAATAGAGAAGTTCCCTCAGGCGGACTGCCCATGGATGTGAACGTGGTAGTGCTTAACGTGGCAACGGCTGCCGCCATTACCGATGCGGTCGTGGAAGGGAAGCCCTGCATCAGCCGCGTGACCACGGTGGCCGGCGCTGTCAATGATCCTGCCAACCTCCTTCTTCGCGTGGGCACTTCGGTGGCGGACGTGGCAAGCGCTTGCGGCGGATACACTGAAGAGCCCGGCAAAATTTTTATGGGCGGAAGCATGACCGGCATCTGTATTCCGGATGACAGCGTTCCTATGACTAAGGCCAACAACGGTATCGTGGTGTTGACGCGCAAACAAGCGGAATTGCCGACAGAATCGGCTTGCATCCGCTGCGCGAAGTGCATCGATGCGTGCCCCGTTCGCCTTGACCCAACGCGCCTTCGCAGCCTGATCGACCTGGATAAGCTGGAAGAGGCGAAGAAGGAACACGTGATGGATTGTATCGTTTGCGGCGCTTGCTCCTACGTTTGCCCCGCGAAACGTTGGCTGGCTCCGGCCATTAAGGATGCCAAAGAGAGAATTGCAGAGGGGGGCAAATAACGATGAACTTACGTGTTTCTGTTGGGCCGCATCTGTTGAGCCGGGAAACGACGCAATCGATGATGCTCAATGTGCTGATCGCCTTGATTCCCACGACAGCGGCCGGCATCTACTTGTTTGGTGCCGGCGCGGTTTGGGTGCTGGCAGTGTCCGTCATAGCCGCGGTTCTTGGTGAATTTGTGTGGCAGAAGCTGATGAAGAAGCCCATTCAAGTGGGTGACTTGTCCGCAGTAGTGACCGGGTTGATACTGGGCCTTAACATGCCCGCAAACGTCCCTTTGTGGGTGCCCGCGCTGGGCAGCATTTTTGCCATTATCTTGGTGAAGCAGCTCTTTGGCGGTATGGGCCATAATTTCATGAACCCTGCCATGTTCGCCCGTGCCGTGCTGTTAGCCTCCTGGCCGGTGCACATGACCAGTTACATCTTGCCCCAAAGGCTGCTTGGCACGTCCACAGCGCAAATTGGCGTGGACACAGTTGCGTCGGCAACGCCGCTGCTGGCAGCGAATCAGTGGACGTTGTCTGATCTTTTCCTGGGTAACATACCGGGCACTATTGGTGAAGTGTGCAAGGTTGCGATTCTTATTGGCTTACTCTATCTGGTGTTCACCAAAACGGTCACATGGCAGATACCGGTATTCTTTATAGGAACGGTGGCATTGCTTACATGGCTGCTGGGTTCTGACCCGCTGACAGCGGTTTTGTCGGGGGGTGTGTTGTTTGGCGCTGTGTTCATGGCGACGGATTTTGCCACCAACCCAATGTACAAGATCGGCCAATGCATCTTCGGTTTTTTTTGCGGCTTGGTCGTGGTCGCCATTCGGGAGTGGGGCGGCTATCCGGAGGGCGTCACGTACGCCATACTGTTCTCCAACGCTGTGACACCATTGATTGACCGATATACAAAACGTAGAGTTTATGGGGAGGTGAAACAACATGCTTGATAAGAAAAGCACTTTGCGCGGCGTGTTTATGAACGGCGTACTCAATGAGAACCCAACGTTTCGGCTTGTTTTGGGCACATGTCCCACGCTGGCCGTTACCACCAGCGCCATTAACGGCGTGGGTATGGGATTGGCCGCCACGTTCGTCCTGATTGGCTCAAATACCGTTATTTCGCTGCTGAGAAACTTCATCCCTTCCAAGGTGCGCATTCCGGCTTTCATTGTGGTGATATGCACTTTTGTTACCATGGTGCAGATGCTGATGCAGGCTTATGTGCCGCCGCTTTATGACGCGCTGGGTATCTTTATCCCGCTTATTGTGGTCAACTGCATTATCCTGGCGCGCGCGGAAGCGTTTGCCAGCAAAAACAGCGTTGCGCGTTCTGCTGCGGATGGTTTGGGAATGGGCGCTGGTTTTACCTTAGCCCTTGCGTTGATCGGGGTTATTCGCGAATTGATCGGCGCAGGAACCGTCTTTGGTTTTAGTGTCATGGGTGTATCCTTTGAGCCGATGACCTTGCTTGTGCTCGCCCCTGGCGGCTTCATTGTCTATGGCATTTGCCTTGGTATCATCAATGCCCTTGGCGCAAAACGTGCGAAAAACAAGGCCAAGAAGGGAGATATTGCAGCATGAGACTGAGTGATGTCGGCGTTTTTCTGTTCTTCATCAATTGCGTTTTAAGCAATAACATGATCTTCTCGCGTTTTCTTGGCACCTGCCCGTTCCTGGGCGTGTCCTCCAAGGTAGAGACCGCAACCGGCATGGGGCTGGCCGTTACCTTTGTTATGGGACTGGCATCGTTGTTTGCCTGGGTGGCATATGAATACCTTTTGGTGCCCCTGGGACTGCAGTACCTCAATACTATCGCATTCATCTTCATTATCGCTACACTCGTCCAGTTGGTGGAGATGTTCATGAAGAAATCCCTTCCTGCTCTGTACAGCGCGCTGGGTATCTACTTGCCCCTAATTACCACCAATTGCGCAGTGCTGGGTGTCGCGCTGCTCAATATGAACAACGGCTATAACCTGCTGGAATCTGTCCTCAACGGCGTTTTCAGCGCACTTGGTTTCCTGCTGGCAATTGTCATTATGGCGGGTATTCGTGAAAGACTGGAGCCGTCCGATATTCCCAGCCCCTTCAAAGGGTTCTCTATCAGTCTGGTGATTGCCGGCATGCTGTCAGTGGCCTTCATGGGTTTTGGCGGCCTTGTGAAGTGAGGAGGATGAAAGCGAAGTGACTATTATGCCGATTGTTTATGCCATTCTTATATTAGGTGGACTCGGGGTACTCTTTGGCGGAATGCTGACCTATGCGGATAAAGTGTTCTCGGTGCCGGTTGACGAGAGAGTACAAAGGATCCGCGAGAACGTAGCGGGCGCCAACTGCGGCGCGTGCGGATACGCAGGTTGTGATGCATTTGCGCAGGCTGTGGCAAAAGGTGAGACGCCGGTAGACGGTTGCACACCCGGCGGCGCCGCGTCTGCCAAAGCGCTTGCTGAAATTATGGGCGTGGGCGTCCAGGTGGGATCGCCCAAGGTGGCGCGTGTGCTGTGTCAAGGGCAAACGGAAGTCTGCAAAAGACGCTATGATTTTGACGGCTACGAAACATGCCATGCCGCCAATAAAGTGGCCGGCGGCCCCACTATGTGTCAGTACGGCTGCATGGGCATGGGTGACTGCTATGACGTATGCAAGTTTGACGCCATAAGGATAATTGATAATTTGGCCGTTATTGACGAAGAAAAGTGTACCGCCTGCGGCATGTGCGTTACTGCCTGCCCGCGTGATATTATCGAGCTGCTGCCCAAAGATGCTATCGTAACAGTGCGTTGCCAGAGCGAGCAAACGCCGCGTGAAACGCGTGACAGCTGCTCCAAGGGCTGCATCGCCTGCAAGCGCTGCGAGAAGGCATGCAATTACGATGCTATCCATGTCAACAATAATTATGCGCGCATTGATGTAGACAAGTGCACGCGCTGCGGTGATTGCGTTGTAGTCTGCCCGACCAAGTGCATCACCATGCTGGATAGCGAAAGCACTTGACGGGATTTCCGGCACAACCAATCAGAAGCGCACGGATTGCATCCTGCGCTTCTGTTTTGTATTATAGGGGTCAGAAGTGGTTCTTCTTGTAAGGGGGATGGCTGTGAAAAAATTATGGTTGGCTTGCGTGGTGCTCATTGTCCTGTTTGTTGCTTTTCTGCCGGCGCAAGGCGCGGAGAATACGCTGTCGCCGGAAGAGATTACTGAGATACTTTATGATATAGCGCGGGAAGAAAATGCTGCCGGTGATTATCTCGTATTGCCTGAAGGCTACAGCGCACCCGCCCTGGGATTGGATCGCACGTTTCGTTTGCTTGTCCTGGGTGTGGATACAGACGATGCGAAATTCAGAGGCCGCTCAGACACCATGATGCTGGCTGTTGTAGATATGCGAAAGAGTGAGCTAAAGCTCATCTCGTTTATGCGTGACCTGTATGTCCAGATACCGGGCAAAGGCCACAATCGGCTCAATGCCGCTTATGCCTTTGGCGGGGCTGAACTGCTTGAGAGAACCCTCGAAAAGAATTTCGGCGTCTCTGCTGACGGGTACGTCGCGGTCAATTTTTCGGGTATGGTTACACTGGTGGACAGCATCGGCGGAGTCGATATCACGGTGGAAGAAAGTGAGCTTGGGTCCCTTAACGGGATACTCGAATATTACAATTATCAAAACGAAAGGCCGGAGGCGCAGGGACGGCTGGAAAAGGCGGGACACCAAACCTTGACTGGGCTGCAGGCAATGTCCTATGCACGTATTCGCAAAATCGACAGCGATTTTGAGCGCACGGGCAGGCAGCAGCGCGTGATGAACGCCATCTTTACGCGCATCAGAAGCATGACTCTGCCATCACTTTTGGACGTGGTGTTTGAAAATGCGCACCTGGTGTCCACCGACATTTCGCTGGACGAAGCAGTAAGTCTGGTAAGCAGCACACTGAGCATGGACAGCGTCAATACCAGGTACCTAAGGATACCGGTGGCGCGCGGCGGCAAGGGAACATTGCTTAATGAAACGTACTTTATCGTACCCAACTTGAAAAAGAACAAGCAAGCCATTGCTGATTTTCTGGGAGCAGGCGTTGCGCCACAATAGAATAGCGGTTGCCTATTTTGGGCAAAAAAGGTACAATATGCCAAAGACATAAGGAGGTACTATTGATGTATAAAGACGTTATCAACACCGCTAAGGATAAGATGGAAAAAACCAAGGATGTGCTGAAGCGGGAACTGCAGGCGCTGCGGGCGGGCCGTGCAAATCCCCAACTATTGGATCGTATTACGGTGGATTATTACGGCATACAAACACCGCTTAGCCAGATGGCCAACATTTCCGCTCCTGAGCCTCGGCTGCTCACCATTTCTCTCTGGGACACCAAAGCGCTGCCGCTGGTTGAGAAGGCCATCCTCAAGAGCGATTTGGGACTCAATCCCACCAATGACGGGAAAATGATTCGTCTGGCCATCCCGGAACTTAACGAGGAGCGCCGCAAGGAATTGACCAAGGTGGTGCGCAAGAGTGCCGAAGACGCCAAGGTTGCCGTGCGTTCTATCCGCCGCGATGCCATTGAGCATATCAAAAAAATGAAGAAGGACTCCGTGCTTACGGAAGATGAACAGCACAAAGCGGAAGAAGAAATGCAAAAAGTGACGGATGCTGCCGTAAAGGACATCGACCAGTTGGCTGAAGACAAAGAAAAAGAGATTTTGGCGGTCTGATGGAAGAGATGTTGGGGATGCCCCTTGATAGGGTACTTGAGAACCTATCCGTTGAGGACGCCGCGAAAATCCGCGTAACATACACGTCTGCGCGCAAGGAACATCCGCAGGATGTTTCCAGGACCGCCCGTGTGGTACGCGCCCGGGACAATACGATTTGTGCAGCCTATTTCCGGGACGGCGAACCGCAGGCGTTGGAAGGAAAAAAGTGAGTCAACTGCCAAAACACGTAGCCATTATTATGGATGGCAATGGCAGATGGGCAAGGCGCCATAAACTGGCCATCGCGCTTGGCCATCGCAAGGGCGTGGAGGCGTTGCGTGATGTTATCCGCTTGAGCAGTGACGCGGGCATTGTGGCACTGTCCATTTTTGCGTTTTCCACAGAAAATTGGCGGCGCTCCAAGGAAGAGGTCGACGCGCTGATGAATCTCATCCTGGAGTATTTCCGTAAGGAGATAGACGAACTCCATGAACGGGACGTCATCATTCGCATATTGGGCGATAAGGCGGCACTCCCGCAAAGCCAGAGGGAAGCGGTGGCGGACGCCGAACGTCGCACACAAAATAACAATGGGCTACATCTCAATATCGCGCTCAACTATGGCGGTCAGGACGAAATCATCCGCGCAGCCAAGTCCCTGGCAGCAAAGGCCGTTGCGGGGGAGATCGATCCGGAAGGCATCACTGCGCAGACATTTGAAAATGAACTGTATACGGCGGGTCAACCGCAGGTCGATCTGCTTATCCGCACCAGCGGCGAAATGCGCATAAGCAATTTCATGCTGTATCAGTGCGCTTATGCGGAGATGCTTTTTCCTGAAGTACTATGGCCGGATTACTCGGTGGATCTATTTAAGGAAGACCTGAAACGCTTTGGGCAGCGTGACAGGAGGTTTGGGGGGCGTAACGCGTGACCAAGAATATGGCGACCAGAATCTTGACCGGTGTCGGCCTGATAGGCGTTGTAGCTTTCGCGCTCTATATGGGGGGATGGGTCTTTTCCGTTCTGTGGGTGGCTGCAGTCAGCTTTGCCATGGCTGAAGTCTTTCATGCGTTCGCCCAAGCAGGCCACCGCCCGGTGGCATGGCCTTCCTGGGTGTGCCTGATAATCAGCATCCCTTCTTTCATGCTGCTCACTGAGGCCACCAGCCTCGTGCTGTTGGTGGTCACCATGTTTCTTACTTTTTTGGTGGTGGCTTTCGTCGTAATGTTTAGGCGAGATCCCAAATTGGTAGACATGCTGGTTTCGCTCCTGCCGCTTTTTTCCGTCGTGCTGCCCGGCATTTGTATGCTGGGTTTGCTGCGTACCACCCCCAATATCAAACAGAATCTCCTAATGACTGCCGCATTTATTATTCCTGTGCTGGGCGACGCGGGCGCGTATTTTGTGGGGGTAAAATTGGGCAGTGTCAAGCTGAATCCGGCGATCAGCCCCAAGAAAACACTGGAAGGCGCAGTGGGGGGGCTTGTGTGCAGCACCCTTGGCGCTATGGCCGTCTATTTGGTGGGATTGTCCTTTTCGTCTGATTTGCCGCCGTGGTGGCATTTTGCTTTGCTGGGGTTTTTCGGCGGGGTGATCGGACAGCTGGGTGATTTGTTTGCCTCCATGATCAAGAGACACAGCAATATCAAAGACTTCGGCCACGTATTTCCCGGGCATGGCGGCATGATGGACCGGTTGGACAGCATTTTTTTTGTAACAGTGTTCGTTTATCTGTATCAAGTAGCCTGGTAGCACAATGAGAACAATTGCGATTTTGGGGTCTACCGGATCCATTGGCAAGCAAGCGCTGGACGTAGCCGCTGCCTACCCTGAGGATATTAAGATAGCAGCGCTGACAGCGCATCACCGGAAGGAAGAGCTGTTTGAACAAGTGCGCCGCTTTCAGCCGCTTGCCGCCGGGCTCACATCCGGCGAAGTCACCATCCCCGACGATGTAAAATTCTGCAAATGGTACTTTGGCAAAGATGCCCTCCGGAATGTAGTTCGGGATATTCCGTCAAGCGATGTACTGGTGGCGGTCGTAGGGATGGCGTCGCTTTCCTGTGTTTTGGAGGCGCGCAAGAAGGGTAAAAGAATACTGTTGGCAAACAAGGAGACTCTGGTGGCGGGTGGTCACATCATTATGCCCCTTTGCAGGATGGATCATGACAACCCTTCACTGATTCCTGTCGACAGCGAGCACAGCGCCGTTTACCAGTGTTTGCAGGGCGCGCAAGGCAACCGCTTCAGGAGGATAATCCTCACCGCTTCCGGCGGTCCTTTCAGGACATGGACAAAAGAGCGTATGATGCAGGCACAGCCAAGCGACGCTCTCAAACATCCCAAGTGGAGCATGGGCAGCAAAATCACTATCGATTCGGCGACCATGTTTAACAAGGCCCTGGAGATTATTGAGGCAAAATGGCTGTTCGGTGCGCAGTCGCATGAGATAAGGGTGCTGATCCATCCGGAGAGTATCATTCATTCGCTGGTGGAGTTTGAGGACGGCGTACAATTGGCGCAACTGGGCACGGCCGACATGCACACGCCGATCATGTATGCGATGCAGTATCCCAAGCGGAAGCCCTCCATAAGCGGCAGACTGAAACTGGAAGATGTGGGAACGCTTTCGTTTGCGGCGCCGGATACCGAGCGCTTTCCTGCCATCACCATGGCCTATGAGGTACTGAATCTGGGTGGCATGGCTCCTTGCGTCATGAACGCCGCCAACGAAGTGGCGGTCTCACATTATCTGAAGGGACATATTTCCTTCGGGCGCATATTCGATACAGTACGGCACACACTTGACAAACTGAGCGATCTATCCGGCAGCGACGCCGATGAAATTCTATTGGGGGACATGAAGGCGCGCGCGCAAGCCGAGCAGTATATATCCCAAAATTGACGGAGGAAAAATGACTGTTATTTATGTTTTGTTGGCACTATTGATGTTCGGCATCATGATTACTGTGCATGAAGCGGGACACTTTTTTGCGGCTCGCCTTACGGGTATCCCCGTAAAGGAGTTCGCTATCGGGTTTGGGCCGTCGATCCTTAGGTGGAATAGCAAGAAGCATGAGACGAAATTCTTCCTGCGGGCCATTCCCATGGGCGGCTATTGCATGTTCTATGCTGAAGACGATATCAAAGGCGAGGAAGAAGATGATCCGCGGGCCTTTGGCAAGTACAGCGTGGGGAAAAGGCTGATAACCATTGTTATGGGTGCCGTTATGAACATCGTGCTGGCATTTGTGGCAGCGACCCTGTTTTTCGCGCTGTCCGGCGTTCCGACAGTTACCGGCGCCTACGAGACCGTTGTGCAGTCAGTCAATGAAAGCAGTCCCGCTCAAGCGGCAGGAATGCAGCTCGCGGACAAAATAACGGCTGTCAACGGCGTGCCGGTTACGGATAATCTATCCGCATTGCTGGACCGGTTTGGTGAAGCATCCGATGAGCCTGTGCTTATTACGGTAGCGCGCGGCACTGAATTAACGGAACTGACGGCCACACCCCTCAAAAGTGAAGATACCGGGCACTATATGCTGGGTATCACTGTCAATGTTGGTGCGCCCGTTGTCTGGGAAAAAGGGAGTGTAGGCGAGGTCATTTCCTCCGCTTATAACGTTTGTGTCAATGCGGCGAAAAGCGTGGTCACGGCGTTCCGCAACCTGATCTTTAGGGGCGAAGGTGCAGGAGAAGTCGCCGGGGTGGTAGGTGTAACACAGATGATCGTGGAAGAAACGCGGCAAGGCCAGTTGCAAGGTTACTTATCGATGATGATTTTTATCTCCATCAACTTGGGTATTGTTAACCTCTTTCCTTTTCCGGGACTGGACGGCAGCCGCCTGTTGTTCCTCGTAATAGAAGCTTTGCGCGGCAAGCCCGTCAAAAAGGAAGCCTATGTGCACGCATTTGGCATGATCCTCCTGGTAGGGTTGATGCTGCTCATCACCATGCAGGACATCCTGCGCATGTTTTAGGGTACACCCATGAAAAAAGAAGTCAGGGCAGGCGACGTTATCATCGGCGGAGCAGCACCAATCAGCGTGCAGTCGATGACCAATACCGATACCCGCAATGTGGACGCCACACTTGAGCAGATAATTCGGCTTCATGAGGCAGGGTGTGATTTGGTGCGGGTTTCCGTATATGACAATGCCTGTGCCAAAGCTGTCAGGGAATTGGTTCGGAGGAGCCCGCTGCCTCTTGTGGCGGACATTCATTTTGATTATCTGCTTGCCATCGAATCCATTGAAAACGGCATCGCCAAACTTCGGCTGAATCCCGGCAATATTGGTTCTGCGCAGAAGGTGCGAGCGGTCGCGGATGCGGCCAAAGCACACCATATCCCCATCCGTATAGGCGTTAATTCCGGTTCTGTTCCCAAGGAAATACTGCTTAGGGACGGCGGGGTTACAGCCCGGGGATTGGTGGACAGCGCGGCAAGCCATGTGCGTCTGCTGGAAAAAAGCGGCTTTTACGACATCATCATCTCCATAAAATCAAGTGACGTTTTGTCCATGGTGACGGCTTGCCGCCTGGCCGACAAGACTTTTGATTATCCCCTGCACCTTGGTGTGACGGAGGCGGGCCTGCCCGGTCAAGGGACCATAAAATCCGCCATTGGCATTGGTGCTTTGCTGCTGGACGGCATCGGAAACACTATACGCGTTTCACTGTCAGGTTCGCCCATCCCCGAAGCCGCGGCGGCTATCAGCATTTTGCGCGCTCTTAATCTCAGACCGGGCATTCAGCTTATTTCCTGTCCTACCTGCGGCAGAACTCAAATCGATGTGGCCGGAATTGCGGCGGAGCTGGAGAAGAGAACGGCGCATATCAAGCGCCCGCTAAAAGTAGCCGTCATGGGATGCGTTGTGAACGGCCCGGGCGAAGCACAGGAGGCGGATATCGCCATTTGCGGCGGAAAGAACAGTGGTGCGCTGTATGTCAAAGGGCAGTTTATCAAGAGGATCACAGGCGATTACGCGGATGAAATCATGATAGCCATGGAAAACTGCGAGCGGATGGAAAAGGAGGAAGAAAGTGGCGACCAATGAAATGTTGTCCGCCATTTTCAGGGACTATCCGGACTTAGCCGACCGTCTGCAGATTGAAAAAGTATATTACGATAAGCAAAAGCGCCACGCGACTGTTTTGCTTCTGTCCGATGAACCCATTGGCGAAACGGTCTTTTTGGGTATCCGGAAAACGCTGATGAAATTGCTCCCCGGCATTCGCGTGTCGCTGCGCACTGCCGCGCCTTCGGCTGCGCAGGAAATGCTGGAGGAACCCTCTAAGTATTCGGAAATCTTCTGCGCGCTTTTGAAGCGCAAACACCCCGCTGTCAGTTCATGGGTACAAGAGATCAAGTGGCTTGCTGAAAAGGATGCCATTGTGTTGGAAATGCCGGATGAATTTGCGCTGGCATACATGCGCGCCAACAGCGCTCAGGACGTCATTGTCACGGCCATATATGATATTTTCCGCGTGAAGCCGCCGGTTGTGTTACGCCTGCGTGACGATGTGCAGGAAAGGATGCGGCGTATTGAAGAAACGCGCGATCGTGAACAGGAGAAGCGTCAAGAATCGGCACCAGCCCAGCATTCAGAAGGCACGAAGCAAGGTGCGGGCAAGAAGAAAAAGGCAGAAAGCGGACGTATTCTGGGCAGAGTCATTAAGGATGCTTGTGTGGACATTGGTACCCTGAGCGAAAGTTCGGGGACGGTTTGTGTGCAGGGGAAAGTGCTGGCCGTTGAGAGGAAAGACATCAAAGGCAAAGTAATGGTGCTCATGAGTTTTATCCTCAACGACTCAACGGGCAGCATCAAGTGCAAAATATTCCTGCGTTATCGCAGATGGATGGGGAAAAACGGCGGCGAAGCTGCCGCGCCCACACAGGAAGAGGTCGCTGTCGTCGAAAAGGTCATCAAACAGATCAGAAGCGGCGAAGGTATCAAGGTGCGGGGTTCCGTCGAGCGGGACTCGTTTGACAAGGATATCGTGCTGATGGTGAAAGACCTGATGGGGCACGCGCTCATAAAGCGTGAGGATAAAAGCGAATCAAAGCGCATCGAGCTGCATGCGCACACTCAGATGAGCAATATGGACGCGACCGTATCCGCGCGCGACCTCATCAGCCGTGCGGCCGGTTGGGGCCACGAAGCTGTCGCTATAACGGACAGCGGCGTCGTTCAGGCGTATCCCGATGCTTTCGCGGCCGCGAAGGAATTTGGCATCAAGCTCTTGCCGGGCATGGAAGCGTACATGATCGATCAGGGCAGCGCCGTTAATAACGCCGACGGTCGATCGCTGGATGCACCCGTCGTCGTACTGGACGTAGAGACGACCGGTCTCAATACGCGGCAGGACCGCATCATCGAGGTAGGCGCGGTACGCATAAAGGGCGGAGAAATCATCGAAACATTCGAATCCATGGTTAATCCTGGCGTACCGCTTCCGCAGGAGATCATTCGTATTACCGGTATTACCGACCAGATGTTGATTGATGCGCCTTCGGTTGCCCAAGTACTGCCAAGACTTATGGATTTCATTGGCGATTGTCCGGTTGCGGCGCATAACGCCAAATTTGACGGCGGAATGCTTAACAGTGAATTGGCGCGCATCGGCAGGCAATACGATGCCCCGCTCATTGATACGTTGGTGATGGCGCAAAAACTGTACCCATCTTTATCGCGCTATCGCTTGGCATCCGTTTGTAAGCACTTGGGGGTTTCACTCAAAAATGCCCACCGAGCCGTACATGATGCCAAGGCGACCGCAGAATGCCTGGCTATTATGCTTCACCAACTGAAGGAAAGGGGCATAGAAACGCTGGATGATATCGACAAGACTGTCTCGGGCTATGCGAAAACAAACCGCATGCACGTTGTGTTGTTGGCGGTGTCGCAGCAAGGCATTCACAACATCAATAAATTGGTATCTCTGTCGCATCTGGAATATTTCAACCGCGTACCAACCATACCACGGGATCTGATCAAGAAGCATCGTGAAGGGCTGTTGATCGGCTCTGCGTGCGAAGAGGGTGAGATCTTTCAAGCGGTGCTGGAGAGGGAAAACCCGGAAGCACTCAAAAAGAAAGTCGCTTTTTACGATTATCTGGAAGTACAGCCCAATGGCAATCACGCCATTCTACTGCATGGGAGCATGGTGAAAGACGAACGGGAATTGGAGAAGATTAACAAAGATATTGTCCGACTTGGCGATATGTACGATAAACCGGTGGTGGCTACAGGCGACGTTCATTTCCTGGAGCCCGAAGAAAGCGTTTATCGTTCGGTTCTGCAATTCAAACAGAATATCAGGACCTATGATGTTCAGCCGACCCTTCACTTTAGGACAACGGAAGAGATGTTAGCTGAATTTGCTTTCCTGGGTGATGAAAAGGCAAAGGAAATCGTCATCGACAATCCGAAGAAGATCGCCGCATTGGCGGGGGAGATGTCTTTGTACCCCCGGCATCCGGAAAACAAAACCACCTTTTCTCCGGTCTGGGACACTGCGGCCGATGATATACGCGCTATGGCTACCAATCGCGCACATGAACTTTACGGCGACGCTTTGCCGGAATTGGTGGACAAGCGGCTGCAAAAGGAACTGACCGCGATTATCGGGTACGGCTATGCCACGCTGTACAGTATTGCCCATATGCTGGTGCTAAAATCCCTTGAAAACGGGTACCTGGTAGGCAGCCGCGGATCTGTGGGATCCTCCTTTGTGGCCACACTGTGTGAGATTACCGAAGTAAACCCCTTGCCCGCTCATTACCGCTGCTCTGTTTGCCGCATGGCGCATTTTGATGTTCCCAAGCAATACAAGGTAGGTGTTGACTTGCCGCCAAAAAAATGTGAGATATGCGGCGAAGACATGGTGCGGGATGGTTTTGACATACCATTTGAAGTGTTCCTGGGTTTTAAGGGCGATAAAGTTCCCGATATCGATCTCAATTTTTCCGGAGAATATCAGGCTAGGGCTCATGCCTATGTGGAAGAACTCTTTGGCAAAGGCTATGTATTCCGCGCCGGAACCATTGGCACCTTGCAGGAAAAAACCGCCTACGGGCTTGTACTCAAATACTTGGAGGAAACCAACAAGCAAGCTTCCAATGCGGAAATCGCCAGGCTTGCACAAGGGTGTGTTGGTGTCAAGCGTACCACCGGGCAGCATCCCGGAGGCATTGTGGTACTGCCCAAAGGCTATGATATCGCGCAGTTCACCGCTGTTCAACATCCTGCGGATGACCAGGACAAGGGAACCGTTACGACGCATTATGACTTCAACTCCATGCATGATATATTGGTGAAGCTGGATATCCTGGGCCATGACGATCCCACCATCATCCACTATCTGGAACAACTTACGGGCATCCGCTATAGGGATATCCCGCTTAATGATCAAAAGGTGATGTCTCTGTTCACATCTCCCGAGGCGCTGAGTGTTTCTGCCGAGCAAATCGGATGCGATACGGGTACGTTGGGCGTCCCGGAATTTGGCACTTCTTTTGTCAGGCAGATGCTGGCCGATACCAAGCCTGTCACCATGGAAGAACTAGTGCGCATATCCGGATTGTCGCATGGTACGGACGTGTGGTTGGGGAACGCGAAGGATTTGATATTGAGCGGAACGGCGCAACTGAAAGACTGTATATGCATTCGCGACGATATCATGAACTATTTGATTTCGGTTGGCATGCCCGCCAAGGAGGCGTTTGACATTATGGAAAACGTGCGCAAAGGCAAGAAGCTGCAGCCGGGTATGCGCATGGAAAATGCCATGAAGGAGAACGGGGTTCCCCAGTGGTTTATCGAAAGCTGCAGGAAGATAGGCTATCTTTTTCCCAAGGGACATGCCGTTGCTTACGTTACAATGGCGCTCAGGATTGCATGGTTCAAAGTCTATTACCCGCTTGAGTACTATGCCGCTTACTTTTCGGTGCGCGCCGTGGGGTTCGATTCCGCCACGATGATAGCGCCGCCCCATTATCTGCGCCAAATGCTGGAGGAACTAAGTGCCATTGACGCCAAAGACCAAAAAGGCAAGGAAAAGGACGAGATCATCGCGTTGGAAGTAGTACTGGAGATGAACGCGCGTGGATATCAGTTTCTGCCGGTTGATCTGTATAAGAGCGATGTGGACAAGTTTGTTATCGAGGGAAGCGCGCTGCGCAGCCCATTTACCTCCCTGTCGGGCTTCGGGGTGGCGGCCGCGGAGTCGATTGTAGAAACGAGAGACAAGCCTTTTTTGTCGCTTGAGGATCTCAAAAACCGGACCAAAGCGAATACGTCCGTTATTGAATCTCTCAAGGCCTGCGGAGCACTCAATGGCATTGCCGACAGCAACCAAATGAGTTTCTTTTAGCAAATATCGGACTCTCCAATACCTTGCGTCCATATAGCTTGTGTTCCGCTATTGGCTGTGGTATAATCTCCATGTATCTCAATGAAGGAAGAAGGGTTTACTGAAGAGTGGGTGCTGCGTACGGCGGAGGCAAAGCTTCTTTCTTTGTTCCTTCCCCAAAGCGGCATATGCCCGCTCTTTGTATTTGTAGAGAATGGTGAAATTGTACAAGAAAAGTGTCATCACGGACATTGAAAGGCTCGCACTGGCGCAGGCGGTCGACATGGGGTACGAGCTGGTCGAAGCCGTCATCGATAAAGAAAGTGCGGGCAATTACCTGCGTTTCTACATCGACAAAGAAGGTGGTATCTCGCTGGACGATTGCGAAAAGTATCATGTGGCTATTCAGCCCAAAGTGGAGCATTTCGAGTATGACTTTCTGGAAGTCTGCTCGCCCGGCGTGGACAGGCCCATCAAGACGCAGCGGGACGCGCAGAAGGCCAAGGGCAAGCTGGTGGAGATCAAGCTCTACAAGCCCCGAAACGGAAGAAAAGTCATGAATGGCATTTTCGATCTCTTGGATGAACAAGGATATCACATTATGCAGGGTTCGCAAGAAGTGGTGATTCCCTCAAGTGAGGTGGCAATCGCCCGCCCGGTACCCAATTTAGACGGTCTGAAAGAAGCAGCATTAGAATCACTGGAGGATGAATCGACATGAAGAAGGAAAAACCGGATTTGCTCGATGCCATTTCGTTGCTTGCCCGCGAAAAAGATATCGATGAAGCCATATTGATCGACACCATCGAAGATGCCCTGAAGGTTGCGTATCGACGCAACAACAGAACCAGCCCGTTGGCGCACCAAAATCTGACCGTGCGCCTCTCCCGCAAGCAGGGGGTAGAAGTGCTGGCGCGCAAAGTTGTAGTAGACGATGTGGAAGACGTCGAGACACAAATTTCGCTTCAGGACGCGCGGGACATCCGCAGCGGTTACGAATTGGGCGACATTGTGGAAATCGACGTGACGCCGGCGGATTTTGGTCGCGTCGCGGCCCAGACTGCCAAACAGATGCTGGTGCAGCGGATCCGTGAAGCCGAGCGCGGCAAGATCTACGATGAGTATATCGAAAAGGAGCAGGAGATCCTGACGGCCATCGTCCAGCGTGTGGAACCCAAAGCCGTGTACGTGGAATTGGGGCGCACGGAAGGCGTTATGGAATCAAGCGAGTTTATGCCGGGCGAAGAATACCGCGAGAATGACCATATCAAGGTCTATGTGCTCAAAGTACACGGCAGCAAAACAGAATCCTCCCGCAATCCTCAGGTGTATGTCAGCCGCGTTCATCCAGGCCTGGTCAAACGATTGTTTGAGATGGAAGTCCCGGAGATCGCGACAGGTATCGTTCAAATCAAGTCGATCGCGCGCGAAGCGGGTAGCCGCACTAAAATTGCCGTTTACTCCAATGAACCTATGATCGATCCGGTCGGTGCGTGCGTCGGGCCGCGTGGCAGCCGCGTGGAAAAGGTCGTCAACGAACTCAAGAACGAGAAGATCGACATCATCAAGTGGTCGCCCGACCCTGCGGAGTTTGTGGCGAATGCTCTCAACCCCGCGCATGTCGTCAGCGTGTTCATTTCCGAAGGCGAAAAAATCTGCCGCGTGGTGGTGCCGGATATGCAGTTATCCCTGGCGATCGGCAAAGAAGGACAAAACGCGCGGTTGGCAGCCAAACTGACAGGGTGGAAGATAGACATTAAGTCTGAATCGCAAATCAATGCCCTGATGGAAGAGCAGGGAATCGATCCCAACGCCATTCCGCTGGAAAACGAGGCGGAAAATTATCCGGACGAAGACTACGGTGAAGAATGGGTCGAAGCGCCTGAAGAAATCTAGGAAAAGGGAGCCAATTGATGCCGAAGAAAATCCCGATGCGCATGTGCGTTGGATGTCGAGAGATGAGGCCTAAAAAAGAGCTGATTCGTATTGTTCGCTCCCCCGAAGGTGAGATATCCATCGACATGAAGGGAAAAAAGTCTGGACGAGGCGCCTACATTTGTTATAATGAGCAGTGTCTGGCGCGGGCACTCAAGCAAAAGCAGCTTGATCGCGCTCTGGAGTGCGCCATCAGCGGCGATATTGCGCAGACGCTCACCGACAGCATAAAGAAAGCGAGGCCAAGCGATGATTGATGAAAAGAAGCTAACCGGTTTGCTGGGCCTGGCACTTAGGAGCGGTAACGTGGTGCTGGGAACAGATTCGGTATTGGTATCAGTGCGATTAAAGAAGGCACGGGCTGTTCTCATAGATGAGAGGGCATCAGACAACACGCGAAAGAAGCTGGAAGACAGCTGCGCCTATCATCAGGTGCCGCTGATCAAAATAAACGCCGAGCTGATTGAAAAGGCGACAGGAAAGCAAGGCAGAAAAGCCGCGGCTCTTCTCCATAGCAACATATCAGAAGAAATACTCAGGCATGCAATCGATTTGGACAATGGATCAAGTGCCGGAAATAACGCGGGGGTACATTTAGCGAATGGCTAAACTCAAAATGAAGGAAGCAACAAAGGAACTCAATCAGCGATCAGGCGTCATTCTGGCAGAAGCGGAGCGCATAAAGCGCAATGCGGATGTAATGCTGCAAATGCTCAGACAACAGGAAACGCAGTTTATGCGCAAAGAAGAAGATGAGCGGGTGCGCGAAAAGCAGCAGCAGCAACAGGAAATGCTAAGCCAGCATACCAAAGCCTGGACGATGCCTGATGATGATGTCATTGCAGACGCCAAAGAGGAGCCCAAGACGGAGGGGCCTGCCCAAGCAGTGCCTGTGCAAGCCGTGCCTGCGTCCGCCGAGGCACCTGCCGGCAAGACAACAGAGGTTCCGGATCAGCCTCAAACAAAAGTGTTCCCCAAGGCACCCGCGGCGGAAGCGCCTCGGCCCGTTTCTGCCTACAGCCCCGCGCAGCAGCGCCCTTTCACGTCTCAGCCTCAGGGACAGCGTCCGGCTCCCGCACCACGCGGCCAGATGCCGTATGGGCGGCCTGCTTATCCGCAGCAGCAGCAAGGTCAGCAGCAGCGTCCCTTTGGTCGTCCTGCCGGGCAAGCTCCCGCTATGCAGGGCAGGGCGCCTGTTGCAGGCGGTGCGCCCGGGCAGCAATACGGTCGGCCTGCCTTTGGTCGACCTGCTCCGCGCCCCGGCGGACAACCGTTCCGCAGCGGCGATGGTCCTGCACGTCCCATGAACCGCGGGAGTTCTCCTGCCGGGCATACCCGGCCCGCGACGGGAGAAGTGCCGGTGACGCCTCAGAAGGAGCGCGTCAGCAATTACGACCCCAACAAGAAGAATTATGCGCGCAGCAGTGATCCTGAGCATGTTACCAAGAACAAGCGTCAACAGTCACGGGTCAAGGGCACGCGCGTTGGTTTTGAAGATGAATTCGTACGCGGCAGGCGCGTTCGCCCCAAGAAGCCTTCTGCGCAGCAGATGATGGCGCCTATCAAGATCGACAAGGCGTACATGACTGCGGAAACCATCACCGTCAAGGGTTTGACCGAGCGCATCGGAAAACAATCGGGCGAAATTCTCAAGAAGCTGTTGCTGCTGGGCATCGTTGCCAATATCAACAGCGAACTGGACTATGACACCGCGTCTTTGGTCTGTTCCGAATTTGGAATAGAACTGGAAATGCGGATGGACAAGACGGCAGAAGATGTATTGAGTGCAGCATTTGACCAAGGTGAACACGACAAAGACAATGTTGAGCGTCCCCCGGTCATCACCATTATGGGGCACGTTGACCATGGTAAAACTTCCCTGCTTGACTACATCCGCACTGCGCATGTGACAGATACCGAAGCGGGCGGAATCACGCAGCACATCGGTGCCTATTCTGTGATCCTGGACGGCAAGCGCATCACGTTTCTTGACACTCCGGGCCATGAAGCGTTTACCGCAATGCGTGCCCGAGGCGCCCAGGCAACGGACATTGCTGTACTGGTGGTGGCTGCTGATGATGGCGTCATGCCCCAGACCGTGGAAGCTATCAACCATGCCAAGGCAGCAGGCGTTCCCATCATTATTGCCATCAACAAGATGGATAAGGAAAACGCAAATCCCGAGCGTATCAAGCAAGATTTGACAGCTTATGAACTGGTCCCCGAAGAATGGGGCGGCGACACAATCATGGTGCCCGTCAGCGCAAAAACGGGCGCGGGCGTGGATCAGCTATTGGAGATGATCATCCTGCAGGCAGGACTGCTGCAATTGCAGGCCAACCCCAACCGTCTTGCCAAGGGGATCATCATTGAAGCCAAGCTGGACAAAAACCGCGGTCCTCTTGCCACCGTGCTCATGCAGAACGGTACCCTGAGAGTTGGCGACAACGTCGTGGCCGGGCACACCTCCGGACGCGTGCGCGCCCTCAACAACGACAGAGGCGAGCGTGTTGAATCCGCCGGACCGGGTATACCCGTGGAAATCGCAGGATTCACCGATGTGCCCGATGCGGGCGACGAAATGTACGCTGTCGAGGATGAAAAACTCACGCGCCAAGTGGCTGAGGAACGTAAGGAAAAGGCGCGTTCCGAGCGTATGCAGGCGTCCAACAGAGTCTCACTTGACAATCTGTTTGAAAGCATCAGCGACGGCAAAATCGAAACGCTCAGCATTATCATAAAAGCGGACGTGCAAGGTTCCACCGAGGCCGTGCGGCAAGCGTTGGAGAAACTGTCCAGTGACAAGGTACGGATCAAGGTATTGCACAGCGGCGTAGGCGCCATCAACAAGGATGACGTCAACCTTGCCACTGCTTTCAATGCCATCATCATCGGCTTCAACATTCGTCCTGATGCCAACGCGCGTGCGCTTGCCGAAAAGGAAGAAGTCGATATCCGCTTGTATCGCGTGATCTATCAGGCCATCGAGGATATAGAGAAGGCCATGAAGGGTATGCTGGAGCCTGTCTTTAAAGAAAACATCCTGGGCCATGCGGAAGTGCGCAATGTGTTCAAGGTGACGGGTGCCGGCACCATTGCAGGGTGTTATGTGCTGGATGGAAAGCTGCAGCGTAATGAATCGGTGCGTTTGCTGCGTGACAATGTTGTCATTTTTGAAGGCAAGTTGTCTTCGCTCAAACGCTTCAAGGATGACGCGCGCGAAGTATCCGCCGGGTATGAATGCGGCGTAGGCCTGGAAAACTACAATGACATCAAAGAAAAGGACGTCATTGAGTGCTTTACCCAGGAAGAAGTAGTAGACTAAGGAGAAGTCATGGCAAATTACCGTATCGACATGATATCCGAAGAGGTCAAGAAGGAAGTCGATCGCATTATCCGCGAATCTTTGGATGACCCAAGGATTCGCGGAACATATGGTATCGTTCGCGCCGATGTGACACGTGATCTGAAACAGGCCAAGATTTATGTCAGCATATTGGAGAAAGAATTGGCTGACCCTATGATGAAGGCGCTCGCCAGCGCCGCGGGCTTTGTCAGGCGTGAACTGGGCAAGAGACTGCAATTGAGGTATATACCTGAACTTACCTTTGTGCTGGACAAAAACATAGAGTACGGCATCCACATTTCTGAAGTTCTAAAGAGAGTGCTGCCTGAAAAGGAATCGCCAAATGACAGCAATGAATAATCCGCAATTGTTGACCGCTATCAAAGAGGCACGCAGGGTTTTCGTTTGTACGCACGTTCAGCCCGATGGCGACGCGTTTGGTTCCGCACTCGCTTTGTATGAAATATTGATCAGCTTAGGCAAAGAGGCCGTCGTTGCGTGTCAGGATCCGGTTCCTATCAAGCTTCGGTACTTAAACAACTGGGACAAAGTAGTCGCTCCGGAAAAAGTGACGCAAGTGAGTGATCTTTCCATAGCCGTTGATGCTTCCGGCGTGAATCGCATGGGCACCTGCGCAGACGTCTATTTTTTGAGTCCCTGCACCGTGCAGATTGATCATCACACAACCAATACCTTTTTTGCCAAAGTGAACGAGGTTGACGCAACAGCTGCGGCCTCCGGCATTTTGGTGACGCGTCTTGCGCTGGCATTGGGTTGCACGGTTACACCCGATATGGCTACGTGTCTTTATACCGCAATCAGCAGCGATACCGGGAATTTTTCCTACGGCAACATTACCAGTGAGGTATTTCAGCAGATGGCACTGTTTATGGAGGCTGGGCTTCCGCTTTCGGATACGGCTCGCAGCCTCCATCTGATGCAGTCCAAAGGATACGTCCAATTGCTGGGCAGAGCGCTGAACACGCTGCGCTTTATTGATGATGGGCGGATTTCCGGTATGTCGCTGAACCTTAAGGACTTTGAGGAGACCGGAGCCTTGCGTGAAGAATCCGATGGAATAGTCAACGAAGGACTCTACATAGGCGGCGTGGAAATGAGCTATTTGGCAACAGAAACAGCCGAAGGCATCAAGTTTTCCCTGCGCAGTATCGTTTCCCGGAAAGTGTCGGGCGTGGCCTCATTCTTTGGCGGCGGCGGACATGCGCAGGCAGCAGGTTGCTTGATCGAAGGGGAAATGGCGCCGGCATTGGAGAAGATGGAGCGGGCGATGATCAAGGAACTCCACAAATGAACGGATTCATCAATTTGCTAAAGCCGCCCGGCATGTCATCAGCGCAGGCGGTTTTTTTTGTAAAAAAACTGATTCGTGAGAAAGTGGGGCATGCAGGCACACTGGACCCTGAAGCCGCCGGCGTCCTTCCCATCATGGTGGGAAGGGCGACCAAGCTATTTGATTATGTTGCGGATGATGACAAGGTCTATGTCGCCGAAATCGCCTTTGGCGCACAAACCGATACGCAGGATGCGCAAGGTGTCGTCACCAAGGTGAGTGTTCATCTTCCGACCCAAGAAGACTTGATGGCCATTTTGCCAAAATTCATCGGCAAGATTGCGCAGGTGCCACCGCAGTACAGCGCCATCAAACGCGATGGAGAAAGGCTGTACGACTTGGCGAGGGCAGGGCGAAGCGTCAGCCTTGCGCCGCGCGAGGTATTGATCCGTTCTCTGCGCGTCATCAGGCAAGTAGCATCTGCCGGCTATCTCATGGAGATCCACTGCGGGAAAGGGACATATATAAGGACACTTTGCGAGGATATTGGGCAAGCGCTTGGCAGCCGCGCGTATATGCGTTTTTTGTTGCGCAACAGGGTGGGAGCTTTCACTCTCGATGACGCATACACTCCAGAAGAACTCAAAGAAGACGTGGAAGAAGGCGCGGCGGGCGGAAAATGGATGCTGCCGCTGAGTTCGGCGCTTCAGCATATCCCGCGCATCGACGTGCCCGTACGGCTTCGCAAACCCCTTATCAACGGAGTGCCTTTAAGCCGCAAGGATCTGGATGGTCCGTGCGAATTTGAAGAAGGCGCTTTGGCGCGGCTATATTTAAACAACGAGCTGATTTCCATCAGCCGTGTGTCGGGTGATCTCCTCAAGATACAGACGATGGTTCAGCTTGCGCCGCCTTGACACTTTGGGGCGGTAGCGGTTATTATTGATATATTGCTGGTAAGGGGGGAATGCTGGTGGCGGACATTTTGGCGGCGAACGACGTGGCGGAGAACAAGCCGATACGTGACATAGCTTATGAAACACTGAAGCATGCGATCATTATAGGGGACATACCGGCGGGTACACGCATTATCGAAACACATTATGCTGATAAGCTGCATATTAGCAGAACACCACTTCGCGAGGCGATGCGACAATTGGAATTGGATGGCTTGGTAGAGTATAAGGAACGCAAGGGCGTGATTGTTTCTGCGTTTACCATAGAAGATATCGAGGAGATTTTCACCATTCGCAACGCGCTGATGATGCTGATCATGCCTTCTATCATAGAGAACGTGACGGATGAGGATATCGCGGCGCTCAGCGCCATTTTGGATAGAATGGATGTAAGCCAACGCAATGAAGATGCGGACGCTTTGGCGCAACTTAACAGAGAATTTCACCGCACGATGGAGCATATTGCCCGTAAAGTGCGCATTTTGCGCGTTATCGACAGCCAGGAGGAATACATCCAGCGCTTTGCGGCTCTTTCCATCGCCAGTATTGTCAGGCGCTCGCATGCCCATCAAGAGCACCATCAGATGATTGATTTTTTGCGTGCGCGGGACTTGGAGGGGCTGTGCCGCCTGATGCGCCATCATCTGGACGAGAGCAAGGAAACATGCCTGAACGCGGTGCGTTCGGGCAAAAGGCTGCCGAAAAAAACTTGAAGCCAAAGAAAGTCGAGGTTTGACGATGGAAGGGATGAAGTATCAAATTCTTGAGGCACTAAGCGACGATTGTCGCAGCACGCCGGAAGAGATCGCAGTTCTCCTGGGCACAAACAGCGCTACTGTGGCATCCATGATTGCGGAAATGGAACAAGAGAAAGTCATTATCCGCTATCGGCCAATTATTAATTGGGACAGGACGGATAAACGTTTCGTGCAGGCGATGATAGAAGTGAAGGTTACGCCGCAAAGGGGGCACGGTTTTGATGCTATTGCCAAACGAATCTATCAATACAGCGAAGTGAAGAGCGTGTACTTGATGAGCGGTGGTTACGATTTGATCGTGTTGGTCGAGGCCCCGTCTTTGAAGGAACTGGCTCAGTTCGTTTCTGAGAAACTGAGCGTCATCGAACACGTGACCGGTACCAGCACCAGTTTTGTTTTGAAGCGCTACAAGCAGGATGGCGTGGTGTTTGATACGTCAAGTGATGATCAAAGGCTGGTGGTGTCCCCGTGAGCGAGCGATTTGTTAATCCCAAAATCGCGGCCATGCCGCCCAGCGGGATACGCAAATTCTTCAATCTTGCCGGTACGATGAAGGGCGCAATTTCATTGGGCGTGGGGGAGCCTGATTTCACTACTCCCTACCATGTTCGTGAAGCGTTAATTGACAGCCTCCTTAATGAAGAAACGCAGTACACCGAAAATCGTGGACTGTTGGCGCTGCGGCAGGAGATTGCCATCTATCTCAAGAACAGGTTTCATCTTTCGTATGATGCCGAAACAGAGATTCTCGTTACCGTCGGGGCCAGTGAAGCCATCGACATCACTCTGCGAGCAACACTGCGCCCGGGCGATGAAGTACTGATCCCCGATCCCGGGTACGTCAGTTATCAGCCGTGCGTGGAAATGAGCGGCGGCATTGCTGTACCCGTTGAAACGCGGGTTGAGGATGAGTTCCAGGTAACGGTGGAGGCGCTGGAACAAAAGATTACGCCCAGGACGCGCGCTCTGCTCCTGAGCTATCCCAACAATCCGACCGGCGCGATCCTCTCGGACGAGTATATGCGCAAAGTGGCGCTTTTTGCACAAAAACATGATCTTTTGGTCGTCTGCGATGAAATATATAACGAATTGGTGTATGACAACAAACACCAAACGTCTATTGCTTCTCTGGCCGGCATGTGGGAACGCACGGTAACCATCAACGGTTTCAGCAAGGCATTTGCCATGACAGGTCTGCGCGTAGGCTATATGTGTGCACCGCGGGCAATTCTGGACGCGGCGGTCAAGATCCATCAGTACACCATCATGTGCGCGAGCCGCTCATCGCAGGTCGCTGCGATTGAAGCTCTCAAGGCCGGGCGTGAAAACGGCTATGCGGACGTCATTCACATGCGGGATAGCTATAATCAGCGCCGCCGTCTCATGTTGCACGCGTTTGCCGAAATGGGACTTGACTGTTTTGAGCCTAAAGGGGCTTTCTATTTGTTCCCGTGCATTGCAAGCACGGGCCTTAGCAGTGACGAATTCTGCACGCGGCTTTTGCAAGAACATGCGGTGGTATGCGTGCCGGGCACGGCGTTTGGCTCAAGCGGAGAGGGCTTCATCCGTTGCTGTTATGCTACCGATAAGAATAAACTGATGGAGGCATTCCGTCGGATCCGAGCTTTTTTGGCTGTACTTCAGGAGGAGAGTCGTGAACAAGTCGTGTCGTAACCTCATATTCATATTGATTCTGGTGCTTTTTGCCGCACCTCTTGCGCGGGCTGAGCAGGAGACCGAAGTATCCCTATCAGAAACACTGCAGACGTTCGCGCCGCCCCCGACATTTGCGTCCCTCGACGACCAGACGATAACGGACAATGGTACTGACGATCCGATTTCGGAGGAAGTGCCCTTGCAAGGCGTAGAAATGGCAACTGCTGATGGCAGCGTGGAAATCGTCGTGACGGCAGTGGGCGACTTAACCATCGGTGGCGATGTGCGCAAATCCGGTTTATCCATTTTCGAAAAGGAGAACGAGAAGCAGGGCGGCGATCCAAGTTTTGTCATGCGTAACGTTAAGGAATTGTTTTCTGAAGATCACCTCACCTTAGCCAATTTTGAAGGAACGCTGACCACGGCACCCATTCCCGGCAACAAGAAAGGCAACAGTTTCCTTTTTTCTGCGCCTCCCGAATATGTCAAGATACTGGAAGCGGGAAGCATCGAGTCTGTATCCTTTGAAAACAACCATGTCATGGACCACGGCGAAGAAGGTTTCAGGGAGACCACGGCGAAGTTCGATGAAGCCGGTATTGTCTGGAGCAGCGAAAACCATGTGGGGGTATTTGAAACTAGCGGCGTTACCATCGGAATGCTCTCTTACCAGACATTCAACGGCAGGTATCCCGATCTGTTTGATAAAGTGCCCGGGCAAGTCCAGCAGGCAAAAGCCCAATATGACATCGTAATCGTATCCTATCATTGGGGGGATGAGTTGGACTACAAGCCTAATACCAATCAGCAAAAGCTTGGCCGCCTCACCATTGACGCGGGGGCTGACCTGGTCGTGGGTCACCATAGCCACCGCATCAACCCTATAGAAAAATACAAGGATCGCTATATTGCCTATTCCCTTGGAAATTTCAGTTTCGCGGGGAACACAAAGCCTGACGATATGAGCACGTTCTTTTTGCAGGTGAAGTTCAATGTGAAGGACGATATCACATCCTCCACGGGCTTCCGCATTATCCCCGCACGCATATCGTCCAAATCAGATTACAATGACTTTGCGCCGATGCCATTTACCGAGCAGCGCTTGATCGACAATGTTGTCAATTGCCTCTTGTCCAACGGCAAAAGCATGGAGTATGCGGTGCAAGCGTATCCGCTTGAGTGGGAGTGATAGAGCATGCGGGCCAAATTCTACACAGTTTCTCAGCATGAAAACGGCGGCAGGCTGTCCCTTTATTTGGAGCAGTCATTATCGCAGATTGCAGTAGCCTTTGGGCATTCTTTTCTTATCAGGAACGTAGCGATGGAGGAGGCCGCCCAACATCTAGGTGAAGACGAGACCGCGATCAGCATCCTTGCGGAGTCTGCTTCGTTTGCGCCCCTTGCACAGCAAGCGGGCGCATTTGCGTTGGAACGCGCCTTCTTTCACAATTTTCGCTCTTCCCTGCTAAAGAGGGATGGCTCACCGCAAGGAACCATTGTTGCTCCGGTGGATGGCAGCGACAAAAATGAAGCTGCTGTGCGCGCGCATCTCAACCGAATCGGCAAGAATGATTATATCGACATCAAGAAGACGCCCGCTCTGATTGAAACGCTCATCAATTCGCCCGAAAATATGGGCATGGTTGCGTGTAGTTATGATGCGGGCCGCATTCTAAAGTCTCTCGCGACAAAATTGTACGGTTTGACACCGTATTACTATGAGACTATGTTGGGAAAGGGTTTTGCAATCAACGCGGCGCCGGTGGAAAAAGAGCAAAAAGCTGATGGAATGAGCCCTTTTGGCATGTATTTCGCGGCGGCACGTACACTGCTGCATGTAATGAAGTTGGAGCAGGAGGGCAATTGTCTCAAAACCTCAATTATCAATATCTTGGATGCCGGATGGCGCACGGAGGATTGTGTGTTTGAAGGATGCAGGGTAACGACCACTGAAAAAGTATGTGATTTGGTCAATGAGCAGATCGCGCTGGTGGGGGAATTGATGAGCCAATACTGACAAAAGGGAACATGAAATAGCCGGCCTTGATTTGGCCGGCTATTTCATGTTCGCGGTATTAGTGAGGCGTCGCTCCGAATGCTTTGGAGTACTGCTGAAGATTTTCCGACATCATGACACTCATGTCATTGAGCACCCAAATAGCACCCACTCCTTCCAGGCCGGCGACAAAATCAGCTCCTTCTTCATAGGGCATAAGGAACAGCGCGGTGGACAAGAGATCCGCCCACCCCGAATGCCTGGTCACGACCGTTATCGCGCGCATGTGTTCCGAAGGAAATAGCGTTTGAGGCGATATAATGTGGTGGTATCTTTTGCCGTTCACTGTAAAAAACCGTTGATAATCGCCGCTGGTCACGACCGACAGATCATGCAGGTAGAGTGTATCAAGCGATGACTGCTCCGTATTTCCCAGCATACTCTCCGGGTCCTGCACCGCGACGCCCCACGCGCTGCGGCCGTCCAGCGGGGCGTTGCCGGTACGTATATTGCCACCCGCGTTGATGATGAATGATGGCATGGCGCTCTCCAACATCCACTCTGCCACCATTTCTGCGGCATAGCCCTTTGCAACCGCGCCCAGATTGAGGGTGAGATTTGGATCCTTGATAAAAATGGTTTTCTCTTCTTCATTCAGCACGACGTTGTCTATTGCGGTGTGCCGAGCCGCTTCACGCAATGTTTCCATATCGGGCAAGGCAAACGTGGGGGGGATGCTTTCCGCTTCTTCCCTTGCGTCGTGCCAGATATCCAGCACACTTCCCATGGCGATGTTTACTGTTCCTGCAAGATCGGGCTGTTTTTGTATGCACCACAAAATCAGATCAAACAATGGCTCCGGTACTTCAACCGGTGAAAGGTGCGCTTCGCGGTTGACGACGTACAGATTGTTAACGCCCTCATAGGCATGATACTGGTCATACATTTTGTGATAGTAAGTGAACTTTTCCTGGGCTGCGGCAGCCACCTCATCAAAAATGTCTTTGTCGCGTGCATACCCAATGATCGTGATGACAGTATCAAAAGTGTTGAAAAAGCTATGTGAATACTTACTGTGGGTCGTTTCTCCAATCGCCAAAGGCGCGGACAGGTTCAGCAGGCAAACGAATAACGCGAGAGTTCTTTTCATGATCGTCCTCTTATTGGCCCGTGTAGCCCAGAGTTCTAAGTTCGCTGGCAGAATCTCGCCAGCCCGGACGTACTTTCACCCATAGGTTGAGATTGACATGCGTCCCCAGCAGGGTCTCGATCTCCACGCGCGCGGCGCTGCCGATCTTCTTGAGCATCTGCCCTTGCTTGCCGATAATGATGCGTTTATGCGAATCCTTTTCGCAGTACACATTGGCGTGGATCTCGGTGAAGCGCTCGTTTTCCTTTTTGATTTGGAGAATTTCGATACCGATCCCGTGTGGTACTTCTTCCATCAGGTACATCAGAGCCTTTTCGCGGATAAGCTCAGCGCAGATTAGCCTTTCGGGCTGATCGGTCATCATGTCATCGGGGAAATATTTCGGGCCTTCCGGCATCACCTTGACGAGTTCATCCATCAAAATCCCCATGCCGTCTCCTGTTCTGGCGCTGACGGGCAATATGGCGCGAAAAGCGTTCTTGGAAAAGCCGTCAATAATCTTCAGCAGTTCCTGCGGATGCACCAGATCGATTTTGTTCAAAAGCAGGAAACAAGGAATCTTGTCATTGACGTAGCCTTCAGCCACCAAATGATCCGCCTGACGCACGTCCGTCGTATCAACCATAATACAAAGAGCGTCAATGCCCTGCATGGCATCTTCCACGGCGCTAAGCATATATTCGCCAAGGCGGGTTTTCGCCTTATGGATGCCAGGAGTGTCCAGTAATACCAACTGGGCATTTTCAGCGTTCACTACCCCCATGATGCGGCTGCGCGTGGTCTGTGGTTTGGGGGAAACGATGGCTACTTTCTCGCCCACCAGTGCGTTAAGCAAAGTGGACTTTCCTACGTTGGGCCGTCCGATGACGGCTACGAAACCGGAACGGAAGACCGCCTTTTCATGTGTGCTCATTGGTCGCCTCCTAAAAATCGCTGGATACCACCGGATGGAGAAAAATTGTGAGGCAGCAGCGTTTGGAGGGTAGACCCATCGCTGCCGCCTTCCCATGTAACAAGCACACGCATGTCTTGGGCAAATTCACTCATCACCTGTCGACATGCGCCGCAGGGCCATGGCGGCGCTTTTTCGGAAGCAATTGCGATGGCCTCAAAATCAGTGTGGCCTTCGCTGACGGCCTTAAATATGGCGGTTCTTTCCGCGCAGTTGGTTAAGCCGTAGGAAGCATTCTCAACATTGCATCCGGTATATACGCTGCCATCCGCTGTCATTACAGCGGCGCCTACTCTGAATTTGGAGTAGGGTACATACGCTTTCAACATAGCTTGCCTTGCGCGGTCCAATAATTCATTATCCGTCGTCCTTGCAGCACCCGCAGCAGACAGGGCCTTTTCTTCCAATTTACGCATCGCTTCCCTATCCTTTCCATTTATGTGATCATAACCCATCAAGTGACAGACCCCGTGTACAAAGAGGTAAGACAATTCCCGAGAACAACTATGGTGGTATTCAATCGCTTGGGCTTGGGCACGCTCTAATGATATGAGGATATCGCCCAGAAAGCACGCGCCATACTCCGGTTCCCATTCGCGGAGCAATTTTGGCTTGGCATGGCGGGCAGTCTCCCCTTGCACGTAGGAAATGGTGGGAAAACTCAGCACGTCCGTCACGGCGTCGATGCCGCGCGTGTCACGGTTGACAAGACGAATTTCACCGTCGGTGCAGATGCTCAAACTGACATAGCATGGCAGAGGTACGTTTTCTGCTTCAAAGCAAGCGAGACAAGCGCGTTTGAGTACATCATTCATACCCTGTGGATGCGTGCTCCCATCGGATGAAAACAACACAACGGGGTTAGTTGGCATCTCTGGCACCTTCTGTTTCGCCGCGGCTGAAAGGTTCTTGTGCCGGCGGCGGTCCGACATCGGAAGTCTTACCTGCTTCCGGGAAGAAATTTTTCCTCAGCGCATTAGTGGCACTCTTCACTGTGTTCTGCGTTACGATACGCGGGCGCTTTTTCATTTCCATAGTATTCGGGTATTCAATGCGTTCATGGAATACGCCGCTTAACACCGTGGCGCACGCGTGCGCAATCTGGTTTAGTTCCTGTATGGTCAGCGGTGCGTTGTCCAGTTGACCGTCGTCCAGCTTTTGCTTAATTAGTTTTTCGATAAACGTATTGATCTCTGCCTGCGTGGGGTTGGATAGCGAGCGCACGGCTGCCTCGATGGTATCGCACAGCATCACAATGGCGCCTTCCCGCGTGCGCGGTGGCGTGCCATCGTAGCGGTAGGCATCTTCGTCCACGGCGTCCTTATGGACACCGTTGACGGCCTTGGAGTAAAAATACATCACCAGCGAGTTGCCATGGTGTTCAGCGATGATAGACTGCACTTCGGGCGGCAATCGATACTGTTTTGCCATGGCAAGCCCGTCACGAATGTGCGCGGTGATGATGGTGGCAGACACCTGCGGGGCTGTCTCATCATGGATGTTCGAGGTGTTTATCTGATTCTCCCGAAAGTAAAGCGGACGCTTGAGTTTTCCAATATCATGGTAATAACCGCCTACGCGTGCCAATAGTGGATTGGCACCGATGGCTTCCGCTGATGCTTCAGCCAAGTTGGCAATCAGGATACTGTGATGGTACGTTCCGGGCGCTTCCAATAGCAACCGGTGCAGCAGTGGCTGTGTCGGATTGCTCAAATCCAGGAGCCGGCTTTGGGTCGGAAGGTTAAAAGCAGATTCCAACAGCGGCTGCAGCGCCAAACAAATCAGGGTCGCAATCATGGCGCCGCCTGATGACATGGCCGCGTTAGTCAAAATGGTGTTCAGACCGCTGGAGATCATCATACCAATGCCCAGAATAATGAAGTAGCCGGCTGCGCCCGCTGCGACACCCGCGCCCAGGATGCGGCCGCGCTGGACGGCATGTCTCAGCATCAGGGCGGCAAGGCTGCCCGAAACGATGGAAGTAACGGTGAAATAGGCAATATCATTGGCGGTGTTTTGCCCCCCAATAGCGAGGATCATAGAAATCATCACAGACAGGGCAACATTGGTAATAAGCGCAGGAACATGCCCAAGAGTAACCGTCAAGAGAAGCGCTGCCAGAATCGTGGGAGCGATGTAAGGCAAGTGTATCGTTTTGGCGATAATGCACAGCAGCATGGTGATGTTCATCACAAGGTAAATGATGAACAGCCGTTTGATGTCAAATAGGACATCTCTGCATAACACCCAAAGCATGGTGGTAAACAGAAGAAGCACCACAAGCACGATCATCAAAGCGCCAAAGTACGTGTTGTAGTCCGTTCTGTTGCTGCTGAGCATTCCCAGACTGTTCAGCATCTGTATCTGGTTATCCGTGATACGGCCTTCGCCTCGCACGACGATGTTTTGCCCTTGCTTATACATCACGGGGTCGATGTCGGCCATGGCGGCGCGCTTGGCCTCTTCCGTTGCGTCCTGATCGATTATCATATTGGGCCTGACCACAGCGCGAAGAACAGGTGCTGCCACGTTTTGCAGCAAGTTGACATCGGTTCGGTAACCGATGATCTGCATGATACTGTTGATGGCAGTTGATTCCTGTCCCTGGGTGACATTAGCCTGCATGGTGTTCTTGACCGTATCATACAGCGCGACAAACAGACTGTCTGTCTCTTCCGACGTTGCGCTCAGCAGCGTTTGCAGCTGATAATCCCGCATTTCGACCGATTCAAGCATGGAGGCAGCATAGTCCAGTTCCTCTTGGGGATAGAGTTTGTCCAGCGCATAGTCATCCAGCGTTTTGGCATACTGAATAACGGCGTCCAGTTCTGATTTTACTGCATCCAAGTTTGCCAGCACCCGTTCGGTGACGCCCTCCTGATACTTATAGGTAGGCGTGACAGCGTTGGCCGCCGCACGCCTGTTTTTTTCGGTCGTTACTTCGTCGACAACATCTTTGCTGGCAGCAATGGTTTGCGTCGGCACCATACCTACGCTTAAATCGTAGCGAAGAGGTGTGATAGCAGCCATGAACATGCCAAGCAGCATGAGTGAACCTAACAAAATGATGAGCGATAACAGGAAGCGTTTTGAGTGGATGAAATCACGCACAGCAGCGAAAGACCGTTGATTGGTTCGCGTCTCCGGGATAATAAACATGTATACCTCAGTTACAGCGTGCGATTCTCATAGGCTTGAACGATAATCTGTACCATATCGTTTCGCACCACGTCGCGCTGCGTCAGATTGACGATCTTGATGTCCTCAATGTCTTTCAGAACATCAATCGCGTCAATCAATCCGGACCTGCGCGTTGTGGGCAGGTCAATTTGGGTCAGATCACCCGCCGCAA
The DNA here is from genome assembly GCA_001513425.1 of Clostridiales bacterium DTU024. GTDB lineage: Bacteria > Bacillota > Clostridia > Christensenellales > Aristaeellaceae > DTU024. The sequence goes on from LFTR01000062.1 coordinate 33,291, forward strand.
CGCAGCGGGAGTTCTTGCCGATTCTGGTCAAGAACATCTTCATTTGCTCAGGTGTGGTGTTTTGCGCTTCATCCAGAATAATGAACGCGTCGTTCAGTGTTCTGCCGCGCATGAAAGCAAGGGGAGCGACTTCGATCATGCCCCTTTCCAGTAAGCGCTGATAACCCTCCGGCCCAATCATCTCAAACAGCGAATCGTAGAGAGGGCGCAGATACGGATCCACTTTCTGCGACATGTCGCCGGGCAAAAAGCCCAACTTTTCGCCGGCTTCAACAGCGGGTCGCGTCAGGATGAGGCGGTCGACTTCTTTATTCTTTAGGGCGTTGACAGCCAACGCAACGGCCAGGAACGTCTTGCCGGTACCGGCGGGGCCGACGGCCAACGTTAATTGATGATTACGGATGGCGTCGGTGTACTCGCGCTGGCCGGGCGTCTTGTTGACAATGCGCCGGCCCTTGTAGGTGAAGGCAACTGTATCGCCGCCCAGGCTGTCTATGACGGAAATTTCGCCCTTGGCGGCCAAGTTGATGAAATACTGTACCGTGCTTGGGTCGATTTGTTCGCCCTTTTCATAAGACGTCAGCAGCAGGGATATAACGTCATTGGCCATAGTGCATTTCAGTTCGTCACCCACGACATGTAACTGGTTGTCGCGCAAAAATATGTTAACTGACAGTGATTCTTCGATAATGCGCACGTTTCGGTCGTTAAGTCCAAACAGCGCCATATACTGTTCCATTGTGTCTACCGTTCTTGTCAAAGAATGCAACAACTCCTTAATGGAAATTGGGTGCGTGCATATACAACAACCCACGCTAATCATACTATAAAATGATTCATGAATCAATGCAATTGAGAATCGGATCCGGCTATGCTATACTGTGCGCACATCTGAAAGGAGATTCCGATTGCATCCGAGCGTCAGTATCATTATTCCCGTTTATAATGCGCAGGCGTTTATTAATCGTTGCCTGCAGGCTGTATGCGGTCAGACCTTTAGTGATATTGAGGTTATTCTCGTTAACGATGGCAGCCGTGACGATACTCTGGCCATATGCGAAAAGTGGGCTCAGAGTGATTGGCGCGTACGCGTGATCAGCCAGGAAAACGGCGGGCCCGGATGTGCGCGCAATGCGGCTCTCAACACGGCGCGCGGAGACTACATCCAATTTGTCGATGCGGATGACATTGTCCTAAGCCATGCAACGGAAGATCTCTTTGCTGCCGCCGATGGCAGTGACCTTGTGATTGCGCGCTTCATTCTATGTATGCGCAATATGGAAAAGGAAAGGGGGCTGGTTCGGGAAACCACCATGTGCAGCCGAGCTGATTTTCTGGAGAAGCTCATGACCTATCCGGGAAGCTTCTATTACAGTGCGTTGTGGAATAAACTATACAAGCGCTCTATCATCGTGGAGAACGGGCTTCGTTTCAGTGAGACCTTGCCTTGGGGTGAGGATTTTACGTTTAACATGGACTATTATCGTTATGTTAGCAGCGTTCATTACCTGCAAAAACCCGTGTACAAGTATTACTGGACAACATCGGGGCAAACATGGAGGACGCTGTTTGGATTGCCGCGAAACATCCGTATCAAATGGTCTATGTATCAACGATTTAAGCGAATATACACTTGTGAAGGAACTTATCGACAAAACCGGTTCACTATTGATCGGTATCTCTTTAACGTGACCCTTTTTGACTGAAATGACTTGACAAACTTTGCGATAATTAGTATGATATTCGTTGCATCAATGCACTTCGCTAGCCCCGGGTGACATTGGCTTAAAGCGGAAGCATGCGACCATCATGTGCCCGCATTCATTTTTTCGTCGTAGGAGGAAACCCATGAATACCTATATGGCAAATGCGCAGAACGTAGTGCGCAAGTGGTATGTCGTTGATGCAGACGGCATGGTTCTTGGCCGTCTTGCCAGCAATGTAGCCAATATTTTGCGCGGCAAGCACAAACCAACGTATACACCCCATGTTGACACGGGTGACTTTGTCATCATCGTCAACGCGGATAAAGTCGTTCTGACCGGTAAAAAGCTGGACCAGAAGATCTATTATCATCATTCCGGTTATCCCGGTGGGCTCAAAGAAACCAAGTATCGCAAATTGATGGATGAAAAACCTGAGTTTGCGGTGCAGCACGCGGTAGTCGGTATGCTGCCCAAAGGCCCGTTGGGGCGCGCGATGGCGAAGAAGTTGCACATCTGTCGCGGCGCGGAACACGGGCACGAAGCACAGCAGCCCGAAGTGCTCACATTCGGCAAGTAAGCGGAAGGAGATAATTAAGAATGCAACCTGATTTTAACGCAGTAGGCCGCCGGAAGACCGCCGTCGCACGTGTGCGATTGGTACCGGGCAACGGCAATATCATCATCAACAAGCGCGAGATCGACAATTATTTCGGCCTTGAAACCCTCAAAATGACCGTTCGTCAGCCGCTGGAACTGACACGTGTCACGGGTTTTGATGTTTTGGTCAACGTAAACGGCGGTGGCCTCGCAGGACAGTCCGGCGCGATCCGACACGGCATCAGCCGTGCGCTCATCAAGGCGAACCCTGAATTGCGTGCTTCCTTGAAGAAGGCGGGCTTTCTGACCCGTGATCCCCGTATGGTGGAACGTAAGAAGTACGGCCTCAAAGGTGCGCGCCGCGCTCCACAGTTTTCAAAGCGCTAAAACACATATTCTTCAGCAGGGCGGTTGCCCTGCTTTTTTTTGATCATTAAGGGCATTGCGCTTGCTTCTTGGGCAGTGGGTTTTCGCTTGTCCCGATGACTCCTTATCACGGCCCGGCTGACAGCCTGCGAATGCCGCCGTTGAGCGCCCGTCAACAGCGGAGTGGCTCGCCGTGAATGAGTACCGGGCGTCCCAAAACATCACAACAACGCGCTGCGAGCCGGCATACCGCGCAATCGGGTGGTTCGACAAGAAGAAGCACACTATTCTCTGCGTGCCAATTATAGGGCGAGTTTTGGCTGTTTGATGCCGCAAAGAGGCAGTCAAATCCGGTGGAACGACAACGGCGGGGCTGCGCAGCCTTGCTGTGGAGGGGGCGATTGGTGTGCAGATTCACTGATCAGCACCGATGCCGCGGCGTATTCAAGCCTTCTTCTCGGGATGCCGGATTCTGTGCGCATATATGATCGTTGGTTTCGAAGTATTCACGAACATTACTCAAAATCGATCGAGCCGTGTATTCTGATAAATGCACAGTGACCACGCTTTTTGGTGGTACCGCCTGCTCGGAGCCAAGACGATCAGTATACCATTACGACAATGCACTGCGTGAACGCGGCGTGCATTTTACTATCAAAAAGGGTCGCATATCCCCTTCCCGGCATTGCTCACATGCTGCGCGCAAAGATTCGGGAGGAAGATGGGGCGTTATCAGCAAGTTTTGTCCATGTTTAATCAGGGTGGGAGTCGTTATGCTCATCGAGCCCCGCGCGATAGGAATCAGGATAAACGGGGCTGTGGAAAGCTGCATCCTGTGATACTGGTGGGGGAAGACCGTCCAACATACCATCCTCATCCTCATGCGTCGGCATGCGGTTGAACAAGCGGCTTATGCGTTGACCGCCCTTTTCGCCCAAAGCGTGCTTGCGCTCGCTGCGTCTGCGCCTGGGGGGAGTCTCCTTTACGGGTTGCTCAGCGATGGGCGGTGAGTAGCTGTCGTAGTAGTACTGCATCTCCGCCGTGATCAGCGGTTGTTCCGCGTTCTCAGTGTACGGCAAAAGGGGCTCTGATGCGTATTCGTCCATATAAGGCAATGATGTTTCCGGCGGGACAGACGCAGAGTCTTCGCTCATAGGCGCGGAATCTTGCCAATAGACCGGCGCATTACTATACTGCTCATTGGAGAGACCCGCCTGAGGAGAGTATGCGGCCTCAGGGACGAATTCGGCTTGAGGGGAGTATTCGCCATAAGGACTGTACTGCGTTTGAGGAGCGTCCTGCCAGAGTTCCGGCAACGGCGGCTCCTCCTGATCGGATACCCAACCTGCGATCTCTTTGAGGTATTCCGAAGACATTTCACCATGCTCCATGGTTTGCTCGGTGCCGTTAAGCTGTCTTTCCCAGTCCCGCTGCATAAACTTGGAGCGCCAGACATAGTGCGGACGCCAGCGCACAAACCATATAACGTAATCAGCGACGGTTCCGCCTATGACCAGCACTATCAGAATGGGGAGCCAGTATCTGGAAAAGAAAGCAGAAATACCTTGCGTGCTGTTTGTCAGGGCATTCCAAACACTGTTGGCAGCCCTGCCCGTCCAGCCCAAAAGCAGGCTGAACAGCCAATCGGCAAAAGCATTCATTTCGGGACCTCGGTAACGAGGGGATCAGCCTCAATGGTGATGGTCACGTAAACGGCATTTTCACTCATATGGTATGCTTCTTCGGGCTTTTTGACCTTAACGGAGCGTATGAGGGTTTCGGTGGCTCCTGTAATGTCAATGGGCGTAACGACATCGAGCATCGTGAGCGTTTCCATCAATTCGTTGCTGCCGGCAATGTTCAGCATGGAAGGGTCAATTTTGATATCGACAACGTGGTAGCCGATCGCGGGCTGCCCCAATGTGATGCCGCTGGTGTTGATAGCGACCGGACGCAGTCGGTAGAGCGTCTGCTCCACAAGCAGTGTATCGAGCAGAACGGATTCACTGGTCACGCTGATCAAGTTACTGTTCACTTCTTGGCCATCCGCATCAAACAGGCGGAAGGGCACGGCGCTGAATTGTGTACGCGCTGAAGGCGTCAAGAGCGATGTGTTGTAGGTGGCAACACACCGAACCACGCGCTGTACCAGAGAGCTGGGACCTGAAATGGTGACCATTGTTGGGTCAACAATAGCGGCAGTCACATAGAAACCTTCGGGTATCTGACCGGTTTCATTGAGTTGTACGGGAATTCTGCGTCGGGTGATATAGTTTTCGACTTCCACGTCGATTTCGGTTATTGACAGTGAGGTAACGGTACCATAGGTTCCCGATGACGTGTACAAAACAGGCAGCGTTTGTTTTCCCGCGGACGAAATACGCGACAAATCTACCCGTACATTGAAATTACTTGCCGCTACGTTCTCGTACATTCGCTGCGGTACATCACAGCGGACCCGGATAGTCCCAAGGTCGTCTATGCCATCCACGACGATTAGCCCGGACCGCAGCAAAGCGTCGTGATTGATAATGTTGATTGAAACATCATTGAATATTTTTTCTCTTGTCAAAGTAGCGTCCTGCGATATGAGGCCGCCCCACAAAAGAACTCCCAGTGCGAGGCTGGCGAGTTTCCACGGCCACCTGTAGATGACAAATTTCCACGCCTTTTTCGCCAAATCGCGTAATGTGAGTTTTTCCATAGATGATGGGTTTTCGGGCTTATTGCTCATCCTGCTTAGCCCTCCAAGATTGAACCTTGTCTGTAAGCGCCGACCAAATGCCAGACAGCGTTGGTGTGGTACTGTCGTGGTAAACGTCTGCCAGCATACGGTGCAGGCTCTCCGCATCCATATGGCGCGTCAGTTTGCCGCCCATAGCCATGCTGATGATGCCGGTTTCTTCTGATACTATCAGTACTGTCGCATCCGTACTTTCAGTGACGCCGATACCGGCGCGATGACGTGTGCCCAAATCCCGGGAGAGATTGCCCGAATCACTTAGCGCCAGAACACAGCCGGCTGCTATGACGCGATTGTCGCGGATAATGACCGCACCGTCGTGCAGGGGGGTATTTGGTTCAAAAATATTGACAAGCAGGGGTCCGGATACCACGGCATCAAGGGCGACGCCGGTATCGATAAAGTCCTTAAGGCCGGTACGCTGCTCAAATACGATCAACGCGCCTATACGACGACGTGCCAAACTCAACACGCTTTGCGTTATTTCGGTGATAATGCGGTCGCTTTCGTTTCGTGTGTTCTGAAACCTTTCCAGCTTAGCCCCGCGGCCCAGGTGCTCCAGTGCGCGGCGCAATTCCGGCTGGAACAGGATAACCAATACGATGGCGCCGTTATTGAGAACATTCATCAGCAGCCAGTTAAGGGCCGTCAGCCCAAGCAAACTGGAAAGCCAACTGGCCAGAATGAGCAGGATGAAACCTTTGAGCACCTGGCTGGCGCGCGTATCTCGTGTCAACATCAGTAATTTGTAGATTATAAAGGCAACAAAAAAGATGTCCAGGACGTCTTTTAGACGGGGACGGTTAATAATATTCCAAAAAAACGTGCCCATTGAAGACATGAAAGAATCCATCCCGCCAAAAAACCTCCTTCCCTGTCGCTGGAAATAGTATACAACATAATCCCGCCCAAAGAAACGCATTTTTTGACAATTTTCGCCTTATGCGGTAATCCTGAGCCCTTTGAAGGGAATTTTTTGCATTATTTACACAATGCTGCTTGCGGAATACCCATGGGGGGTATATAGTAGTCACGGGAGGTTTCTCTATGAAACATGAAGTGTACGACATTGAAGGAATGACATGCGCATCTTGCTCAGCGGCGATTGAGCGAGTGACGCGCAAGATGGCGGGCGTCGCGAAAAGCGAAGTCAATTTGACTACCCGCAAACTCACCATAACGTATGATGATAAGATGCTGACTCCCGAAGACATCATGGTTAAAGTGGAGAAAGCAGGATTTGCCGCGAAGCCCGAAAAGAATGTGGAGATGGCCGCACCCGGCGACGCGGAGAAAGAGGAAGAAAGATCTCTGCAAAGCCAACTCCGCCATATTGTCGCGGCGCTCATTTTGTCCGCTGTTTTGATGTATGTGGCCATGGGGCCGATGCTTTTTGGCAGCGTTCCGTTGCCCCCGATTGTGGATCCGGCATCGTATCCCGTCAATTACGCCTTGACGCAAATGCTGCTGTCAATGCCTATTCTCTTTATCGGGCGCGGCTTTTATGCGCGGGGACTTAAGACGCTGTGGCGCAGAAATCCCACGATGGATTCTCTTGTCGCGCTGGGCAGCGGCGCTGCACTGATCTACAGCATTGTCATGACATATATGCTGACTGACAACCCCCACTTGCTGCATCAGCTGTACTACGAATCGGCAGCCATAATTGTAGCGCTGGTCATGTTGGGGAAATACCTGGAGGCTCGTTCCACGTTCAAAACAACGGGCGCGGTGCGCAAACTGATGGCGCTGACGCCGGATACCGCGCTAAAAGAAGGCACCGATGGCACGGTAATCGAAGTGCCCACTGTGCAAGTTCACGCAGGCGACGTGGTCCTGGTTCACCCTGGTATGCGAATTCCGCTGGATGGCGCGGTTATATCCGGATACAGCAGTGTTGATGAGTCGATGCTGACAGGGGAGAGCATTCCGGTGGAAAAAACGCAGGGCAGCAACGTCATCGGCGGCAGCTTTAATAACGACGGTCTTCTGCGTATTCGCATCACAAGAGAAGGTGATGATACGACCTTGGCTTCCATCATTAAGTTTGTGCAGGAGGCACAGGGGAGAAAAGCCCCCATCGCCAAACTGGCGGACCAGGTGTCGGGTGTATTTGTGCCCATCGTTATCGCCATTGCCGTGTTTTCTGCACTTGCCTGGTGGCTGACGGGTAAGGAGTCCGGTTTTGTACTTAACATTCTTGTGACAGTATTGATTATTGCCTGTCCCTGCGCAATGGGTCTGGCTACGCCTACTGCTATTGTGGTAGCGACCGGGATGGGTGCGCGGCACGGTATTCTCATTCGTAACGGTGAAAAACTCGAGAGGGCTCACAATGTTGACACTGTGCTGCTGGATAAAACGGGTACAATAACCGTAGGGCATCCACGCGTAATGTACACTGAAGCTGTCAATATGACCGAAGATGAGCTGATTTCGCTCGCCGCTTCTGCGGAACGCGGCTCTCAGCACCCATTGGCAAAAGCAATTGTAGAGGAGGCGGAAGCACGTGGCGTGAAACTGGCATCCTCGGTGAATAATCTGACTAACGTTCCCGGTGCAGGTGTGGAAGCTCTGCTGAATGACGGCACGGAAGTATTGGTGGGTAATGAAAAACTCATGGGGCGTCGGGGGGTGGATATCAGTTCCCTCAACCTCATTGCACAGGAACGCATGTCTTTTGGCGAAACACTGCTGTTTGCAGCGGTCGACGATGCGCTGGCAGGTTTCATCAGCATGGCTGACCCGGTCAAGGAAGAGTCCATCGCGGCCATCGCGGAACTTAAGAAAATGGGCATAAAAACTATCATGGTTTCAGGTGACCGTGAAGCTGCTGCCAATCACGCGGCTGACATCACCGGTGTGGATGGCTATGAAGCGGAAATTCTGCCTGAAGGCAAAGCGGCCATTGTTGAAAAGTACCAGAAGCAAGGCGGCGTGGTGATGATGGTGGGCGATGGCATTAATGACGCCCCCGCTTTGATTGCGGCAGATGTTGGGTGCGCCATTGGCAGCGGCACAGATATTGCCATTGAATCGGCTGACATCATACTCATGCGTGACGATTTGATGGACGTTGTACGCGCGATCAGACTAAGCCGGTACACTATTCGCAACATTAAGCAGAATCTTCTTTGGGCGTTCATCTACAATACCCTTGGCATTCCGGTGGCCGCGGGCCTTCTCTACATTTTTGGCGGTCCCTTGCTCAGCCCGATGTTTGGCGCGCTGGCCATGTCCCTTAGCAGCGTCAGCGTGGTCAGCAATGCCTTACGGTTGAGGAGAAAGAAGCTGTGAAAGCGAAACCAGAATGCACGAAGTGCACAGAGTGTAGGTACAAACTCCGCAACGAAGCCGAAAAGCGCAGTTTGCTCAATCGCCTGAAGAGGGTTGAAGGGCAGGTTCGCGGCCTGCAGACCATGGTGGACAGCGATACATACTGTATTGATATCCTAATGCAGGTGCAGGCCGTGCGTGCAGCGCTCAGCGCTTTCAGCCGAGAAATTCTCAGCAACCACATTGCGACGTGTGTGGAAGATAACATCAGAAACGGCGACAAAGAAGCTATCCGAGAACTAACCGATGTTCTGTATAAAATGATGAAATAGGAGGGAACAGATCATGACAGTTTTGAACGTACCTGACATGCATTGTGAAAGCTGCCTTGCACGGATCACCAATGCCTTTGATCGCGAAAAAGTCAAATTCAGCGCCAGCTTGAACACACGCACCGTAGCGGTCCAGGGTGATGAAGCTACAGTACAGAAGGCCTTGGAATTGCTAGATGAACTGGGGTTTGACGCAGCAAAGCAGGAAGATTAGGATACGCAATAAAAAAGAGCTGTCCAAGGCAGCTCTTTTTATGAGGCTATTTGGTCTTAGACTTGCGTTTCCACCGGGCGGATGCTGACTTTTTTTCGGAACTTGCCGTAATGTTCAAAGCGCACAGTACCGTCAGCTTTGGCGAACAACGTATCATCCTTGCCAATACCAACGTTTTCACCGGGATGAATTTTGGTGCCGCGCTGGCGCACGAGGATATTGCCGGCCAATACAAACTGCCCATCGGCGCGCTTGGTTCCCAAGCGCTTGCTTTCACTGTCGCGGCCATTGCGTGTGGAACCCATGCCCTTTTTGTGGGCGAACAATTGAAGGTTAAGCTTCAACATGATTGTTTCTCCTCCGTTTCATTCCAATAGGGAATCTGTGATTTCTACGTAATTGGGATAAGCGGCCTTCAGATCATCAAGACCCTGACGGTAAACCTGCATGATGATGTCGGTTTCCCGTGTCATTTGCCCCTCGTCCAGCGCCACCCTGAGCTTGCCGTTTTCTTCATCTATTTGGACGTGAGGCTTTGTGCGCGCCACCGATTCCAGCGCGTTGGCGCAGGTGATGGATAGAAAAGATAGGGCCGAGCAGACGATGTCGCATCCCGACGGGGCGTATCCCGTGTGTCCGTCTACCGAGTATCCGCATAAGCGTCCGTCCTGTGTTCTAAACAGCGAGACGAGCGTCATCTTAGGCTTTGATACCGGTGATTTCCACCTTGGTAAAAGGCTGGCGGTGGCCCGCTTTGCGGCGATAGTTTTTCTTGCTCTTGTACTTGTAAACGATGATCTTTTGGCCCCGACCCTGCTGAAGCACTTTGCCGGTCACCTGTGCGCCTTCCACATAAGGCTTGCCTGCCGTGACTTGTTCCCCGCCCAGCATCAAAACCGGGAATGAGACCTCATCATCCACACTGTTTTCGAGCTTCTCGATAAAGATTATGTCCCCCTCAGAGACACGATACTGTTTGCCGCCTGTCGCTATGATTGCGTACACTGTGCAGCACCTCCAATTCGTTACTCGCCGGAAATGGGATATTTCACCCCGAGGCTGCACAAATGTGCATTGAAAGCCTCTTCCGAGCGGCTAAAGATAAATTTACCATAACAATCACCATGTGTCAACAATTAGTCGACCGGTCTTGTTATCTGGTGGGCGTATAGGGAACAAGGGGCGTCCAGTCTTTTGTGGTAATATTCTGCATGCTGGCGGGGTATCTGTCGGGCGTGCGCAGCACAAAACCCAAATCGCCATTGAGATTGCGTGATTTGCTGGGTACGATTACGCCGTCCACCTGAACCCGCGTATCATCGCTTTGCGGCAATATACTCGCCACAAGCGGAAATTCCGTTTGCCGAATGGTGGTTCTGAGTTCGGGGGGCATGGTGACCTCAATGCTGTAATGGCCGGGATACAATTCCTCAAACATGTAGCGTCCGTATTCGTTGCTGATCGTTTCTGCCACAAGAACGCCGTATTGATAAAGGCGAATACTGATGCCGGGTATGCCGGGTTCTCCCGCGTCCTGCATACCGTCACCATCCAGATCCAGCCATGCAAGGTCACCCAGTTTTCCCATGGCACCCATGCCGATATCCTGTTTGGCTTTGTACTCACCCATTTGGAGCACAATCAACTCAGATTGGCCCTGTTCAGCCGCGACCGATACACTCTCGGCCGTGATGACGCTGTAACGGATGTCCTTATCCACTTGCCGGGCGAATCGGAAGCCGTCGGGCAATCGTGTTCTCACTGTGTATTGTCCCGGGAACAAGCCAGTGAAGCGATAGGTGCCATTAGCGTCGGTTGTCGCGGTCGCCACCAATTCTCCGTCTGATGCGCGCCTCAGTGTCAGTGCAATGCCGGCGATGTTGTCGTTGCCGCCATCCAAGTTCCAAATCGCGCCTTCAATAACGCCGTACTGCACCAGGGCTATTTGAACTTCAGTGTTGAAATCAAGCGCAGATACGCTGCCTTCCCACGCCGTTCCCGCCGCCACGGCTTCTTTGGGTGCAAATACGATGTGATCTTCAGGCAGGGCAAAAGCGTAGGAATAATTGCCATATAATACGCTGTCGAGGCTGGCTTGCCCCGTCTCGTCTGTATTGACCAAAAATTCCATACCGGTCAAATGATGTGTCAAAGTCATTTCTGCAAAGGGATACGCGGTATCCTCCGCGTCCCTCGTGCTGTTTAGGTTATTGTCATAGAAGAGGTCGAATGAAAGATTTGCGGGAGATGATACAGCGATATCGCGCTGCTCACTATTGAGCCCCATGGTGATTTCCATATCCGCCGAAGAAGCATTATTGAGCGCGGCGGGTACCGGACTGGAGACCGAATGGCCAACAAGAGCGTTTTGAGGAAGCGTGGCAATTACGGTGTAATTGCCCGGACGCAGCATACTAAATTGGTATAGGCCTTCCGCGTTGGATACACTTGTGGCAGGTTCGCCAACCGCACTTTTCATCATGATTTCTGCGCCTTCAAATGGGGTGTCGTCACCACCATAGAGACCGTCAGCATTTTTATCCACAAATACGGTGCCCGTTATTGTCCCTGTTTTGACGGTAAAGACCGGCTCCGCTTGAATGATATCACTGCTTTTGACTGCAAAAACGGGCGATTGCCAAACAGGATCATCCAGAAGGGGCTGTGAAAAAGCGGCGTCGTTTGGCAATGCGTATCTTAGCATGTATGTGCCCGGCAGCGCGCCTTTGAGCGAAAATGTACCCTCCGCATCCGTTTGTGCGATGGTGTATTCCGAAACCTCTGATCCGTCTTCAAAAAGAAGTGCAATCTGAACGCCCGGCAGGCCACCTCGCTGGCCCAAAAAATCGTCTGAATCATCGCCCAACAAAACTTGGCCGTTAATTATGCCGGAGCGAAAAGCGCCAGCATCGACACCGGCAAGCGTTTCACCGGGTCGCACATTGACGGGCGCGGTTTCACCAAACAGCGGGGTTTGCGTGACAACTTTGTTTTCTGTAACGGCGCCTGTGCCCGAAGCATCAGAAAAGATAAATGGGGACAAGAGCGAAAAGCGCACCGCATATTCGCCGGGGATAAGGTCTTCTAAAAGATAGCGGCCCGCCTCATCGGTGACGCTTTCAGAGACGACCCGGCCTGCCTCATCAATTGCGGCGGCGCGGAAATCAGATAGAAAGGTTTCTGTTGCTTCGTGGATACCGCTGAGATCTGCGTCATCAAACACAATGCCGCTGATAGCTGCGGGCAAAGTGACTCCGGCCAGGATGTCCGCGTGATTGCCATGCTCCAAATAGTATTCCAGTGTTAAGTCATTTGATGCCCGGGAGGCGCTGAACGCGCTGCCGTCCTCGTGTGCCACCGTAAATATCTGATCATCGGGCAATACGGCACGAACCTGGAACTCTCCGCCGCGTACCGGCGAAAACAGAGCGTAACCATTTGAATCAGTCTGCGACGCCGCCAGGACGCTTCCTTTGCGGATAATTTCCACCTGAGCACCGGCGAATGGCGCTTCAGCTTCCTCATACAACCCGTCCACATTTTCGTCATGAAAAAAGTGAACGCTGAGGGAAGTCAGCGGCATTACACCGATGGGGTCAAGCGTGGTAGATCTTCCCAAGTTTACGGAAAAGCGAACCGTATCCGTCTGGGTGAAACCGTCCGACAAGAGAGATTCGCCGGGCACGGTGAACATGGCGTCGTCTGGCAAGGTAACCGTCAAAGTGTAGTCACCCGCCGGCAGCCGCTCAAAAATGAAAGCGCCATCAGGCTGCGTGGTGAAGCTGCGCTCTACGCCGGAATCAGGGTTTTTGAGAAGCAGCTCCGCACCCGAAAATCCTGTTTCGTTTACGTCGCGCGAGCCGTCTTGGTTAAGATCTGCCCAAACTTGTCCCGCTACTTGGCTCGTTAGCACTCCGCCGGCCCCAATGCCCAAACTGCCTCCTGCCGGAAGGTCAAACGGCTCGGAGAATCCGCGCGGAGAATCCGCAGGAACGATACCATTGTAGAACAAGCTGATTTTGGGTCCGAGGGGGCCTATGATATAGGGGTCAGGCAAAGTGACAGCCAGGCGGTAGGTGCCGGGCGTCACATCCCGGATGGTACCCAGTCCCTCGCGGTCAGTCCTCGTCGAACCGATGACATATTGTTTTCCTGCGCGTTCATAAATGAGTTCTACCAGGACATCCCTGAGCAATGGTTCGGTACTGAAGCGGCCGGCGTTGGCATTTTCATCGCCAAAGGCAATGACCCGCACAAATCCCGTTTTCTTTGCCGCACCCAACTGAATATCAGTCATGCTTTGGTTTTCATCCAGCGAGAAGATTGGCGTGGCGGTGCTGGCGCCGGATGCGGGCAGAGCGAAACTGCCATTTTCCACCATTCTGGTAGGAACATAATCTCTGGGCAGCATGATACGCAGGTAGTAATCACCCGCGGCAAGATCTGTAAACAAGAACAGACCGTCTTCGCCCGTTTTCTGTGTAGCCAGAACTTCCTCTTTGCTGTCGGCTTTTCGGACGAGAGCGATCTCTGCACCGCCAAGTGTCCGGCCGGCGCCATCCGGGAAGCCGTCGACATTGTTATCGCTGAAAACAAAGCCCCCAATCTGTGCGGACTGGGCGGCGACCGTCTGGATACCAAGCGCTGCAAAAGCGAGCAGTATAGCCATCAGGATGATTGAGCGGGATTTCTTCATAATACCTCCGTGCGGGATCCTTTGGTGTATTTGTTTGATTGGCAGGGTCTAACGGATAAAAGAAACCTTGTTGCTGCCAATTTCGTGGGCAGGTTTGTGGTCTGTGGGTGTGCCAAGTGCCACACCGATGCCATAAGCATATCCCTGCGGTATATTGATCAGTTTTTCAATTTCCAACTTTTCCGTCCCTAAGAATGCATCCCGGGGGAGACCGAGAATGATGCTTCCAAGCCCCAGGCTTTCAGCCGCCAGCACGACGTTTTGTACGGCAATGCCGCAATCAACCAGTGAGCGGGGCTCTTTATCATCATAGGACACAACAATTACCGTGGGTGCATGATAGAAAACCTGAAAGGCACCGTCGTCATAGCGCGGACTGCGGCTGGCCGGATCTCGTCCCAGAGCCACCCTGGCGGCCGCGTCATGCACTCTCTGGATGATCGCCGCATTTTGAATGACGCTGAAATGCCACGGCTGTTTGTTGTTGGCGGAGGGTGACTGCAGCGCCGCAGTCAGAATGGCGTCCAGCTGTTCGTTCGTCAACTGGTCCGGTTTGTACTGCCGGTGGCTGCGGCGACTCGCGATGAGGGACAATATAGCATTGGACATGACAGACCTCCATATTAGCGTGAATAATCCAAGTGGTTGTGATAACATGTTGCACGGAGGGATAGACCATGATGCATGAAAAATGGATGCGCCGGGCACTTAAGGAGGCAGCCTTAAGCGGCGATGATGTGCCGGTGGGCGCCGTCGTTGTCTTGAACGGCCTAGTGATCGCGTCAGCTCATAACGAGCGGGAAAGTGCGTCGTCGTCCCTGGCTCACGCCGAAATGCTGGCGCTGCAGCGGGCAGGATTCGCGCTTGATTCGCGCCGCTTGACAGGTTGTACGCTGTACGTCACCCTGGAACCGTGCCCCATGTGCGCGGGGGCGGTTATCATGGCGGGTCTTGGCCTGTGCGTTTTTGGCGCGTATGATGCGCAATACGGCTGCTGCGGCAGTGTTTACTTTTTGCCCGCGGACAAACACTTTAACCATACCGTTCCCTGCATAGGCGGTGTATTGAAGACAGAATGCGAAGATATGCTGGAGACCTTCTTCAACACTCGTCGAAATCAGCCCAAAGCCAAACGGTAGATCGCACGCACATCTTCAGAGGCCAAAGGACGGAAGAAGCCGATTTTGCCGTCAGGCCGGTATCCCACGTCATTGACCAATTGATCGATGTCGCTTTCCTGTACGCCAAAGGTTTTGAGATTGTGGGGCAATCCCAGAGAATCAAAGAAAGTACGCAGACGTTGTATGCCATTTTCGGCAACGGTCTTTGCATCCGGCCCTTCTTGTACTTGCATTACCTGCACGGCGAAGCGGCGGAACCTTTCCAGATCGTGTTCCAATTGGCATTGCATCCAGAAAGGGAAGAGTACGGCCAATACGGCGCCATGGGGGGCGTCAAAACGCGCGGAGATGCCATGCCCCATGGCGTGGCAACTCCAGTCCTGTTCGCGTCCGGTACTTAGGGTATTATTGTGTGCCAGGGCGCCCGCCCACATGATGTCGGCATGGGACGCATAATCACCCGGGGAAAACAGCGCTTTAGGCCCGGCTTTTATTATGGCGCGCAACACCCCTTCGCACATTTCGTCAGTCAACAGTACGTCCTTGGTGTTGGTGAAGTACCGCTCAAAGATGTGCGCCATCATATCAGCGACGCCGTAGGCTTTTTGAATGGCCGGCACTGTAAATGTGAGAGTAGGGTTCATCAGCGCGAGCATCGGGCGAATAAGTTCAGCATTGATGCCTCGCTTGAGCGGTATGCTGGTTTTGGTGATGACGCTGCTGCTGCTGCTTTCGCTGCCTGCGGCCGCAATGGTGGGGATGGAGATGATGGGCAGCGCGCGTGAGACCTTTTGTTTGCCCGCATAGAAATCCCAAAAATCGCCATCATAAAGCGCGCCGACAGCGATAGCTTTGGCGGTATCCAGCGCGCTCGCGCCGCCCACCCCCAAAACACAGTCCAGAGCATTCTCGCGAACCATGCGTACGCCTTCGTAGACCGGCCCATCCTGCGGATTTGGTACGATGCCGCCCAGTTCAAAGAACGCGATATTGGAGCTGATTAAGGATTCCTTGACGCGTTCCAACAATCCCGAGCGAAGAACCGATCCCTGGCCATATACTAACAGAATGCGTGAATAGCCCATTTCAATGGCCTTTTCACCAATCTGAAGTTCCGCGTTCCTCCCGAAAACGAAGTGTGTTGGATTATAAAAAGTGAAGTCGTTCATACACTATCCCTCTCATTTGCTTTCCCATGCTTAGCTTCGAGCCGCATGGTCGATTATACCATCGATGCGCATCTTGGGCAATCGCTTGACACTGCCAATGGTTCCCATTACAATACTGGCGGAAACCACTTTAGGAGGAGGACTTATGAAGCTCAAAACCATCAAAACCCGCGACCTCGTCAGGAGCCTTGAAAATGGCGGGTGCGGCGAATGTCAAACTTCCTGCCAGTCTGCCTGCAAGACATCTTGTGGCGTAGCCAATCAACCCTGCGAAAACAAGAACGACAAGTAATCAACAATAGATCGTGTGCCGCTTGCCCGATGCAAGCGGCATTTTTAGGAGCAAAATGATTCATCAATTCCAGTGTAATGGATACTTTATCACTTTGGACATATTCAGCGGCAGCATCCACTTGACCGATGACGCGACCGCCGAGGCGATCCGCTTGCGGGAAACGATGCCGCAGACGGAGGCGATGAAGGCCCTGCGCGCGCACTTTCCGAACAGGCCGGACGTTACGACGGAGACAATGTTGACGCTTTTTAGTGCCATCGACCAGCTCGAAAAAGAAGGAAAACTGTATACCAGAGACGTATTCAAGCCATATGCCTCTCACCTCAGTTCCGCGTGCGGTCCGCTAAAAGCGTTGTGCCTGCATGTGGCGCACACATGCAATTTGAACTGCAGTTACTGTTTTGCGTCGCAGGGCAAGTATCAGGGCGACAATGCGCTGATGTCCTTGGAGGTAGGCAAGAGAGCAGTGGATTTTCTCGTGGAGAGATCCGGCGGGCGCACCAATCTGGAAGTGGATTTTTTTGGCGGGGAGCCGCTCATGAACTGGCATGTTGTCAAGCGATTGGTGGCCTATGGCCGTTCCCTCGAGAACACTCATAACAAGCGTTTTCGATTTACGTTGACCACCAACGGCGTTTTGCTTAACGAGGAAGTTACCGATTTTTGCAACCGCGAAATGCACAATGTGGTGCTGAGCCTCGATGGTCGGAAAGAGGTTCACGATCGTTTTCGCCGCGACCACATGAATCGCGGCAGCTATGACAAAATCGTACCCAAATTTCAGGAGTTTGTGAAGTCGCGGGGCGACAAGAACTACTATATCCGCGGCACCTTCACTCACCACAATACGGATTTTTCGCAGGACCTTTTGCACATGGCTGATTTGGGATTTACGGAACTCAGTATGGAACCCGTTGTTACAGCTTCTGATGATCCGTGCGCGTTAACGGAAGATGATTTGCCCGTTTTATTTGAACAGTATGAGTTCCTTGCGGCCGAAATGCTGAGGCGCACTCGCGAAGGCCGACCATTCACCTTCTATCACTATATGCTGGACTTGGAACGCGGTCCCTGCGTTTACAAGAGGATGTCGGGATGCGGTTCAGGCACGGAGTATTTGGCCGTTAGCCCATGGGGCGAACTGTACCCGTGTCATCAATTTGTGGGGGAGCCCGCTTACAGCATGGGAAATATATGGCAAGGCATAGAGAATGCCACTTTGCAGGATAATTTTCGCCAGTGCAATGTTTATTCGCGACCTGCGTGCTCTGATTGCTGGGCAAAACTATTCTGCGCGGGCGGATGTGCTGCAAATGCTTATCACGCATCGGGCAATATCAATGGTGTTTATGATTATGGATGCAGGCTTTTTCGCAAGCGAATTGAGTGCGCCATCATGCTACAGGCGGCGCTGACCGAAGAAAACGAATAATGATTGTTACAAACTTGCAAAAAGTTGCAAATTGTGGATGATTTTGGGCGAATAATGTGATATACTTCCTCACGAGTTGCATTTATGAGGAGGAGTATTTATGCCCTTAACACTTTCGAAGATCTGTACGGGAATTATGCCTTCCGCTACGTTGCGCCTGAACGCCATTGTGGCAGAGTTGCGCGCGCAGGGACAGGATATCATAAGTTTAGCGGCAGGTGAGCCCGATTTTGACACCCCTGCCAATATTGTTTCTGCTGCCAATAAAGCAATGGCCGAAGGCGGCACACATTACACCGCCGTCAGCGGTCTGCCGCAATTGCGCCAGGCAATTTGCGACTGTCTCTTTGAAGAAAAAGGCTTGGTGTATCAAAAAGCTAATATCATTGTCGGAACGGGGGCAAAGCAAGTACTGTATGAAGCACTGCGAGCCATTGTCAATCAGGGCGATGAAGTCATTTTACCGGCACCTTGCTGGCTCAGTTACGCCGAAATGGTAGGCATGGTTGGCGGTAAGGCCGTTCTTGTGGCAGCAGACGATATGAACAACTACGTTCCCAAAATGCATGACATCGCGAAGAAAGTGACTCCGCGCACAAAAGTCATTCTAATTAATTCACCCAACAACCCAACGGGTGCGGTTTGGAATATGGAAGCCCTTCGCGGTATCGCCGAAATCGCCCAAGATAAAGATATCTGGATCATCAGTGACGAAATATATGAAAAAATGGTATACGGCGGTGCAAGGCATATTTCTATCGCGTCACTGTCGCCTGACGCCAAAGAGCGCACCATTGTGGTTTCCGGATTAAGCAAAGCATATGCCATGACCGGCTGGCGCTTAGGCTACGCGGCAGGGCCTGCAAGTGTTATCAAAGAAATGGACGCCTATCAAAGTCATGCTACCGGCAACGCCAACAGTATCGCACAATTTGCAGGCGTTGAGGCGCTCAAGGGCCCTCAGGACAGCGTTCATGCGATGGTGAGGGCGTTTGAACGACGCCGCGCGCTGATGCTCGACTGCATCAAAAAAGTCCCCGGTGTCACGTACAGGGCGCCTCAAGGGGCTTTCTATGTGTTGCTTAACGTGTCGGCCTGCATTGGAAAAAGATACCTCAACACACTAATTTCTGACGACACCGTGTTTTCGGAATTGCTGCTGCAACATGCCAGAGTGTCAGTCGTACCCGGCGCGCCTTTTTTTGCGCCCAGTCATGTGCGGCTGTCGTACGCCGTGTCAGAAGAAAAAATCGTGGAGGGCATTCGCCGTATGGCGCAGTTTGTGCAAGAAATCATCGACTAGAGTACATCATATCATCAATGCTTTCTCGCTTTGTTTTAACCAAATGGTCAGCACAGCGACATCTGCAGGCGATACCCCCGGCATGCGTGATGCCTGGCCCAAAGACGCGGGGCGAAGCTTCGCCAGTTTCTGCCTGGCCTCAATTCTAAGGGCGTCTATCTGCATATAGGGGATGTCTTGTGGCAGAAGGCGGTTTTCCATGGCCGCGGCTTGCCGTATGTGCGCCTCTTCTTTTCGGAGGTATCCGGCGTATTTTATTTGTATTTCTGCTTGCCTGAGGGCGGCCGGAGCATAAGCGTTTGAGTCATCAATGAGGTGCTCGATGGTCACCTCCGGACGCCGAAGCGCTGTTTGCTTGTCGCTATCATTTATGAGCTTTATCAGCTGCTCAGTTTGGCGAATTTTTGTCTCCAGACGTTGCATGCGCTCATCAGAGGCCAGGCCAATGCTGTGGCCGATAGGAGTCAAACGTATATCCGCGTTGTCCTGCCTGAGGTAAAGGCGGTGTTCTGCGCGACTTGTCATCATGCGGTAGGGTTCATCGGTTCCCTTACCCGTCAAATCGTCTGTCATTACACCGATGTAGGACATGTCACGCGTCAGAATTAGCTGATCCTTTTCGCTTATGTACTGCACCGCATTGATGCCCGCCAGAATTCCCTGCGCAGCTGCTTCTTCATAACCGGACGTGCCGCTGATTTGTCCCGCAAAAAAGAGGCCGCCAAAATCATGTGCGGCGAGGCTGGGCGACAGTGATTGGGGATCAATGCAGTCATATTCGATGGCGTAGGCAAGGCGCGTCAGCACCGCCTCCTCCAGCCCGGGCACTGTGTGATACATCTTGTGCTGAACATCCTCAGGCATACTGGACGACATGCCTTGTACGTACCACTCAAAACTGTCCGCGCTCTCCGGCTCCAGGAACAACTGATGCCGATTCTTATCTGCGAAGCGATATACCTTATCTTCAATGGACGGGCAGTACCGTGCTCCGGTGCCCTTGATTGCGCCCGAAAACATGGGGGAGCGGTTTATATTGGCACGGATAATGTCGTGTGTAGCATCGTTGGTCCACGTTAGGTAACACTTGTGCGTGTTTCTAAGCTGTTTGTCTGTCAAAAACGAAAAGGGGATGACGGGGTCGTCTCCGGGCTGCGCTTCCATTTTGTCAAAATTGATACTGCGCACATCTACTCTTGCCGGTGTGCCCGTTTTGAAGCGTCTGAGGGCAAAACCTAAGTCTTGCAGGTTCTTGGACAGCGAATTTGCGGGCAAAAGGCCTTGCGGTCCGGCATTCCAATCCTTATCCCCGATAATGATGCGGCTTTTGAGGTACACGCCGGTAGCAACGATGACGGCTCTGGCAGGAATGGTTTCACCTGTTGTGGTGCAAATGCCGATGATGCGTCCGTTGGTTACCAAAATCTCGGTGGCTTCGCCTTGGCGCACCGTCAAAAACTCCTGCGAAAAAAGAACGCGATGCATCCTTTTCTGGTAGGCATGCTTGTCCGCTTGCGCCCGCAGAGAATGTACCGCAGGGCCCTTGCCTGTGTTGAGCATACGGCTTTGCAGCATAGTTGCGTCAATATTATTCCCCATTTCGCCGCCCAACGCATCAACTTCCCGCACAAGGTGCCCTTTGCCCGTACCCCCAATAGACGGGTTACAGGGCATCAGCGCAATGGCATCTAAGTTGAGCGTCAGGAGCAGCGTTTCGCATTTTAGACGCGAGGCTGCCAGTGCCGCTTCACACCCTGCATGACCCGCTCCAATAACAATTACATCAAACAAGTTGTTCCCTCCGTTCGTACCGAGGGATTATAACATGCCGTGCAAGCAAAAAAAAGCATGACAAGCGGTAGTCAATACCGTCGTCTTCATGTATAATGCTCGCTGTGGCTTAAGGAGGACGATTATTATGTATAAGAGACTGCTATGCATTTGGCTTTGCGTGCTGATGCTGGTTCCGGCGCTGATTTTGGCAGCATCAGAGGGTGGAAGCATACAATTCATCATGATGGGTTATGAGCCTGAAGGTACTTACAGAAAATGGGAGGACAATCTGTTTTTTCAAAGAATGGCAGAAAAAACGGGTATCACATTTGAATTTCGCCAATTTTCCAGTGCGCGGCTTTTGGCTGAGGCCAAATCTGCCATGACAGCAGACGGCGAACTGCCTGATGCGTTTTTTAAGGCGGATCTGACACCGGCGGAAGCCATTGATTTGTTGGACAGGGGCGTCCTGATCGACCTTAAGGCACTGTTGCCGACGCATGCACCCAACCTGTGGGCCATTTTGAGTCAGAATGAGTCATATATGGAAGCGGTTGCGTTACCCGACGGCAGTATTGCCACACTGCCTTATATTGACTTGGCTCCCGCGCAGAACTGCATGTGGATAAACAAAAAGTGGCTGCAGACTCTTAAGTTGCCCATTCCAACAAATGCCGAGGAGTTGGAGCAGGTGCTTGTCGCCATGCGTGACAAGGATCCCAATCAGAATGGCAGAAAAGATGAGGTTCCACTGGCGTTCTTGGGCGCCTATGATTTGAAGTACTTAGCGCACGCGTTTGGGCTTATCGCCAACGACTTCAATGTTTTTGAGGAAAAAGGAACGGCTCGTTTTATGCCGCTTGAAGACTCTTTCCGTGATTTTATCGCTTGGAGCGGTCGCATGTATGCGGAGGGTTTGTTGGATAGGGAAGGCTTTTCTACTGCCGATACCATGCGGCGCGTCACAGATGCCAAGAGCACTATGCGATATGGCGTTGTGATGGCGCCGCTGGTGACGCAGCTGCTGCCTCTTGAATGGGCAGCGGACTATGCGGTCATCGCACCCTTAAGGTGGCAAGAAGAACAACGATATAGAAGCATTGCGTCGCCTGTGACCAATGGCACTTTCGCCATCACGTCAGCATGCGAAGATCCCGGTGCGTTGCTCAAATGGGTGGACTATCTGTATTCAGAAGAAGGTGCCATCATGGCTGCCAATGGGGTCGAAAAAGTGGACTATGTGATAGATGGCGATGGCACATGGAGAAAGACGGAAAGCGCCAATCAAATGGGCTTTTTGTCCGATGTGTCTATCGTGACAGGAGCTGTGCCACCCGGCATAACGGCGGACGAATTTCAGCGTTTGTACAGTGACACGCAGGTGCGCTACATCATCGAC
The DNA here is from genome assembly GCA_001513425.1 of Clostridiales bacterium DTU024. Classification (GTDB taxonomy): domain Bacteria; phylum Bacillota; class Clostridia; order Christensenellales; family Aristaeellaceae; genus DTU024. The sequence continues at coordinate 55,713 of LFTR01000062.1, forward strand.
CAGGTTGCCCTTGTGACGGATGTTGCGCTTGAACCGTTTCCGGCGTATGCCCTATCGCTCGAACAAGAAGCGGCCATCGCACCGCTCCAGAGCGCCATTGGGCGCTATGTGGATGAATCCATCGCCAGATGGGTGCTGGGCGAGTGGGAAATAACTGATACGCAGTTTGCCGTTTTTGTACAAGAGCTTAACGGACGCGGTTTGCAGGAATTCATGACTTTCTGGCAGGATATCCTGGATACCCGAAAGGAAGTTGTGAGATGACCTATGCGGAAATGAGTCGCATGTTGCGTTCGACTAAGACAAGGGAGCGATTCAATCGCTTATACAGTCAAAAGGAATTCGGATACGCATATCAGATGAGGCGCTACTCTGGGCTTCTTACACTCCATGAAGATGTATTCGGAAGAGAGGATGCGCTTTGCTTCGTTAGTGCACCCGGGCGCAGCGAACTTATCGGGAATCATACGGACCATAATGGCGGACGGGTGCTGGCAGCGGCCATTAATGTTGATACCATCGCCTGTGCCGCAAGGAGGCAGGACAATGTTGTGCGTTTTATCAGTGAAGGGTATGAACCGTTCGAAATCGCCTTAACGGAGTTGACGCCGCAACCTGAAGAAATGGGAACGTCTGCGGCGCTTATACGCGGCGTGGCTGCAAAAATGAGAGAGCTCGGCTATCAAGTGGGTGGATTTGACGCGACTGCAACATCCGATGTATTGCGCGGCAGCGGTATGTCATCTTCTGCCGCTTTCGAAGTACTGATTTGTGCGATATTTGATCAGCTGTATAATGGCTTTTCCATAGATGCTACTACACGTGCGTCAATCGCTCAGTATGCCGAAAACGACTTTTTTATGAAACCCAGCGGCTTGATGGATCAGATGGCCAGCAGCACCGGTGGTTTGGTGGCCATTAATTTCCAAAGTGCCGAACCCGAGGTATTGCCCATCTCGTTTTCCTTTGCAGACGCGGGGTACGAGCTGGTCATTGTCAATACCGGCGGCAGTCATGATGATCTGACGAATGAATATGCTGCCATTCCGGAGGAGATGAAAGCTGTTGCTGCCTGCTTTGACGCGGAAGCACTGCGGTTTGTGAGGCGGGAGCAATTCATCAAGGAATTGCCGCAAGTGCGGCAAATTGCGGGTGATCGCGCGGCGTTGCGGGCTTTCCACTTTTTCGGTGAAAATGAGCGTGTTAATAGCGCTGTTCAAGCGCTGCAGGAAAAAGACATGCCGGTGTTTTTGGAAGCAATACGAGCATCGGGCTTGAGCAGCTGGACACTGCTGCAAAATGTGTATTCAGGGGATGAGCATCAACAGATGGCCGTTTCGCTTGCCTTTGCCGATACATTTCTGGGCATAAGGGGCGCTTCCCGTATACATGGGGGAGGCTTCGCCGGAACAACCCTGCATTTTGTGCCTGAAGACATTGTGGATGGTTTTGTCGAGGCGATGAATGATTTATTTGGTGCCGGCGCCTGCCATACAGTTGACGTGCGGCCAGAGGGCGCAGTCATTGTAGCGCGGTAGGCCTTCGCAAACGCACTGCTGTGAAACCCGGCTCATGTACTTAAATAGACATCGCGTGCCGCGTGTCGGGATGTTGAATCCAGATGAACCTCATTTTGATTATGTGGAAAGGCCGATTCTGTGAAGAAGCGACTCATGGTCTTGATTTGTATGCTTGCTTTGGCAATCTTGGGAAATGCTGTTGTGGTGCATGCTGCCGTTGTTCAGGGACAAGCAAATCTACATACAGAGCCGTATCCTTCGCCCGGTGAGCAATACAAGATCGTTATTCAGTATTCTTCTGTGTATGGAGAAGTCCGATCGATAAAAGATATTTCTTTCAAGATGGTCTCATCCTCAGGCATTACGATTGACAGTATCACGTCCTATCCCGTTTGCAGCAGCAGTAGCAGCGCTACAACAGGAACAGCCAATTTTAGCGGAAATACTGCCAAATATATCCAGGTGACTGTATGGGGGTCAGTGCGTACCGATACGTTGACCAATCAGCAATTGGATATCGGAACCGCGACGATAGTAATGTCGGATAGCAGCAAGATTGAAGTCGGCGGATTCACTTGTGGAATTCCGCTCACTTTGCCCCATACGCATACTATGGAAAAGATTGCCAGTGTGGCTGCAACCTGTACAGCACCCGGAAGCAGTATATGGCAGTGTACCAGCTGTGAGTATTCTGAGCAGAGGACCGTCGAGCCTCTGGATCACAATTGCCTAATTACCGGAAACGATCCGACCTGTGAAGCAGAGGGAGTCCGATACTCGGTTTGCCAGCGCATGGGATGCGGATACACGCTCACAGAAAAGTTGAAAAAAGCTCCGTGTTCATATGGGCCCGACATCACGATCGAAGCTACATGCGAAACGGGTGGACAAGTTAAGCGCATATGTAGTGTATGTAGCGGTGAGGAGATCATTAGCACAATACCTATCTTGACTCATGACTACACATTTGAGCTGAAACGTGAAGATTCCACTTGTACGAAGGCCGGGTATGTCATCCTTGAGTGTGACCGTACAGACTGTACATCCACGATTCAGCAAGCTCTTTTGCTAGCCCAACATCAGAATGAAGAGCTCATTATTCCGGCAACCTGTGAAAATAGCGGTTCCTCAGAACGCAAATGCTGCGTATGTGGAAAAGAAGAAGTTTCACACACAGGTCCGCCTTTGGGACACGACTTCACTGTCCTCCAAACGCGCGTAGAGTCCACATGTAAACAAGTGGGGTACGTGATTATGGCGTGCAGCCGCACCAACTGCATTGGGACGCGACAAGATGATTTGGAATCCGTTGGTCACCAGTACGAAGAAACCGTAAAGGCTGCGACATGTGACTCAATCGGCTATTTCAAATCGATTTGCACCACATGCGGAGACATACTATTCTTTATAGAAAAGCACCCAAACGGACACAGCTATGAACAAGTGCTTTATGTACCTTCTACTTGCCATACTGCCGGTCAGGCAGTGCAAGAGTGCATCAATGATGGTTGTGATAAGCAAATCATACAGTCTTTGGCGCTTGCTGAACATGATTATCATGAAGAAGAAGAGGTGGCTGCTACCTGTACATTCGAAGGAAGAATTGTTAAAAGGTGCAAGAATTGCCCGAAAGTAGTTGAACTGGAGGTGTTCTCGGCGCTGGGGCATTTGCCGTCAGGCTGGGTGAACTCAGAGCCATCTGATTGTACGCAGGGCTTGCGTCAGCTAAACTCATGCGCAAGGTGCTCCTATATGGAAACACGCGATGTCGCCGCCAAGCCGCACGATTATGATGTGCCTTATGAAGCAATTGCGCCCAAATGCGGTGTGGAGGGTGAGTTGGCGCAACGATGCATGGTATGCGGAAGTATATGGTCGTATCCCGCCGCTGCGCTCGACCACACGTGGGGTCCCTGGGAGATGCCAGAGGACGCGGATTGTGTGTCCGGTTGGACTGAGTCCAGGGCATGCAAGCTTTGTTCTTTAGATGCGACTCGGCGGATTGATGCAGCGCAGCATAAGTTCGCACCGTTTGTTGTTACCAATGAACCCACATGTTTGAGCGAAGGTTTGCAGCATCAAACTTGTGAAGTGTGCGGTCACTCATGTAATGAAAGAATTCCGGTTGTGCCACACGTTCTTGGAATGCCCTACATATTTCAAGAGGCGACCTGTGAGGACGCTGGAATCTTGGCCTTGGATTGCAGTATTTGCGGGTACGTTGAGATGACCGACTACCCGGCTTTGGGGCACAAATTCACACAATGGCATAAGCCGGTTGACAGTTCGTGCCTTGTGGGTTGGATCGAAACCTCGTCTTGCGACCATTGCGATAAACCGGCGAGCAGGTACATCGATGCCCAAACGCATGCATATTCGCCCTGGCAACAGGAAATTGCCGCAACATGCTATGGTGAAGGGGAAAAGTACAGAACATGCACCAACTGCGCGAACAAAGAAGACGTTGTTCTGCCAATTGTATCTCATACGTATAGTCAGCCTTATGTTACGAAGGAAGAAACTTGTTCTGCCGAGGGAGAAGTAGCTGTGTCCTGCACCGTGTGCAAAATCATTCTTGAGACTCGACCATCCTCGAAGCTCCCGCATGCTTGGACGCCATGGGATGTTGAGAAGGCTCCAACCTGCACGGAAGGTGGTAGTGAAGCGCGCCGGTGTGCCAACTGCAATGAAAGCGAAAACCATCCATTACCACCATGCGGACATCAACCGAAGGAATGGAAAACAGCGTTGATGCCAACATGCGAAATGGCAGGGGAAAAACACTCGCTTTGTTCTGTTTGTGATGATAGTCTGGTGGAATCGCTTGTAGCGCTAGGTCATAAGTGGGATGACTTCGAAATCATGGAGTCTCCCGGTTGCGAGACTACGGGCGCTGAGGTTCGCAGGTGCAGCGCATGCAATTGCACAGAAATCGTCGAGTTGGAGATGCTGCACCATCGTTGGGGAAGTTATCTGGAAATCCACCACGCTACCTGCACTCGGGAGGGCCTTTATCACAGAATGTGCGAGACGTGCGGGCATATTGATCCGCTGGCAACTGACATTGAGGCACACGAGTTCGGTCCTTGGGGAAAAACGCAATACGATGACTGCTCGCTGGGCGGCGTGCAACAGTGCGCTTGTGTTCATTGTGGATTTCTGGAATCGCGTGAAGTAGATCCTGCTAACCATTGGTTTGCAGCTTATCAAACAGAGTCTGAGCCTTCCTGCGACAAAGAAGGCAAAGAAATGCATGAATGTAAGCGCTGCGGTTTTGCGGAGACTCGTCAAATGGAGAAACTGCACCATGATTTTTGCCCTTGGGGCAAAACGCAATACGAGGATTGTACACT
>LFTR01000240.1 GCA_001513425.1 Clostridiales bacterium DTU024
GCCAATCCTTTGCCTAATTTTTCGCCCACGATATGAAAAATGCGCACGGCGTCCCCATCCCCCGCTTGTGCCGCCTGTGCCAGCGTCTTGGTGTCCAGTACCCGGATCGCTTCTTCGCCTGCGGCGAAAGAAAAAGGCTTGCCATTCAATATCGCTTCCCGCGCCAGGCTCTGCGCCAGGCGCGCGATGCCGCCCCCTGAAGTAAATCCCTCAAACGAGCCGTGCTTACCAAAGCCGACGGGGCCGTCCTCCTCAATGCGGATGTGCCCCACTTCGCCACCCATGTCGCTCGCGCCGGAAATAAGGCGATCCCCCGCGATGATACCGCCTCCCATTCCCGTGCCCATGGTGAGAAAAACCATGTCACGGCATCCGCGCCCCGCGCCCATCTTCCACTCCACCAGTGCGCACGCCTTGGCGTCATTCTGCAAAAAGGCAGGCACCCGGAACCGCTCCTCCAGCAGCGCCACGATAGGCACATCCACCCATCCGGGCAGATTGGGCGGGCACAGCAC
>LFTR01000121.1 GCA_001513425.1 Clostridiales bacterium DTU024
TGCCTTTTCCAAAACGAAATCGTGTTCTTAAGCGGGTTTGTGCTGTTCATCCGGTTCCCCTTTGCGTGATCTGTGCGGTTATTCTACCGAACAATTTTCTCAAGACGTATGACCCTAATGGTGATGCCACGGCAACACATTATTTGATAATACGCCATATGCCGCTTGAGGGCAAGCGCGATAAACGGAGATGCGGTATTCGCCTGTCTGCTGCCCCTACACCAACGCCAGCGCGTGCGCGGCGACCATCACAGCGGCCAAATCGCCCAGATCTTCACCCGTCCGGGCGGGCACAACGCGGCATGCTTCCAGGGAAAAGTGGATGCACTCCCGCTTAAGCACGGTTTCCATGGCAGGGCGCAGCAATGCCTCACACCGAACAAAAATGCTGCCGATGACAATGCGTTCCGGGTTCAATATGTCGATCAGCAGCGCCAATCCTTTGCCTAATTTTTCGCCCACGATATGAAAAATGCGCACGGCGTCCCCATCCCCTGCTTGTGCCGCCTGTGCCAGCGTCTTGGTGTCCAGTGCCCGGATCGCTTCTTCGCCTGCGGCGAAAGAAAAAGGCTTGCCATTCAATTTCGCTTCCCGCGCCAGGCTCTGCGCCAGGCGCGCGATGCCGCCCCCTGAAGTAAATCCCTCAAACGAGCCGTGCTTACCAAAGCCGACGGGGCCGTCCTCCTCAATGCGGATGTGCCCCACTTCGCCACCCATGTCGCTCGCGCCGGAAATAAGGCGATCCCCCGCGATGATACCGCCGCCCATTCCCGTGCCCATGGTGAGAAAAACCATGTCACGGCATCCGCGCCCCGCGCCCATCTTCCA
>LFTR01000044.1 GCA_001513425.1 Clostridiales bacterium DTU024
CAAAGAGAAAGAGACTTCGTAGCGCGCGATGTCGTCGCCTGTACCCAAAGCCGATACTTTGGACACCTTTGCCGGGATGGGATCCAGTCCCAATTCCTCAAAGTAGACGGTGGCTTCAGTACCGACCACGAGGCTGAGGATGTCTTTTTCCTCCGCCTGCGCGCTCAATTGCATGGAGGAGGCGCGCAAACCCCTTGCCAGCGTCTGCCCCTGCTGGACTTGAGCCCCCGGCAATGCCGATACGCTGCTGATGACCAGCGCTTCTGTGGCCCTTGCCGCGCCTTTTGTGGCGCGCTCGGAGGGCGAGAGAGACTCAGGTACATAGGTAAACAACAGATCGCCCTGCTTGACCTTGTTGCCGCGTGCGACTTTCATAGACAGGATGGTGCCCGCGGCGGTCACCAGGTGCGGTGGCACAAGCGATGGCTTGGCGCGCCCCAGAAGGGCTTTGGCGTCATAATCTTCTGTCCGGTAGGCGCGGACTTCCTCGTCATATACGAGGTCGCCGCGCTCAACGGTTACCGTCATATTGCCGGAGGTGACCGAGATCACCGTGCCCAGGCCGAAGTGTTCGCCGTTCACGGAGCGCAGATATACCGGTGTGCCCACCCACAGGTCGCGGTTTTCCACGCTGTTGTAGCCTGTGCGCATGCTTATTATGAGTTCATAACGGTTTTCATGCTCGATTTGCAGTACCGCGCCATAGCGGCTCACCGCGCCTGACGCACTCTCCCCGCTGCCTGCGTGCACAACGGCCACCGTGCCGTCGGCCTGGGCAAGCATTTCGCCGGGCTTTATCAGGAACAGCGTGTCACCCGCGCTGACCTGGTCGCCCACTTCAAGGGTGAAGGGGCGGATCTCGCCGCTGTGCGGGGCCAGGATGGCAATTTCTTCCGCCGCCGTTACTGTGGCGACCAGCAGTTTTTCCGCCGCCAGCGCCCGCCCGGGCGGGAGCGCTGAAATAAGGGTCAACAGGGCAAACATGACCAAGGCTGTAATGCGTGTTCTTTTCATGGAATGATCCTCCAAATTTTGATGGGTTTTCCTTACACACTGCGCAGGGCATCGATGGGATTGAGGTTGCTTGCTTTGCGCGCGGGAGCCCAGCCGAAGATGATGCCCACCGCGCCCGAAAAACCAACGCCCAGCATAATGGCGCCAAGGGATAGGGAGAACGGGATATCCAAAAGGCGGCACAAGCCATAGGACGCGGATAATCCCAGAATCAGCCCGATGATGCCGCCGATAAAGGACAGCATGATGCTTTCCAAAAGGAATTGCACCTGGATGCTCGCGGGACGGGCACCCAGCGCCTTGCGAAGGCCGATCTCATTGGTCCGCTCGGTTACAGAGACCAGCATCATGTTCATAATCCCGATGCCGCCCACCAGAAGGCTGATGGCGGCAATACCCGCCAGCAGGCCCGTCATCAGGCTCAGCATGGTGTTCATGGCGTCCAGAAGGCTTTCCAGGTTGATGACGGAGTAGCTGTTGTCCTTGTAGTTGAAGGCTTTTTTCAGTACCGCTTCCAGCGCTTCCACCGTTTCGTCGGCTCTTGCGGTGTCAAGGATGTACACGCTGATCTGCCCTACCAGGTCCTGTTTCAGAAGGCGCATCAAAGTGGTATAGGGCATCAGCACTTTTCCGTTCTCGTTGGCGCCGGCAAATTGCGACATCACATTTTCACTTTCGGGGTCGGCCAGAATGCCGACAATGCGGAAGCGCATGCCATTGATGAGGATCTCTTTGAGCAGGGGGTCGGTGCCGCCCAGCAGCTTTTCGGACAGCGTGCGGTCGATGACGCACACGAGGGATTTTTGCTCTTCGTCAGGCGGCAGAAGGGGCCTGCCGCGCGCCACCGTGGCGTTGTTGCGTGAAAAGTAGGTAAAACCGTACCCTTCGATGCTGACATCCTCCTGCAGGGAGCGGCCGTAGACGACGCTCAGACCGGTGGTGATCTCGGGGCTGATACCGCTGACATTTTCAAGCGCCGCGATCTCTTTAAGGTCGCTTTCGGACAACCCGCGCTTGAGCGGCGTGCCCGGCGCTCGCACGCTGACCGTGCCCGCGCCCAGCGCTTCAAACTGGCCGGTCACTTCCTTGGTGGCGCTTTGCATGACGGTGATCAGGGTGATGACCGCCATCACGCCAATGATGATGCCCAGCACCGTCAGGAAGGAGCGCATCTTGTTGGCGAAGATGTTCTCCCAGGACATTTTGACGTTTTCCCTAAACATCGTCGGGCCCGCCTTCGGACAGCACGCCGTCCAGCAGGCGCACGATGCGCGAGCCAAACCGGGCGATATTGATGTCGTGGGTGATCATGATGATGGTGTGGCCTTCCTGATTGAGGGCAGAAAACAGTTCCATCACCTGATGTCCCGTTTTTTGGTCCAGCGCGCCTGTCGGCTCATCGGCTAACAGGATCGTGGGGTGGGTAGCCAACGCGCGGGCGATGGCCACGCGCTGCTGCTGGCCTCCCGACAGTTGGTTGGGGAAATGCCAAAGCTTGTCTTGAAGACCCACGCGTACCAGCATTTCTTCCGCCCGCTCCAGCCGCTTTTTGTGCGGCATGCCGGCGTAAATGAGCGGCAGCTCCACATTGCGCAGGGCGTTCTGACGCTGCAGCAACTGGAAGGACTGGAAAATAAAGCCGATCTCCCGGTTGCGGATCTTGGCGAGTTCGTTTTCGTCCTGGTCGGCGATGGGCTTGCCGCGCAGGAAATAGTCCCCATAGGTGGGGGTATCCAGGCAGCCGATGATGTTCATCATGGTGGATTTGCCGCTGCCGGAGGGCCCCAGGACGCTGATGAATTCGCCCTGGGCAATGTCCAGGTCCACATCGCGAAGCACTGTGTGCTCTTCGTTGCCCATGGGGTACACTTTGGTGATGCCCCTCATACTGAAAAAGCCGGCGGCGGGCTGCATGCTCATATCCGTCATTCTCTGCCCGAGCGGAAGGAGGAAGGGGGCCCAAAGAAGCGCATCATATCCATATCAGCATAGTAAACCGTCTCGTTTTCCTGGAGGCCGCTGATGATTTGGACATACACCCCGTCCGAGACACCGGTCACGATATAGCGGCGTACCATGTCCTTTTCGTTTTCACGCACCAGGACGTAGGGGTTGTTGTCATCATCAAAGCTGATGACATTCAGGTTGAGGCTCAAAACGCCTTTTGCTTCTTCTTTGAGGATCTTGACTTCCGCGCTCATCCCGCTTCTTATATTATCTTCCGCGCTGATTTGCAGTTTTACCCCGTAGAAGCTGACCCCGCCCGAAAGGGTGGCTTCGCGCGCGATCTCCCGCACGCTGCCCGGTACCTTAAGGTCAAGCGCGTTTATGTACACTTCGCCCTGCTTGCCTATTTTCAGCGCGCCGATGTCATATTCATCCACATCCACGCTGACCTCCAGCCGGTCGTAATCCACGATGCGGGCGATCTGGCCGCCGGGTTGCAGGGTATCATCCGCTTCGACAAACAGGGTCTCCAGCGTGCCGGGGCTTCGTGCCGTTACCCGCGTGCCATCCGTCGCGCGCAAAAGGGGGTCATTTTCCCTGACGAGATCGCCCTGCGCTACGTAGACTTCCTTGACCTTCAGTTGTTCTTTGGAGGTTTGTATTTCGTCCAGTACCGGTGTCAGGTTGCCCGAAAAAGTGTAATAGGTGGCTATGTCGCGCTGCGCGGCCTGCGCCTCCTTGTAGCCCTGCCGTACTGTGCCCCGCAGCTGCAAAAACGTGAAGATCGCCGCTGCGACCAGCAGCAGCAGTATCCACGGCCATTTCTTCTTCTTTTTTCTTCTGCCTTGATTCATCGATTAATTCATGTCCTTCCGCAGACGGCCCTCGCCGTGTGCAATTGCCATTCTAAGCTATCCCGGGGGGATTGTCACCCCGGCATGCCCGGAAGCTAAGGGATACAGCGCATCATACCCAAAAAGGCGGCTCCTTGGGGTGCATGCGGTTCGCGCGGCGTTGTGCGTCAGCCCCTTTCACGCTGTGCCCTTCTCATCACGGGGACGGTATACGACCTCGAATTCTTCGCAGACGACCTTCATGTCCTCACGAAACGTGAGACCCTCCGACGCGAGGCAGTCCGTGAAGAATGTTTCATGGACTTTGCGCCACGTTGCAAGGTCCCTTAAGCCTTCGCCTTCCTTGCGGGCGTGTTCTGCGCTGACTTCATTGAAAGGGACGACGTACGCTTTCAACGTGCGGATGACGCACACCGCGCTGCCCTGAGCGTCCAGGATCACGCTGTGATCCCCGGCCTTGGGCAGCGAGTCTCCCGATATTTCGTACAGGTCGAACGCGGACGCCGCAGCGCTCTTGATGCCCGCGAGCGTCAGGTCCTTCAGGAGATCCGGCGCGGCGCCAAACGCCCACGCCCGATAGGTGTCATCCTTCAAATCATTTGCGCGCACATAATCCGCCCACATGTTTTCGGCACTCATTTGGCGATCGGCCGATTCGCGCTTTAGAGGGATGCGGTAGACCCGCGAATCATCACCGCCAAGGTCTTTGAGCAAAGCGAAAAAGGAATACCCGAACTTTTCATACAGACCCGACGCATTCGTCGAAATGTGGATGTGCCCGGCGCCGTCTTCTTTTGCGGTATGCGCGGCATAGTCAAGCAGCTGTCCCGCGTGGCGGTGTCCGCGGAACGCGGGAAACGTGTAGACGAAGCCGATCCATGGGCCAAGCGTCGTACCCGGAATATCATCCCTGTCGGCAAGCGTGCAAAAGGAGACCAACGTATCCCCATCTGTCAGCAGGAGCACCCGCGTCCTTTTCCGCACAATTTCTTGAGGCTGCCGGTTTTGAGAAGCTGATGAAGATACTTTCCTGCGCCCCAGTCACTTTGCTCGCTCTGATCCAGCCAATACTCCTGTCTGTCCGATTTGAAATACTCCGTTATTGTCATGTATCGCTCCCGGCGGCCAGGGTGCCGCCATTCTATTTCCCTTAATCTCTTGAGAGGGGCGCGGTATCGGCGAAGATGAGGCTTAGCAGATCCTTTGGGGCGATGCGTATCTGCACCCCGATCTGTCCGCCGGATACGATCAGGGCGGGCAGCGTATCGCATGCGCTGTCCACCAGTGTCGGGAAGCGCTTTTTCATCCCGATGGGGGAGCAGCCGCCCCGTACATAACCCGTCACAGGCTTCAGTTCATCCACATGCAGCATCCGGAGGCTCTTTACGTTGAAACAGGCGGCCGCGCGCTTCAGGTCCAGTTCCGCCGGCCCCGGTATGACGCACACATAATACCCTTGAAAGCTGCCTTGGAGCACCAGCGTTTTATACACCATTTCCGGATCGACCCCCAGAAGGTTGGCGACCGTGACCGCGTCCATTGCTTCGCCGCCGCTTTCGTAAAAAAGCGTCTCATAGGGCACGCCCGCTTTGTCCAGCATGCGCATTGCGTTCGTTTTTTCTTGTTTGCTCATTGGTTTCACCCCCGGATCATCGCACCCTTTTTGATGGCACCAGTATAGCATACACCGGATTTCCGTAAACCGTATGAAAAGGCATGCCTGATCCTTTTGAAGGGATTCCACAG
>LFTR01000128.1 GCA_001513425.1 Clostridiales bacterium DTU024
ACTTCCCTAACGCCGTAGCGCAGCTTAAGCTCGCGCGGGGTGGAAACCTCCGCCAGCTTTCCCTCTACACAAAAGGCCACGCGGTCGCACAGCTGCTCCACATCACTCATCAGGTGCGTGGTGAGGAATACCGTACCGCCTGCAGAGCGGAACTCCGCGATCATATCCTTGATGATGCGCGCGTTGGTCGGATCCAGCCCGTTGGTAACCTCATCCAGGAACAGGATGCGTGGCGTGTTGATCATGGCGCGTACGAAGTTGAGCCTTACCTTCATGCCTTTTGAGTATTCGCCCACCCGCATGTCACGGTGCTCCCACAGGCCCACGCGGGTAAGCAGCGCCTGGATATCAGAGGTTTTTTTGTAAAACCCCTGGAAGAAGCGCAGGTTTTCCATTGCGGTCAGCTTTGTGAAGTGAACGGGCATTTCAAACCCCACGCCGATTTGCTCATAATAGGCTCTGCCGGTTTTGCGCAGGTCTTCCCCAAAGCACTCGATGGACCCTTTGTAGTCCTCCAGAAGCTTGGTGAGGATTTTTTGCGTGGTGGATTTGCCCGCGCCTGAGGGACCCAGCAGACCGAAAATCTCGCCCTCCTGCACGTTGAAGTCAAGCCCCTGCAGGGCATCCCGGTGAGCCTTGGGGTAGCGGTAGCTTAGATTCCTGACAGTGAAAGCGTTTGTCATATCTCGGTATTCTCCTTTTGTCTTGAAGCGTAAAGGTCTTCGGGGGACTGAATGTTGCGATCTGTTCCGTCTTTGCCGCACAAGCCATATTGCATCATATCAAGTGCTAACTCGAGCTGGCTGTAGGCACCATCCATATCATTCACTTTGGGCAGCAGATGCAGGTTCGAAAACAGGATGTCCAGCATTCTGAGCACAAACTCCGGCGAGAAGCGCTCGTCGATCTGCCCTGTGCGCAAGGCGCTGTTTGTCAGCGCCAGGAATATTCCTTCCTTCTCCACGGGGAAGCAGTCTCTCAGCCGCTTGACCAACGCGGGATCTTCCTGCAAGAGTCTGGCAGACAGGTGATACATTCGTGCGTCCTCGAACATGAAGACTATCATTTCCCGACTGATGTCCTTCACAGCGCGGAAGAAATCGCCCCCTTCCCCAATCCCTTGAAGCCTGGGAAGGAAGAATGCCGACTTGCGCTGCGAAATGATGTCCATCAGGGCCAGGTACAGTCCAAACTTGTCCCCAAAGTGATGGTACAGGCTTCCCTTGCTCATACCGGCACGCCTCAAGATGTCGTTGAGCGAGGCTTCTCCCCACGACCTTTGGGAGAATTCATCCAACGCTGCCTCATACAGTTGGGGAAAGCGCATGAGCGGATTTTTTTCCCCGGTGATCGCACCGGGATCGAATCCCTTTTTCATGTTGCTACGCTCCGCCCGCACAAAAGGCACCCGGTGTGATAAACGACTTTCGCTTGTTTGCGGAACGGGTTTTGGTTGTTCCTTTCATCAGTCCTCGTCCTTAAACGTTGGGCGCTTTTTCTTTTTGATGATATTGTTGAACACCTTCAGTTTTACATAACCAAGCACCAGTACACCCAGCGCGATCAGCACCCATACCCACCATTCCATAGGTTCTCCTCCTCCTTACGTCTGCTTAGACCAATTGGTCTAAACCATCTGGTCCAATAATAGGGGGTCGCGCGCAGCATGTCAAGACCTTTTTTGCGGATAACCGCAGGGAAGGAGGAAGTTGAGATATGTGTCATTTTGCCGGTCGGGACAAAAAGCTTACGCTGGCTATGCGGCGCCTCCGAAAGTGTTGTATACTTAGGATGTAAGGGAGGATACCTATGAATCAGCCTGAAGAAATGTATCCCGCCGATAAACGGGACATGTACGCGCTGCTAAAAAAGCAGCTCACAGCCCTTATGGAAGGGGAGAGGCGTCCGTTGCCACACTTAAGCAACGCGGCGGCGCTGGTATTTGGCGCGTTGAAGGATATTAACTGGGCCGGCTTTTACCTGGTGCAGGAAGATGGGTTGCTGCTGGGCCCGTTCCAGGGCAAACCCGCCTGCATTCTGATCCCACTTGGCAAAGGAGTGTGCGGCACGGCGGCCGCTGAAAACAGGGCGATAATCGTTGACGATGTCCAACTGTTTTCGGGGCACATCGCCTGTGACAGCGCTTCCAATTCAGAGATCGTTTTGCCGATTTTTGCCGACAATCGTGTTGTCGGCGTGCTCGATATTGACAGTCCATGTTTTGCCCGCTTTGACGAACAGGACCGTCAGGGGCTGCAAGAACTGGTGGCCTTGCTTGCCGCGGGATGCGATTGGTGATAAACCCGGCAAGTGGTTTCACTGCCCCCTCGCTCTTCACTTGCGGCACGGGATCAACGTTGAAAATTCCAATATCATCGATCCACTCACGCGGCATCTTCCGGATAGCGGCAGGCGCTGCCCAATTCGCTTGATCAGAAATCCGGAGGGTCGCTGACTCAAAAATCGACTGCCCTCACGTCGGGCACAATTTTGCGTGAATAGGAAAATTGATATTGACAAATCTTGATATGAGGAATAGAATTGTCAAATCAAATTGTCTTGATTTGAGGAGGGGAACGCATGGAGAGGGACTTCTTTGACGAAGCGAAGACTTTCAAAGCGTTTTGCGATGAAAAGCGCTTACGCATTTTGGCGCTTCTCCTGGACGGGGAAAAGTGCGTTTGCGCGTTGAACGAGGAAATGGACCTTCCGCAGTCTACCTTGAGCTACCACATGAAGATCCTGTGCGAATCGGGCGTGGTGGAGGGCAGGCAGGAGGGAAAGTGGACGCATTACAGCATCAGCGTTCAGGGCATTGGCGGCGCCGCTGAAACCCTTAAGAGATATGTCCCCAAGGGCGTAATACAATTAGGGGATGAGGGCTGTTGTGCGTCCCTTTGATGCGGACCCGGAAGCACAACGATAACCCGGAAGCTGAAAGTGAGGTAAAGTTAATTGCAGGCAATCAAAACAGTATGGGACTTTTTCCAGAACCAGGTTCTGGGGATGCGATGGTTGAATGCTTTGATCGGGGATGCTTTGTCCGCCTTGGGCCTGGACACAGCAAACCGCTGGGTGGGGAGCCTGCAGTTTTTCGTTTACGACGTGATCAAGATCGTCGTGCTGTTGTGCTTCCTCATCTTCTTCATCAGCTATGTCCAAAGCTTCTTTCCGCCGGAACGCAGCAAGAAGATACTGGGGCGTTTCCATGGTATCGGAGCGAATATCGTCGCGGCACTGTTGGGCACCGTAACGCCC
>LFTR01000055.1:0-245 GCA_001513425.1 Clostridiales bacterium DTU024
ATGATCCTGGCCTATCTGCACAACCCGCAGGAGCGCAGCTATGGGCTGGCAAGCTTCGCAGCACCAGACGCGCAGGGTATTGCCTTTTTACTAAAGGCTCAGCTGAAGCAGTTAAAAGACGAAGAGATGCAAAGTTTGTATCAATATATCGAGCTGCCCCTGGTAAGGGTGCTGTTTGATATGGAAGTAGAGGGCTTCCAGGTGGACAAGGAACCGCTCATAGAGATGGGAGAGCGTTTTACCCT
>LFTR01000055.1:384-1012 GCA_001513425.1 Clostridiales bacterium DTU024
TAGCTTTGCCCGGCAAGCGAAAGACCAAAACTGGTTATTCGACAGATGCCGATACCCTGGAAGGCTTGCGTGAAATGCACCCGGCCATCGACAAGATATTGGAATACCGCCAGATTGTGAAATTAAACGGTACATATATTGATGGATTACTTCGTAAAGTAGATGAGACAGGCCGCATTCACAGCACCTTTGACCAGACGGGTACCTCCACCGGACGGATCAGCTCAACGGAGCCCAACTTGCAGAATATCCCCATCCGAACAGAGATGGGCAGGGAGATCCGCCGTGCCTTCGTTGCCAAACCCGGATATATCCTGGTGGACGGCGATTATTCGCAGGTTGAACTGCGGGTGCTGGCGCATATGTCACAGGATGAGGCGATGTGCGATGCCTTTATCAAAGGACAGGATATCCATATCCGCACAGCGGCAGAGATCAACGATGTGCCCATGCAGCAGGTAACAGGCGATATGCGTTCTGCTGCCAAGGCAGTCAATTTTGGTATCGTATACGGCATCAGCGATTTTGGCCTCTCCAACAACATCGGCATCACCCGCAAGCGCGCTGCTGATTTTATTGCCAAGTATTTTGACCGCTATCCCAGGGTGCATGAGTTTATGGAGACTGC
>LFTR01000173.1:0-375 GCA_001513425.1 Clostridiales bacterium DTU024
CAAGACGATTACTGTATCCTACGATGAGAAACCGGGCATTCAAGCAATCGCCAATGTGGCTGAGGATATGCAACCGACACAGGCACATGGATATGTAGCCCGTGACAGTGAGTACAAACGCCTGGGCACCGTGTCCCTGTTAGCCGGTATCGATTTGCTTACGGGTGAGATTATTCCAAAGATTAGTAACACACATAAAAGTGTTGACTTCATAGCCTTTCTCAAGGTTCTGGATGAGAAGTACAATCATGGCGACAAAATCCGAATCATCCTGGACAACCACAGTATCCACACATCGAAGGAGACGCGCCGATATCTTGAGACAATCCCGAATCGGTTTGAATTTGTTTTTACGCCCAAGCACGGCTCATGGCT
>LFTR01000173.1:446-28887 GCA_001513425.1 Clostridiales bacterium DTU024
TGATTGAGAGAATCTATCGCTATATTGATGAAGTCAACGAAGATCCGGTTGTATATCGATGGACATATAAAATGGACGAGGTTAGCGCTGGTTGATAGTTAAGTTATTAAAAGAACGATGTACTAGTATGCAACGAAAATCCTGCACAAGACCGTTTGACCCATTTGCGCGCGGCAAGCAGCAGCCATAAGGAAAGGCCGCAATAGCTGCGGCCTTGGAAGTTGACGCGATTTTTTGATTGTTTAGTTTGGCTTTAGATGCTGTCAGATGACGGCATGCTTGGGAACAAGTGCTTTATGTCTTAGTTTTTGACTTTCAG
This sequence comes from Clostridiales bacterium DTU024, assembly GCA_001513425.1. Taxonomy (GTDB): domain Bacteria; phylum Bacillota; class Clostridia; order Christensenellales; family Aristaeellaceae; genus DTU024. The sequence continues at coordinate 766 of LFTR01000173.1, forward strand.
CACCATTTTGATGGCGTGGAAGAAGCCCTTCTTGTTGCCGTAGTTCAGTGTGCCCCAGCGGTAGATCTTGATGGAGAGGAACGCAAACCCAATGGTGAAAAGCGTTAGCAACCCGCCTGCCAGCGCGTGCTGCCACAAGGGTACCGTTACCAGCGCGACGCGCAGCGGCATCACCATGATGCTGGTGAAGGGGAACAGGGACGTGATCACCGATAACGTGGAATTGGGCAGGTTCATGGTTAGAGTAGAAGCAAGGTAAGCACCGATAAACAGGAATTGTATCAGCGCTGTGGCGCCGCCGACATCCTCTACTTTGCTCACTGTGGAACCAAGGGACGCGTAGAGGAACAAGTACATGATATAGCCCACGAGCGAGTAGAACAGGAACGCCGCGATGTATTCCGTTGTCAGCGTGCCGGAAAGCATCACTGTGATTTCGGGGGGCAGCAGGTTTTTGTTTATCCTGAAACCGGCGACCGCCGCCGCGAGGATGAGCCCCATCTGGATCATGGCGGAAGCGCCGCTTGCCGCCACTTTTCCCAGGATCAGGCTGGATGGATTGGCGGAAGTGATCAGCAGTTCCATGGTTTTGGAGTCCTTTTCGCGCGCGATCATTGTGGAAGTGGTGTTCCCATACATGAGAACAATCATATATACAACAAATGTGAATGCGAAGGCCAAAATAACGTTGTTTACGCTATTCTTGCCCATAATAGTGGTGGCCTGGTCCACCTGGAAGTTTTGAACAGCCTCGACTTCCTCCAGCGTGATATTTTTGGCACTGAGCATGCTGTTGATATGAGCGCGGCTCATGATGGCGGCCAGCGTGTCAGGCGCGGTGGAGTACATGTCCTTGTCCTGCCAGATACTTTCAAAAGCGGTCGGGGATTTGATAACAAAACCGACGGCAACATCGCGCTCACGCACGGCTTCAAGAAGTTCATCCCGAGAAGCGTAGATGTCGTTTTCCTCAGCGCGCAGGATGGGGACAAAGTGGTTTTTAAGATCCTCATCACTAAATACATAACCCGCGCCCTCCACTGCCGCCACATAACCCGCGTCCCCCGGTGCCGCTGAGTCCAACGCCACCTGGGGCGGCGCAAACAGATCGCCAAAGCGCGGAATGAAGAACAGCGCAAATACGACCAGCATGATTATGAAGGTCGTTACCCGAACGCTTTTTTTGCCCAATTGGTTGCTGAGTTCGTAACCGAAGACCAGTTTAAAATTCCTCATGCCTGTTCACCTCCTGCCAGGGAAATAAAGATGTCATTGAGGCTGGGTTCATACACGCCAAAGCGTGCCACAGTCCAGGGTTGTTTTGAAAGGAACGCCATGATGTCTGTTTGCGCCACCTGATTGCCGGTGTCGATGATGATGCTTTCCTCCAATATATCGCAAGTGACGGGAGGAAACGCCTGTTTCAGAAGGTCGATCAATGCCGCAGGAGGCAAATCATCCACCCGCATGTACAGCTTGTGCTGGCCCCTCTGGCGCTTGATCGCGTCCAGATCACCTGTCAAGAGGATGTCCCCCTCGTGGATGAGCGAAATATCGTCGCACACTTCCTCCACATACGCCATTTGGTGGGAGGAGAAGATGAGCAAAGCGCCCTTTTTGACGAATTCCTTGATGGCTCCCTTGAAAATCCCCGCGTTGACCGGGTCCAGGCCGCTGAAAGGTTCGTCCAGGATCAGGATGTCCGGGTCATTGAGGAATGCTTGGGCGATTTGGATCTTCTGCTGGTTGCCTTTGGAAAGGTGCTCCAAAGGGCGGTTCGCGTAGTCGTCCAGTTCAAAGAAGCTGATCCATTCTTTGGCCGAGCGCGTCGCGTCTTCCTTGCTTCCGCCGCGCAGTCTTGCAAAGTAGACCAATTGCTCCAGCACTTTATTTTTGGCGTACATTCCGCGCTCTTCAGGCAAGTAGCCGATGCGGTAATCGCCCGGTTTAAAGGGTTTGCCGTCCAGCAGAAATTGCCCCGAATCAGCGCGAAACACATTCATCAGGCACCTGAACAGGGTTGATTTTCCCGCCCCGTTGCGGCCCAAAAATCCCATGGCTTTGCCGCTTTGCACGGTGAAGTTGATACCATGCAGCACTTCCTTGTCGGCGAAGCTTTTGCGGATGTCTTTGACTTTCAGTTGCATTTGTCCATCTCCTTCTTTCACGGGACTGCGCAGCTTTGGCGGACCGGGTTGTCCATGCGCAACGACCACATTATACACCAAAAAAGAGCCACGCGGCACATATGTTCGGGCGTTTTTTGTCCCGGGTGGGCGTCTTACCGGCCCTCGTGATCATATCTGAAAATCGGGACCGTGATCTCTTGAACGCTGCGGGATCGGCCCGGAAGCTGACGAATACTATGCAAATCAACAGTACAAAGGAAAAACTTGACGGGTCGCATGTCCCGCATTTATAATTTCGTCATTCATGGGGCGAGGGTGCTGATGAAACTTCAGCACAACCAGCCTTATTTTTATTGAGGAGGGAAAGCGCATGGCTATGGCGACTAAGGAAGAGATCATTCGCAGAGTCAAAGAAGAGGACATCCGTTTCATTCGCATGCAGTTTACGGACATCTTCGGGCAAATCAAGAATGTAGCGATCACTGCGTCGCAAATCGAGAGGGCACTCAATAACCAGGTCACCATTGACGGCAGTTCTATCGAAGGCTTCATGCGCATCGAGGAGTCGGATATGCGGCTGCATCCCGACCTTGATACCTTCACCGTGCTGCCCTGGCGGCCGGACCACGACCGGGTTGCCCGCATGATCTGCGATGTCTACACAACCAAGGGGAAGCCGTTTGAAGGAGACCCGCGGTATGTGCTCAAGCGTGCGCTAAAACAAGCGGAGGAGATGGGATACGCCTTCAATGTCGGGCCGGAATGCGAATTTTTCCTCTTCCAGCTGGATGAAAAGGGCGAAGCGACGACTGTCACCGGGGACGAAGCCAGCTACTTTGACTTGAGCCCCCTTGACCATGGCGAGGGCGTCAGGCGCGAGGTATGCATGGCGCTGGAGGAGATGGGTTTTGAGATCGAGGCATCCCATCACGAGGTGGCTCCCGGACAACACGAGATCGACTTCAAATATACCGATGCCATGCGCGCGGCTGACAACATCATCAGCTTCAAGCTTGCCGTCAAATCACTCGCCAGGCGCAGCGGCCTGCACGCGACTTTCATGCCCAAGCCTCTGTTTGGCAGGAGTGGTTCGGGCATGCACACCAATATGTCCCTCTTCAGGGAAGGGAAAAACATCTTCTTTGACGAGACGGATCCCCGGCAGCTGTCTTGGGAAGCCTATAGCTTCATCGCGGGGCTCCTCAAGCATGTACGGGGAATGACGGCGGTGACCAATCCCTTGGTCAACTCGTATAAGCGTTTGGTGCCGGGTTACGAGGCCCCCTGCTACCTGGCATGGTCCTCTGTTAACCGCAGCGTGCTGATCCGCGTGCCGGCGGCACGCGGGCAAAGCACGAGGCTTGAATTGCGCAGCCCCGACCCGACATGCAACCCCTATCTGGCGTTGGCGCTCTGTCTGACGGCGGGGCTGGACGGCATCAAGGAAAAACTCCAGCCTCCCAAGGAAATTGCTGAAAACATCTTTGCCATGAACGAAGCGCAGCGTCGGGAAAAAGGCATAGAAAGCCTGCCCGGCTCTCTCAAGGAGGCGCTGGAAGCCATGAAGGAGGACGCCCTCATGACCGACGCGCTGGGCGAACATGTCACTGCCCATTACCTGGAAGGCAAGGAAAAGGAGTGGGATGAATACCGCACGCAGGTGAGTGATTGGGAAGTCAAGAAATACCTGGGCATTTACTGATCATGCGTTCTCCCCATGACCCGGGCGGCGAAACGCAATGCTGAGCGTCTTTCCGGCGTTCACAAATCAGCAAACCTGCCAAAGCCTCTCACGGGCGCTCAGGGCGGAAGGCCTGCCGCTTATGGAAACGCACAATGCGGGTGCCACAGTGATCCGCGCGGTCAGGCGTTCCGGGGGAGGCTTGGTTTTGTGTGGGCCAAGACTATCGGACATGACGGCAGCTGACCTATCCCGGATACTGGGGGAGGACGCGCTGGTCGTGGTATTGCAGCGTTCCTCCCGATGCCCGGAAAACGCGGGGGAGGGACTTGTCCTTATGGAAATGCCGCTTAACGTGCGCGAACTGGCAGAGAAGATACGATTCCTGCTTCGAAGCGAAGAAAAGCGACAATGGGCCCTGCACCGCAACCGAAGCGCGCAAGAAGAGGAAACCATCCGCCTGGCCAAGCTCCTCTTGTCCGAACGTCACAACATTGATGAAGGCGATGCGCACAGGCTGCTGCAGCGGGTCAGCATGCAGGAAGGGATCCGCATGTCTCTGGTCGCGCAGCGCATCATTAGGGCGTAACAGAGCAGGGGGATACACGCGCGTTTCGCGCAGGAAAGGACATAAAGTGGCGGTAAAGTACATATTTGTCACCGGCGGCGTTGTTTCGTCGCTGGGCAAAGGGATCACGGCGGCGTCCCTCGGGCGGCTGCTCAAATGCCGAGGATTGAAAGTAACCATGCAAAAGCTTGATCCCTATTTCAATGTGGATCCGGGTACCATGAACCCCTACCAGCATGGCGAAGTATTTGTGACCGAGGATGGGGCGGAGACTGACCTGGACCTGGGTCACTACGAGCGATTCATTGACGAGAATCTTTCAAGGGGATCAAATGTGACCGGAGGCCGGATCTTCAAGAACGTCATAGACAGGGAAAGGCGCGGGGACTATCTTGGGGACACCGTGCAGATCATTCCCCACATTACCAATGAGATCAAGGCAAACATCTTCGCTATAGCTGAAAAGGGATCAAAGCCCGATGTGGTCATCGTTGAAATCGGCGGCACAGTGGGGGACATAGAAGGACAGCCGTATTTGGAAGCCATCAGGCAGATCCGCTATGAGCTGGAGCGGGGTGACACCTTGCTCATCCATGTGACCTTAGTGCCTTATCTGCGCAAGGCGGGGGAGATAAAGACCAAGCCGACGCAGCACTCCGTGAAGGAATTGGGGTCGATGGGCCTTCAGCCGGATATCCTCGTATGCCGCACCGAGGTACCCTTGTCGCAGGAAGTACGTGCGAAAATCGGCATGTTCTGCAATATGCCCGCCGCGCGTGTCTTTGAAAACATCGACGCCGATACGCTTTATGAGATCCCCCTGACTCTGCATAGGGAAGGGATGGATGCCGGCGTATGTGAGCTGCTGGGCCTTAAGGGTTTGAAATGTGACCTGGGCGCGTGGGAACAGCTGGTGCAAGCTGACAAAGCTTGTCAGAAGCTTGTTAGGATAGCCATCGTCGGGAAATATGTGGAATTGCCTGACGCCTATATGAGCGTGGTGGAAGCGCTCAAGCACGCGGGCATATCCGCCGGATGCCGCGTGGCCATTCAATGGATCAAAGCGGAGGATCTGTGTGACGGCAACGTTGATGAGATGCTGTCAGGCGCGCAGGGCATTTTGGTGCCCGGGGGATTTGGCGCGCGCGGGCTGACCGGCAAAATGACTGCCATTCGCTATGCGCGTGAAAAGAACGTACCCTTTTTGGGCTTATGCCTTGGCATGCAAACGGCGGTTATAGAGTTTGCCAAAAATGTACTCTTGCTGCAAGAGGCGGACAGCACGGAGGTGTCTGAAGATACGCCGTATCCTGTCATTTTCCTCATGCCGGACCAGAACCTTGATACCCTTGGCGGCACGATGCGCCTTGGCACGTTTGCGTGCAAACTGAAGGAGGCTTCAAAGGCCTTTGAAGCCTATGGAAGGCACCTTGTTTTTGAGCGTCACCGCCATCGCTATGAGTTCAACAACCGCTTTTTGCGGGCTTTTGAGGAGAAAGGCATGCGCTTCACGGGTTGGAATCCTGACAGGGGCCTCGCGGAAATCGTGGAGCTGCCCGACCACCCGTTCTTTGTGGGTGTTCAGTTTCATCCGGAGTTCAAAAGCCGGCCCGACAGGCCGCATCCGCTTTTCCGTGACTTTGTAGAGTCAGCGCTGATGCGGTAATATCCGCCACGCGCCAAAGAGATGTTGATCAGGGTATATTCAGTTCATTCAGAGTATGCAGGGGAGGAAACGTTATGTGCGGAATCATGGGGTACGCCGGGCATCGCCAGGCAGCGCCCATATTGCTGGAGGCGCTCAAGAAACTGGAGTACAGGGGCTATGATTCGGCCGGCATGGCGGTCATCGACCGGGGGGCCATCCAGGTGCGCAAGACGCGCGGAAGGCTTCAGCTTTTGGCCAATATGACTGCGGACGGCCGGGATATGCCGGGCAGTATGGGCATCGGGCATACGCGCTGGGCAACGCACGGCGAGCCTTCCGATCGCAACTCGCACCCGCATCTGTCCCATAACGGGCATTTTGCCGTTGTTCATAATGGCATTATCGAAAACTATCGCCCGCTCAAGGAGATGCTGATCTTGAAGGGCTATGTGTTCCGATCGGATACCGACTCCGAAGTCATCAGCAACCTGATCGAATTCTATGATCAGGGGGATCTGGTTAAAACCTTGATGACGGCTGCTCAGCATCTGGAAGGTTCCTATGCGCTGGGTGTCCTGAGTGTTGACGAGCCCGACGTGATCGCCGCCATACGCAAGGACAGTCCCCTGATCGTCGGACGGGGTGAAAAGGAAAACTACATTGTCTCCGATATACCGGCAATCCTGAACCTCACGCGGGAGGTTTATCTTTTGGAGGACGGTGAAGTCGCCCTGCTGACGCCGGAATCCATCGTTTTCCACAACGCTTACGGGGACAGGTTCGAAAAAGAGCCCTTCCATGTGGATTGGGATGTATCCGCCGCGGAAAAAGGCGGCTATGAACACTTCATGATGAAGGAAATGATGGAGCAGCCCGCAGCCCTTCGGGAAACCATCCGTCCCCGCATCAAGGACGGACGCTTCATTCTGGACGATCTGAAGCTTGATCCGGACTGGATCCGACACATCAGCATGGTTTACATCGTGGCGTGCGGTTCCGCCTATCACGCGGGGCGCCTGGGCAAAAACCTGCTGGAGAGCAAGCTGGGTATACCGGTTGAAGTGGATATCGCTTCTGAGTTCCGTTACCGCCGGCCCATCCTCAAGCCTGACCACCTTGTCATCATTATCAGCCAGTCCGGAGAGACTGCCGACAGCATCGCTGCGCTTAGGGAAGCGAAAGCCCATGGCGTCAGGACACTTGCCATTGTAAATGTGGTGGGTTCGACCATCGCGCGCGAGGCGGACTATACCCTGTACACCTGGGCCGGTCCCGAGATCGCTGTGGCGACTACCAAAGGATATACGTCGCAGATCGCTGCGCTGGTGCTGGTGACGATGTACCTGGCGCAGGAGACCGGGAAAATGAGTGACGAAGAGCTTGGCGAAGCACAGGAGATGCTGCTCAGACTGCCCGAGGTCACTGAGGGGGTCCTCAGCGACCATCGGGAAGTGCAGCGCCTGGCTTCGCTGTTTTTTAACTGCAAGGATATCTACTTTGTGGGCCGCGGAATCGATTTTTCCCTTTCTCTTGAAGGGTCCCTCAAGCTCAAGGAGATCTCCTACATCCATTCGGAAGCGCAGGCGGCGGGTGAATTGAAGCACGGCACCATTTCCCTGATCCAGCCTGGTACCCTGGTCATTGCGCTGGTTACGCAAAAAAGGCTCAGGGAAAAGATGCAGAGCAATATCCAGGAGGTCAAGGCGCGCGGCGCCGTCGTGATCGCCATTACCCTTCAGGGAGACGAAGACATAAAGCACGTAGTGGACCACAGCCTGCCAATACCCTATCTGTCGGATGAACTGCAGCCCGTCATTGCTATTCTCCTGCTGCAGTTGTTTGCCTATTACGTGGCGGCCCTCAATGGGAATGATGTAGATAAGCCGCGCAACCTCGCCAAGTCCGTTACGGTGGAGTAGTTTTCGCATCTCAAAGCAGCATAACGCCTGCGGTTTGCGTGGGACCTGTTACAGTTTGTTCACATGCTTTGGTTTATTTTGCTTTGCACGCATGGTATAATAAGAATTGGATGATTATATCAGGAGGCGGCACATGTTTGGACGGATGATGAACAGCTACTACTACGGCAAAAGCGGCAAGGGCGACTATAGCAAGCGCGACCTGCCCGAAAACCGCAAACAGCTCTTTTTTGAGATGCTGCGCGTGCGAATAGCCGGCCTTTTCCGGCTTAACCTGTTGGCGGTGATCGCCTTTTTGCCCATGATGTACGTTTTGGTCAATCTGTTCAGCAATACGCTGTCACTGGTGGGCATCTTCATGGACGTGGAAGCCGATATGGCTGCCGCCACGCCGGAATACCTGGACATCTACAACAACCGCGCCCAGGCGCTGTACAATGTGGCGTTTATGGCACTGCTTCAATTGGCGCCCTGCATCGCCATTACCGGTCCCATTCAGGCAGGCATGGCGTACGTGACGCGTAACTGGGCGCGGGATGAGCATGCTTTTGTCTGGTCGGACTTTAAGGACGCACTAAAAAGCAACTGGAAACAGGCGCTGGGAATATCGCTGATCACCGGCATCGTGCCCTTTACCATGCTCCTTTGCTGGCAGTTTTACGGCGGCATGGCAAAGACCAGCCCGCTATTTGTCATCCCGCAGGTGCTTACCATGACGCTGGGCGTCGTCTGGTTTTTGGGCCTCACTTTCGCTTATCCCATGATGGTGTCCTACGAGATGAAATTTGGCCAGCTGGTCAAAAACAGCCTGCTGCTGGCCATCGGACGTCTGCCGCAGACGGTGCTCGTGCGGCTCATCATGCTGGTGCCTGCCATCCTCGCTTCTGTGTTTATGCTGTTCACCCCCTGGGGCCTCTACGCGGTGATGGTGCTCGGCGGCTACTATGTTTTTCTGGGCAACGCGCTGGCGCGGTTCGTATACGCGTCCTTCACAAACAGTGTGTTTGATCGCTATATCAACAGCCGTATTGAAGGCGCAAGCGTGAACCGCGGCCTCATCAACCCCGAGGACAGGGACGACGACGATGAAGACGATGAGGAAACGGCTCCGGCCTTTGCCGGCAGTAAGGATACGATCGTCTAAATGTATTCAAGTTTTGCTTCGGTGTACGATCTGTTGATGCGGGATGTCGATTACGCCGGCTGGGCGGATTTCTACGCGGAACGGCTCCTGGAGCGCGGCGTGATGGCGGGGGCGCAGGTGGTGGAATGCGCGTGCGGGACAGGCGGTCTGACTATTCCGCTTAGCCGCTGTTTTCGCATGACCGGCGTTGACGCATCCGAAGATATGCTGAATATCGCCGTCAGAAAGGCGCGGGAATCGGGCCGGGATATCCGCTTTGTCAGGCAGGATATGCGAAAATTGAAGCTCCACCGTGCGGTGGATGCCGTACTTTGCACGTGCGACGGGCCCAACTACCTGATGACTTCAAAACAGCTGAAAGACTTTTTCTGTGCGGCGCATAGCGCGCTTGGGGCGGGTGGCGTCGTTGCGCTGGACGTCAGTACCGAGCATAAATTACAGCATGTTCTGGGCGATAACACCTTGGGAAAATCCGACAGCGACACATGCGTCCTATGGCAAAACGAGTGGGAAGCTGCCCGCCGCCGGGTGCACATGCAGCTGGACATTTTTTCCAGGCGTGACGACGGGGCGTACGACCGAGCTGTCGAAACGCAGTCCCAACAGGCATGGCGCAGGGAAGAACTTGAAAGATCCCTGTCAGAGTGCGGGTTTGAGGACATCCGGGTCTTTGGTGACGTTGGAAACCAGGCGCCCACGGACACGGAACACAGAATTCACATTACGGCCGTCAAAACGGCTTTGGAGGAAAGATGACTCAGGACTACCAAGACAACACAGCAACTATGGACGGGCTTATCTTTGGCGCGCCTGATATGTTGCTGCGCGCCACCATCATGGGCGGACAAGCGCGTATCATGATGTGCCGCACCACCAGGCTTACGCAGGAAGCGTCGGATACCCACCTGGCCAGTGATGTTGCCACTGCCGCCATAGGCCGCATTTTGTCCGGCACTGCGATCGTATCGGCCATGCTCAAGGAAGACAAAGGCAGTGTCACCATCACATTTGCAGGCGACGGCGCGGGCGGCAAAGTAACCAGCGTAGGCCGCGGCGGCAATCTAAAAATTAGCTTGGAAAACCCCCAGGCGGAGCTCCCCAAGTTAAATGGCAAACAGGACGTGGAGGGCTTCATCGGCCGGAACGGCCGCCTTACCGTTATCAAGGACATGGGAGCGGGCGAACCGTACGTGGGCGCCAGCGCGCTGGTTTCCGGCGGCGTCGCGCAGGATTTGACGCAGTATTTTGCCGTATCCGAGCAAACGCCATCGCTCATCGCTCTGGGGTGCCTTAACTCGGAAGGCGCGGTGCTGTCCAGCGGGGGCATTCTCATTCAGCCCATGCCCGGCTGTAAGGAAAAGACCCTGCAGATGGTCGAGATGCGTATACCCTTTTTCAGCAATATCAGCCGCGAGCTGTATGACCGCTCCATGGAAGAGTTGCTTGGCGCATGGTTTAGAGACATGGATCTTGAGATATTGGACGAAAAGCCCCTAGGCTACAAGTGTGATTGTTCCCGCGAAAAGATGACCGGCGCGCTGATTGCTACCGGGGAAAAGGAACTGCGCAGCATGTTGGAGGAAAACGACGATGTGGAAATGGTGTGCTGGTTTTGCCGTACACGGCGCGTTTTTTCCCCGGACGACATAAAAAAGCTGCTCACGAACGCTCAACTGCCGCGGGAGGATGTGGATAATGCTGCTGATTGATTTTGACGCGAAGTTTACCCTGTATCTGACAAGCTGGGCGGAAGAAAACCGCGATAAGTACGCGCATGCGGATGACATGGAACGCGATCTGCCCTCTGTTTATGACGCTTTTCTGGATACCCCGGTCGCTTGGCTGGATGGCCAAAGTCCCGGTGAATACTTTGATCGCTTCACGGATGCGGATGAACTGTGCAGCCTCTTGTCAGATTATGTTTCCGCGAATATCGGCGTGCCCGATATGCTCCTGAGCCGCATCGCAGATTTGGGACCGCAAGCCGAGAAGCCGTTGCTCTCGCGCCTTGAAGACACTTACAGGCCGCAGGAAGAGCGCATGCTGGCGGTCACGCTCCTGCGCGACATCAACAGCTTTGCGCCCATGCGCCTTTATATCAGGTGGCAGGTAACGCATGAGGAGGACGACGATTTGTGCGACAACGCCATCGAATCCTTGGACGAAATGGGTGAAGCCGCCGTGCCCGAAATGCTTAAGGCCCTTGACGATGCTGATGACCGGGCGCAGGAAGCGCTCCTGTCCGTGCTCAGCCGTTACCCCGGCGACGAGCGCATCTATCAAGGTTTGATTCGCCTGTTTATCCTCGATCCCGAACGCCGGGGCATCCTTGCCGCTTATTTGGGACGGTTGGGCGATAACCGCGCCCTGCCTATCCTGATGGAGGCGGCGGCATCGGAGGAAACCAATTATCTTGACTTTATCGAGTTGCGCAGCGCCATTGAGGGGCTGGGCGGCGAAGCGCCTGCGCGCGAATTTGACGAGGATGCGCAATACAATGCCCTGTTTGGGCCGGAAGATTAAAGGGGGATGGGGATGACCTGCATACGCTGCGGCCGGGAATCGCAGTCCGCGTCGCACGTTTGTCCCTATTGCGGCGCATATATGGGGGAAGAGCCGGGTACCCCGGCCGTTTCCCATTTGGCTTCCATGCCCGATGATGCGCTGCCGCCCTTATCACAGAGCATCAAAAAGGCAAGCACGGATAAACGGCGCAAGAAGCGCCGCGGTCAGCCGCGGCCGCGCAATGAAAGCATCTATTATCGCAAGCACGTTATCAACTGGGCGTGGGTCGGGTTTGCGTGTGTTATTCTGGCCTTTTTGCTTATGGTGGGTACATACGCGTATTTGAAGCTGACACCCGCCGGGCAGGTCATCCTGGCCCGCGCCGGACGGGAAGCCAATGCCGCCGCGCTGTGGACTGTGGGTACCGAGCAACTGGACCGCGGCGAGATCCCCCGCGCTATCGCGACGTATGAAAAAGCCCTGGCGCAGGAGCCGGAAGGGGAAGACATTTCCCGTAATCTGCTTTTCCTCGCGGAAGCATACGAAGCCGCCGGGCGCGCCAAGGATGCCATGGCGGTCTACACCCGCATTTATGAAGAGAACCCGGGCGATGAACCCGCGCGCAAAACCATGCGCATCGTGGGCTATCGCAACGCCATCCGCATTTTACAGGACGGCGGGCTGACAGCCGAGGCGGCGGACCTTTTGAAGATCGCCTTTGAGGATACCGGTGAAACCGCCTTTTTCAAGGAGCGCAGTCAGTTGGTTCCGTCCCCGCCTACCGCGTCGTTGGCAGGCGGACGGTATGTGTTTACGCAGACTGTCTCGTTTTCATCCGATGAGGGATATGATATTTACTATGCCACGGGCGATGAGATACTGCCCGAAGAGGGTATACTCTTTACAGAGCCTCTTCATATGCAGGAGGGGGTGCATACTTTTCGTGCGGTCTGCGTGTCCCGGAACCTCCTGAGCGATGAAATGAGCGTCAAGTACACCATTACCTTGCCCGTACCACTTGCGCCCCGTGCCAACGTGCAGCCCGGGGAGTACAAGAAGCCCTTCAAGGTCAACTTGCGCAACGTGGGAGATGACCCCAATGTGCGGATGTACTATACCATTGACGGCACAAGGCCGACCGTCAGTTCACCCGAATATGTGGGCGAAGGCATCCAATTGCCGCCCGGCCGCGTGTACCTAAAGGCGATCGCCGTCAACAGTTACGGTAAGATCAGTAATGAAATGACGCAGGACTACAGGATCGCCGGCAGGTTCGACAAGTATTTTTCTTCTGAGGATACGTTTGAGGATTTCGCCCTCATGAAGATCACCGTCGATGAGTTTATCAAGCGATTCGGCGAGCCGCAAACCAGAGAGGAAGGCAAGGACAGCCTTGTGAAGGGCACGAGCACTGTTTGCTCGTATGCGTGGGGCGAAGCGCGATTTGTATTGACGGATGACGGTAACCTGCTGTATCACATCGATACGGATCTTTCAGACCTCACGGGCCCCCGCAAAACGCGCGTTGGGCAATCCATGGATGAAGTAACCGGCAAATTCCGTGACATGGGGCAGCTGCCCAATCAGCGCGGCGATCGCGGCATCTACTACGATGCCCCCATAGGTTATGCCGCTTACACGGTTGCGTCCGACGATCCCCTTGAAGGGGAGCTGGTCTACTGCACGATCAAGTCGGGCCTTGCCACTCCCGGCACCATCTGGCTTACCTACGCCATTTCAGGCGGACGCGTCGCCCGCATCGGCATGACGTTTTCTGACCAGGTGATCACCAATATACGCTGAGGCTTTGAGCCCCTAAGAAAGAGTAGTACATGAAAGAAGTTCAGCCCCCCAAACGCCCGATCATGTTTTATTACGCCATCGCGCTGGCGGTTATTATGCTGTTCAACCTGGTGATCATGCCGGGCCTCGTCAACCAGTCGGTGAAGGAAGTGCCCTACAGCGACTTTCTTGATATGCTCGACAGACAGCAGCTTTCGCAAGTATACATCGACAGCGCTCAAAATCAGATCAGTTTTACCGACAAAGCTTTGCCCGAGCCGCAGCTTTATGTGACCGGCATCGTGGATGATCCGGGTCTTGTTGAGCGCCTGAACAAGGTAGGCGTCACCTATACATCCCCCATCATCAAGCAAGCGTCGCCTTTGCTGACGCTGCTTCTTTCCTGGGTGATCCCCATCGGCATTTTCATGCTGTTGGGCAATTTCCTCACCAAGCAGATGACCAAGAAGATGGGCGGCGGCATGAATGCTATGCAGCTGGGAAAATCCAACGCCCGCATCTACATCCAGTCAGAGACCGGCATAAAGTTTGCCGACGTCGCAGGTCAGGATGAAGCCAAGGAAGCGCTGCAGGAAATCGTTGAGTTCCTGCACAACCCCGGTAAGTACGCCGAAATAGGCGCAACGCTGCCCAAAGGCGCCCTGCTGGTGGGCCCTCCCGGCACAGGCAAGACCCTTTTGGCCAAGGCCGTAGCCGGCGAAGCGGAAGTGCCTTTTTTCTCGATCTCCGGTTCAGAATTTGTGGAAATGTTCGTCGGCATGGGCGCGTCAAAAGTGCGCGACTTGTTCAAGCAGGCGGAAGAAAAAGCGCCCTGCATCGTTTTCATTGATGAAATTGATACCATTGGCAAAAAGCGCGAATCAACGGGCCTTGGCGGCGGCAATGACGAGCGCGAACAGACGCTTAACCAGCTGCTGGCTGAAATGGATGGCTTTGACGGCAAGAAGGGCGTTGTGCTCCTGGCCGCTACCAACCGTCCCGAGATACTTGACCCCGCCTTGCTGCGCCCCGGCCGCTTTGACAGGCGGATCCCGGTAGAGCTGCCTGATCTGCAAGGCCGTATCGACATTCTTAAAGTGCACATCAAGAAAGTGAAGACCGACCCGGGTATCAACCTGTCTACCGTGGCCAGGGCCGCAGCAGGCACTTCCGGCGCGGACTTGGCGAATATCATCAACGAGGCCGCTCTGCGCGCAGTGCGCGAAGGCCGCAAGCGTGTCAACCAGGTGGATCTGGAAGAGTCCATCGAAGTCGTGTTGGCAGGGTATCAAAAGAAAAGCCAAGTATTGTCCGATAAAGAAAAACTCATTGTTGCCTATCACGAAACCGGGCACGCGCTGGTTGCTGCCAAACAGAAGGAGTCGGCGCCGGTGCACAAGATCACGATCATCCCGCGCACGTCGGGCGCTCTTGGATATACGATGCAGGTGGAGGAAGACGAACATTTCCTGACGTCCAAAGAAGAGATCGAAAACAAGATCGCAACCTACACCGCCGGCCGCGTCGCGGAGGACGTAGTCTTTGGCGCGATCACGACCGGCGCTGCCAACGACATTGAACGCGCCACACAGCTGGCGCGCGCCATGATCACGCGCCTGGGCATGACCGATGAGTTTGGCATGGTTTCCTTTGAACAGGAAGTCAACCCATACCTGGGCGGACAGACGGTATCGACCGGATCAGCCGAAACATCGTCCCGTGTGGATCAGATGACCATTGATCTGGTCAAAAAGCAATATGACCGCGCTGAAACGATCATCCGCGATAATCTGCCGAAACTCCATGAGCTGGCGAAGTTCCTTTACGAAAAAGAGACTATTAGCGGTGAAGAATTCATGAGTATCCTGAATTCTCCGCCCGCTTTGCTTACCCAGGAGACTGAAGCGCAGGAAGGCGAAGAACAAAGCGCGCCTGCCCAAGTGTAGCGCCCGGTGGTCTCTGGCAACGTTTACAGCCCCATCCCCAGACTTTCGGGGGTGGGCTGTTCTTTTTTCAGCCAATAGGCGGAACCGTCCGTTTTGCGCTCCATAAAGCCATAGTCCACCAGCGCCCGCCTGATGCTGGCGGGATCGCCCGTAGTGCTCATTTTGTTCAGGACGCCGTTTAGGTCCGGCTCGGTGTACACTTTCTCCGTTTCCAGATGCGATGCAGCCCAGCAATAGACATAGATGCGCAGCTTATGTTTGGCGGGCATCTGCTTGAGCCTGCCTTCTTCATCAAGGAAATTACGCAGCAACAGGGCATAATTCATGTTCGCGGCCTCCTGTTTGAGATGCGACCATGTTATCATTTTGTCTTAAGGGAAGCAATGGGCCTTGGTTGCATTCCATTGGTTGTGCATGATACAATCTACTAGGTTCATAAATAGATAGCGTTAAGATGGGGGTTACAAATGGCACAGAAATACGTGTTTATGACTGACAGCGACTCAGACCTGCCCGGCAGCATCGCAGACGCGAAGAACATTCCCGTCGTACGGATGCCTTACACACTGGACGGTGTTGAGTATTTTGACGACAGCGGCCGCTCCGGCGCCGAGCTACAGCTGTTCCGGCGGATGCGTGAAGGCTCCGCGCCCTCAACGTCGCTGCTTCCCACCGCAGCTTACCTGGAGTATTTTGAACCGATATTGCAGCAAAGCGACCTCTTATTTGTGGCGTTCTCCAGCGAAATGTCCGCCACCATCCAGAATGTCTATGCCGCGCAGGAAGAACTGAAAGAAAAGTACCCCGAGCGCAAGTTCATGGTCGTGGATACATTGACCATTTCCTACCCGATGTCGCTGCTTGTCCTGGGCGCTCATCAATTGTACGAACAGGGCGCGCCCATGGACGAGGTCGCGCAGTGGCTTATGGATAACCGCCTGCGCGCCAACGCCTGGTTTACCGTGGATGATCTTGTCTACCTCAAACGCGGCG
Source organism: Clostridiales bacterium DTU024 (assembly GCA_001513425.1). GTDB lineage: Bacteria > Bacillota > Clostridia > Christensenellales > Aristaeellaceae > DTU024. The sequence goes on from LFTR01000173.1 coordinate 17,081, forward strand.
GACGCGTGTCGCCCACCAGCGCTTTTGTCGGTTCCATGCTGGATATCAAGCCCATTTTGGCACTCAGTCGCGCGGGTAAGATCGAAGCGGCAGGAAAGGTGCAGGGGCGCAAAAAAGCGATGCGCTATCTGGCTGATAAGACCGCGGAACTAATCGAGAACGCGGAAAACCAAGAAGTGTATGTGCTGCATGCTGATGCGGAAGCCGCCGCCAACGAGCTGGCAGCGATGATAAAATCAAAGGTACCGCAGGTAAAATCCGTTGCCCTACGCATGATCGGCCCGGTCATTGGCTCGCACTGTGGTCCCGGCACCTTGTGCGTTGCCTTCATGGGCAAGGAGCGTGCCCTGTAACGTGCTCAACAAAACCAAAAAAATTTTGCTGGTTCAGGACATGTCCTGCGTGGGACGGTGCTCCCTCACGGTAGCTTTGCCCGTAATGTCGTGTATGGGTATCCAGGTCATACCCTTTCCCACCATGCTTTTGAGTGCCCACACAGGCTTTAAGAACGTCTACAAGCGCGACTTGACAGACGATCTGGAGCCCATTTTGCGACATATTGAAGAGCTCGATGTGGGCGTGGATGCCGTTTATATCGGTTATATCGCGGGCGCGGGCCAGTTGCCTGTCATTGACAGGGCACTGTCCCACTTTCTTGCGGGCGATACTAAGCTGTATGTAGACCCCGTCATGGGGGATGAAGGGCGCCTGTATCCCGGCATTACCAAGGGAGTAGTGGAAGGGTTCAGGGGTCTTTGCCAGCGCGCCGATGTCATTTTTCCCAATCGCACCGAAGCCGCGTTTCTCCTGGAAGAAACCGCTTCTTCATCGCCCCCTGAAGAAATCCTGCGCCAACTGGTGCATCTTGGCGCCAAGGCTGCTGTGCTGACAGGCGTTCCGGGGGAAAATAGCGCTATCGGTGCCGCTTCCTTGGAAGCGGACGCGCAAATGTGCAGCGCTTTTGCGCCCAGGTATCCGGGCTGCTTCCATGGTACGGGCGATCTGTTTGCCGCCGTTGTTATCGGCGCGCAGCTTAACGGGTTTTCCCTCAAAGCCGGCGTGGAACTGGCGGTATGTTTTATGGATGAGTGCCTCAAAGATGCTCCGCCAAGCCCGCAGGAGCGCCTGTACGGCGTGCCCTTTGAACAGAAGCTGCCCTTGCTCCTTCGTGCCCTCAGCGGTAAAATAGCGTGACGGGGTACTTTTTTTCCATAGAGAGAGTAGGCTTCGCGCTCCTCCTTACCCTGCTGGCGGGACTTGCCACCGGCATCGGCGCGTTGATCGCCCTCTACAGCAGGGTGAAAGACATGCGCTTTTTGTCCGTCAGCATGGGTTTTTCGGCGGGCGTGATGATTTTCGTGTCCATGTTTGAATTGTTCGGCAGCGCGCAAAGGCTGTTGGTTGTGCCCTTCGGATCAAAGACGGGCGTTTTCGTTGCTGTGGCAGCATTTTTCGGCGGTATATTCTTGTCCGCCCTGGTGGACAAACTGATTCCCGGCCGCATCAACCCGCACGAACTGGCGGCCATTCAGCCGGGTGAAAACGCGAAAACCAAGCGCTTGGGCATGGTCACGGTCGCCGCGATCGTCCTGCACAACTTCCCTGAAGGCATGGCGACTTTTGTGTCCTGCGCGCAGCCCCTGCATGTGGCGCTGCCCGTGGTGGCGGCGGTTGCACTACATAATATTCCGGAAGGCATTGCTATCTCAATGCCCATTTTTGAGGCTTCCAAAAACCGCAGAACGGCGCTTGGCTATGCGCTTTTGTCAGGACTGGGCGAACCTTTGGGCGCGCTGCTGCTATATTTTGTCATTCGCCCCTACATAAGCGGCACCGTCCTGGGTGTCCTTTTTGCCGTCGTGGGGGGCATCATGGTATACATTTCGCTTGATGAGCTGCTGCCGGGCGCTGAGGTCTACGGTGAACACCATCTGGCCATTTACGGTTTGGTGGGCGGCATGGCCGTGATAGCGCTCAGCTTGTGGGCATTCCAATGATGTCAGAAGGAAACGTACTTTACGCTTTTGCGCTGACGGCTGTTGCCGGACTGTCCACCGGTATCGGCGGCGTGATCAGCTTGTTCGCGAAAAAGACCAACACCAGGTTCCTGACCGCTGCATTGGGGCTGTCCGCCGGGGTCATGGTATATATTTCCTTTGTGGAAATGATGCCCGCGGCCGCGGATCTGCTCAATGCCGCCTATGGCAGCCGCATGGGCGGGCTGTACGCCATCCTCGCCTTTTTTGGCGGCATGCTGCTTATCGGCGTCATCGACGGGCTGGTTCCCCATGAAGACAATCCACACGAAGCGGGCAACTGGCAGGTGGGCGAAAGGGACTCGGGGGAAAGGCTCAAGCGTGCCGGCATTCTCACTGCGCTGGCCGTAGGCATCCATAATTTTCCCGAAGGCATTGCCACATTTGTATCGGCACTGCGGGACCCGACTGCTGCTATCGCAATCGTTGCTGCCATCGCCATCCACAATATTCCTGAGGGTATCGCCGTGGCGACGCCCATATACCATGCCACCGGCTCCAAAAAAAAGGCATTGCTGTGGTCGTTCCTAAGCGGCATGGCGGAACCTCTGGGCGCGCTGATGGGCTGGCTTATTTTGATGCCATTCATGTCCGACGCCTTGTACGGCATTTTGTTCGCCGCCATTTCGGGGATCATGATATTTATTTCCTTTGATGAACTGCTGCCCAACGCCCAGCAATACGGCGAACATCATGTCGCCATCGGCGGCGTAATCACGGGGATGGCCATTATGGCGGTGTCTTTGGTGATGTTCTTATAGTGATAAGTTGTCTTTCAGCGCCGGTGCGCTTTTTTTGCGCGGCAGGAATTGGCGAGCCGGAGGTCGAATACTGTCTATTCAGGCTTTGTATGGAGGATGTATGTTGACACTGGAACAAATCAAGCTGTTAGCCGGGCGCGAGGAATGGGTTAAGGGAAAACACCTGGCCAGAACGGGCCAGGTGCGTGAACTGTACCGCAACAAGCTGAAGGCGGAATATATGATCGTGGGGAACCCTTACCACACGGTGTCCCTGACCGCGGGGGACGTGATATTGACTGACGGTTCCCACGCCGTCAACCGTTATACCGTAGCGGCGCTTATTGCGGCATCAAAGACGGGCGTCCTGCGCGCGATGGCGCTGCGGCAAAGAGGGCAGGCGTCGGGCGTCCTGTTTGACGCGGTGGCAAGCGTATTGCCGCGGGCGGAGACGCTGCAGTTGGAGGTTACTTTGGCGCTGGGGCGCGAGGTTCATTTGGCGCTGCGTACCGGTGAAACCCGTCTGTATGTCGTGCGCAATATCCCTGAGTTTTTGGGCGGCGTGCGCCGCGGCGATACCATTTCATTTGGGAAGAATTTCACCTACGAGCCCCATTGGGTTGGCTACTCAACCGCGCAAAAAGCGCTGCTAAGCCTGTTGGACATGCATTGCCACACCCTGGAGGAAGCAGGGCAGCCGCTGATCGGGCAGGCGGCGCGCCAGCTGAAGTTGCCTTCTCCCCTGGCATCATCGGTCCTTGAGAAACTGGGAAATATGCCGTTCCGGTTTGAAAAAAACGGCGAAGTGTCCCTGCAGACGGGCATCCGGGAGCAGCCGCTGCCGCTTCTTTTTGAAGTGAGCGGCTCAGAAAAAACGCTGCTGGTAACAGCGCAGCTGCCGCAGCAGTGTGAGATGATCACCGATGAAGGCGCATACCTCCTGGTGGACGGTGAAATAATCAAAATACGCGAGGAAGATCAGGCGCTCATGCGCACCGTGCTGCGTTTCCGCTCTGGCAGCCGCGCCGTGTTCGTCTTTGGGCGCGAGAGCGTGCCCCGTGTGATGGGCGAACTGCTGCCCGCTTTGCTGCGCGCTGCGCCCGCCACCTTCTCTGAACAACTGCAGCGACGCATGATCCGCCTGCCTCTTCGCTCCCGCGTGTATCTTGATGCTCAGGGCAAGGACATTGTGGCACGTGTCGTGTATGCCTACGGGGATACGCAGGTGGATCCCTTCGTGCTAAAAGATGATGTGCCGCCGCTGCTCCTGCGCGACGCTGCCGGCGAAAAAGCCGTGATGGATGAATTGGCGGCGGCCGGTTTCCGGGTGCGCAAGGGGTATGCCTTTATGAATGACGATGAGGGCGTCTATCGCTTTATTACCGAGGGCGCGGCCCTGCTGATGGAAAAAGCGGAGGTGTACTTTTCCGGTGCGTTCAAAAAGACCACCGCGCGCCAGCCCAAATTATCCGGATCCCTTCGCAGCGGCAACCATCTCCTGTCGCTTGATATGTACGATGACGGACAGCCGGTGGAGGAGCTGCTTCCGCTCTTGGAGGCCATCCGCAAAAAGAAGAAGTACTTTAGGTATAAGGACGGCACATTCCTGTCCCTGCAAGGGACCGATGATTGGGTGCCGCTTGCGGAAGCGGTCGTGGAAGCGCGCAGCTTTGGCGCGCCGCAGGGGGATCTGGGGCTGTACCGCGCGGCGTACTTTAACGCGCTCATTAAGGAAAAAGCCCTGCCGGTGGAGGCGGACCTGGGTGCGATCAGCGGCGCGGCGTTGAGGACCAAGGAAGTTACATCCCCTATCCCCGGGCTGTACGCTTATCAGCAGCGCGGGTTCGAATGGGTCCATTCACTCTACCGGCTCAAGATGGGCGGCATTTTAGCGGATGAAATGGGGCTGGGCAAAACGGTGCAAACGCTGGCGGCCATTCTGTGCGCCAAACACGAAGAAAAAGAACACCGCTTGTCCATCGTCGTCACGCCTACCTCCCTTACCTATAATTGGCTGAGCGAGTGCAGACGTTTCGCGCCGGAATTGAAGGCGGTTGTCATCGCCGGTACGCGCGCGGCGCGTGAAGCGCAGATCGAAGCGCTCAAAAAAGACGAGGTGGATTTGGTCATCGTGTCTTACCCCATCATCAGGCAGGATATTGACGTTTTGTCCCTGCACGATTACCGCTTTGCCGTGCTCGACGAAGCGCAGAACATCAAAAATCCCCTGAGCGTGGCCGCGAATGCTGTCAAAAAGCTTAAGGGCGAGGTACGCCTGGCGCTGTCGGGAACACCCATGGAAAACAACGTGGGGGAACTGTGGTCGCTGTTTGATTTTGTGCTGCCGGGCTACCTGCCCCCGTTTGCGGAGTTTTTGAGACGATACGACGAAGGAAGAAACGCGGATGATCTGCGCGCGCGCATCCGCCCGTTCCTTATGCGCCGGCTCAAGAAAGAAGTCATGGCGGAACTGCCGGACAAGATGGAGAGGACCATGTATGCCGGCATGACAGCGGAACAGCGCAAGGTCTACAGCGCGGTGTTATTGCAGAAGCGTCAGAGCGTGCAGAATATTCTGGATCGTCTGGGTCTTAGGGGCGGGCGCGGCGAGGTGCTTGCCGCCATGACAGAACTGCGTGAGATCTGCTGCCATCCGCGCCTGGTGATGGATGATTATCGCGGGGAATCGGGCAAACTGGAAATGCTGATGGACATATTGCCCGCCATTTTGGAGAACGATCACCGCGTGCTGCTGTTTTCGCAGTTTACGCGGATGCTGAAGATCATCGGCGAGCGCTTAGCGGAATTGGGCATTTCGTCCCTGTATCTGGACGGTGAAACGCCTGCCAAGGAGCGCCTCGATATGGCAGATCGCTTCAATAAAGGCGAAGGCAGTCTGTTTCTCATTTCCCTGAAAGCCGGTGGCACGGGTCTTAACTTGACCGGCGCGGACACCGTTATTCATTATGACCCGTGGTGGAACCCCACGACAGAAGACCAGGCCATCGACCGTGCCCATCGCCTTGGACAGGATAAGACGGTACAGGTCATGCGCCTTGTTACCCTTGATTCCATAGAAGAAAAGGTTGTCGAGCTGGGATCACGAAAGCGGCAGTTATTCGATAAATTGGTGACACCCGGCGAAGTCATGCCCGAAAAACTCAAGAAGGAAGATATCTTGAGGCTGTTTGAACACTAAGCCTTTATTTGACGGGGCAATTGGCTGGTTGCTATAATGACTATATTGACTGTATTGACTGTATTGACTTGAGGAGGTGCACCATAGTGTCTTTTTGGATTGTATCGGACACCGCATCGGATCTGCCGGCGGCCTATGTGGAACGGCATGAAAGGTTCACCCTGATACCCATGCCTTACTTGCTGGACGGCGCAGAAGGTTTCTACGAAGTCGGCGACGAAAAGAACGTGCACAGTTTCTATCAAAAGCTCAGGGACGGCAAGGCGGCGACCACTTCGCAGGTCAACCAGGCGCAGTATTACAGCGTGCTCAAGGATTTGACCGACAAGGGCGAGGGAGTACTTTTGATCCCGCTGTCCGGCGGCATTTCCGGCTCCGTCCAGTCAGCCAATCTGGCCCTCTCGGCGCTTAAGGACGTGAACCCCAAGGTGCAGGTGCGTGTAGTGGATTCCCTTTGCGCTTCTTTGGGACAGGGTCTGCTTTTGCACTATGCGCTTGAAGAACGCTCCAAAGGGAAAACATTGGAGGAAGTGGCGGAGTGGCTGGAGATCTTCCGCCAGAAGATCATTCAGTGGTTTACGGTGGATGATCTCAACTTTCTGTTCAGAGGCGGGCGTGTCAGCCGCAGCACAGCCTTTGTGGGCACCATGCTGGGCGTTAAGCCTGTGTTGCATGTAGACTGGGAAGGCCGCCTGATCCCTATGGAAAAAGTGCAGGGACGCAAGCGTTCCATCAGGACTCTGTCCAACAAAATTATCGAAAATGCCAGCCCCAAAGAGGGGCAGACTATTTTTATCAGCCATGGCGATTGTGAGGAAGACGCCGAGTACTTGAAAGGGCTGATTAGCGAGGGACTGCCCAATCTCAAGGAAGTCCTCATTTCCCCTTGCGGCTGCGTGGTGGGCGCACACTCAGGACCCGGCACGTTGGCTGTTTTCGCGGTAGGGGAACACCGCTAAGGTGAGGATATGTAAGTGAGCTATTGCACCACTCAGGGTATCGTGCTGCGCAGCCATGACTACAGGGAAAATGACCGTGTCTTAACGCTGCTTACCCCGGGACGCGGCCGCGTGACCGCCACGCTGCGGGGCTGTCGCAAAATTAAAAGCCCGCTGATGGCGGCGGGTGCCCTGTTCACCATGGGCGAATTTGTAACTTTCAAGGGCAAGGGCCACGAATTGGTGACATCCTTTACCCTGGGCGATAGTTTTTATCCGCTTAGGAGCGATATTACGCTGTTGACGTACGCGTCCTTGCTGCTAAGCGCCGCCGAAGCCGCCGCGCAGGAAGAGGAAGGCGCGGAACACTTGTTTATCCTCCTGGCGCGCTCCCTGACAAGACTTTCCTACAGCGAATATCCCCCGGACGCCGTCACGGCGGCATACCTCATCCATCTGAGTCGGATAGAGGGGTTCAAGCCCCGCCTCAACCATTGCGCCGTCTGCGAAAGAGCGCTGTCCTCCAAGGATGGCGGCTGGCTGGATGCGGAAACGGGCGGCCTTACGTGCGGGGAATGTGCGGGCGGAATGCCGGGCCATTTGCGGCTGAACCCGGCCCAAATACAGTGGCTCAGGGACGTTCTTCTGCGCGGTATCGACAAAGTGCCGCCAGTCGAGAACCCGCCGCTTGCGCCCCTTATCCGCTACGCCGAATACCATTTGGGCAGAAAACTGCCGGAGATCATCCTTTAGGGTCCCATTGGGTGTTTACTTGCGCGATGGGCTTCCGGCATGTCTCTTCAAAGCAACTTCTCAGGACGGACATCCCCCTGTGTATCGTGCCGACGTCCGCGTTGGTGAAGTTGAGCCGCAGGGTGTTTTTGTGTCCGCCTTCAGGATAGAAGGGTTCTCCGGGAACAAAGGCTACTTGTCTCAAGACGGACAAGTTGAACAGGGGAGCTACGTCCAGTCCTTCCCCGATGGATGCAAATATGAACAGCCCGCCTTTCGGCACCGTGTGATGTACTATCTCTTTGATCGTATCGATTTTCTCCAGCATGGCATTCATTTGAAGGCTGTAAACCCTGCACGCCTCTTGAACGTGCGGCTTCAGAAGCCCGCGCCGCATGTATTCATCCACGATCGCCTGGTTCAGTGTCGCCGTATGCACGTCTGATGATTGCTTGCAGACGGTGCATTTTCTGATGAGGGAGGCGTTCCCTGCCATGAAGCCGACACGCAGCCCGGGCGCGATGACTTTGGAAAAACTGCCCAGCAGTACGACCCATCCTTCTTCATCAAATGATTTGATGGAAGGGAGCGGCGTGCCCGAATAGCGGAGCGAGCGATACGGTTCATCCTCAGCCACAAGCATCCGGTATTTTGACGCCAAAGCCGCGATCGCTTTTCTGCGTTCCATCGACATCGTGATACCGGTTGGGTTTTGGAACGTCGGAATCGTATAAAGCATCTTTGGGTGATGCCGTTGGATCAGCATTTCCAGTTCCTCAAGGATGATGCCATTTTCGTCCATGGGGACCGGGACAATATTGGCTTCAAAAATACGCATACACTGAATATTGCCAAGAAAGGTTGGACTTTCCACCAGCACTGTGTCCCCGGGGTTGATATACACCTTGCAGATCAAGTCGATCCCCTGGGCGGAGCCTGTGATGGGCAGGATCTCTTCCGGGCCAGCCTCTGCGGAGAATTCTTCCTTGAGATAATCAACCAGTGTTTCGACCAGGGGCTGATATCCTTCCGTGGGCCCATATTGAAGAAGTCTTTTGCCCTCACGTTTGAGCAGATCATGGGCGATCTCTGCGATATCGTCATTGGGCAGGGCAAAGCTGCCCGGATTTCCGCCGGCGAAGGAAATCATGCCCGGTTTGGCGGTCAGTTTGAGCAGTTCTCTGATCGCGCTGCCCGACACACACGCCATACGAGACGCGAAACGCAGGTCTTCATTCTTCAAATCCGCATCCTCCTTACACAAATGCCCTCCTTCAGCGGGGATTGAAGGAAGGCCATGGATCGCTGTATCACTTCCGCTTCACGCACGATCTGCGTTCTTACCGGGACTCAGTTTCCGCGCTGTAAACGGTGCATCTTTGCAGGTTAATACGATTGTGTCGTGAACGTGTTATCAAGAGGCGCTTTCCGCGGCGTTTGGCCGGCTGTATCATTGCGGCGAGCCAAGATTTCCCTTGAAAAAGAAACGCTCGTCCACTGTCTTTCCTTGTTGCAGGCTCATTATATGTTTTGGGTTTTTTAGTGTCAAGCGCACGCGCGGCAAGAACAAAGCATAAACATTCGGCGGAAAGTCCAAGGAGAGTCTCCTTCGTTACACGTCTGGGACCTTAAGGCTGTTTGGCGATATGCATCATGCGCATGGCGTTGAAGACAGTGATGAGAGTAACGCCTACGTCCCCAAAAAGCCGCTCGCCACATGGTGGCGTGGCCAAGTGCCGCCGGGATGAGCACGAGCATTCTGACGAACACTGCGAAGAGAATAATCTCAAGAGCAATACGCCGCGTTTTGCGCGCGATTTTGACCGCCGCTTCGATAGCCGCATCGGCCCTCGGCGCTCCCACGGTGATGCCGACATCTGATCGCTTAAGGACCGGAGCATCATAGATGCCATTGCCCACATAGGCCAAATGGCCCTGCGTCTCTTTCTGTTTTTCCGGTAATTCGATCTGTGCCACTTTCTGATGTTGAAGCAGCTCGGCACAGGCTGTGTCCAAATGAAGTGCCCGCGCCATGGCTTCGCCGACCGCGCGTTTGTCACCGGCAAGCATGACATTGTGCTTGATCCCCAAAGCTTTCAGGTCATGGATCGTTTTTTCCTGTCAGGCTTCGATTGGTCCGATATTTCGATCGATCCCGCCAACTTGCGATTTAATGCCACATACACAACCCTTCCACATGTATCTGCAGGCGCAAACACGATGCCCCTTTTTTCCAAAAGTCTCTCGTTGCCTGCAAGTACTTGTACATTATCCACTTGGGCACGGATACAAGGCGGCCTGTTCTTGTGGAAGAAGAGAATTGCTTCCCCATTGAGTTTCTGTTATCATTCGGAAAACCTTCAAAAGGAGCGCTCGCGTATGAGAAATATTTGTCCGCGCTGCGGGGGGGACTATGAATTTCCAGGCATCGACTTATACCCTTAACCGGTCGCGGCACGGCATGCTGTATTGGCTGGTCATCGGATGGTGGCTGCATCCTCTTCTGTGGATTTTTCTCACGCTGCCCATGCTGCTGTGGCGCGTGATCGCCCCTAACCGCAGAGAGAAAGTGCGCACAAAAACAGTCGGCGTGTGCCAGAAATGCGGTTACACGCGACGCAGGTAAGTAACAGCTCGCTTTGTTTGGTTTCTCCGGACCACGGGGGCAGGCGCCGGGCCTATTTCAGAAGTAGCTCCACTTTGGTCAGCAATTCGTTCGGGGGGACTTCATCGGGCGAGTTATAGTAGTATTCGTATGCCACGCCCGTCGCTTCATAGCCCTTCTTTTGAAAGAATTTCGCCAGCGCGTCATAAACCGGACTGATGTCGCTGTAAGGGCCCTTGTGAAATCCCGAGGCTTTCTTGCCCGCCGGGATGGGACGCAGGACGATTTCGCCCTCACCCTGTATGGCTCTGATCAGTGGAAAGCCGATTTCGACCTGCAGGTTTTCCATGTCCCAGTTGTGGTAGGCAATGAAGGCGGGGCCCACGGGCTGCTCGCCCCGGCCACGGATATATTTGACCACCTTCTCCATCGCGTCGCCCACGGCCCGGGGCAAGTTCTTTGCTCTTGTCGTCATGCTGATGGACAGTGCGGGCTGCTCTTCTGTCTGGATGATCTGGAACAAGTAACTCATGATGTCTGCCCTCCTGACAGGTTGCTGCGTTACAGTTCACGGTATGTCATTGTTGGGGTTTCCCTAAGATCATTTTACCCGTTTTTCTCACAATGTCCACTTGAAGATGATTTCCAGGGCCGAAGTTTTGGAAAGGAGCAGCACTGGCGAGTTGTATTGGATCAAGGAGGCGCCGTGGACGGTTAAAAGGCCCTTCCTTAGGGTAGATTAACAGGGTATTCATTCGAAACGGAGGACAAAAAGGATTTGTCAAAAGTAGTCATTGTCGGCGGCGTCGCGGGTGGCGCCAGTGCGGCTGCCAGGTTGCGGCGCCTGTCTGAAGAGGCTAAAATCATCATTCTTGAACGTGGGGACTATGTTTCCTACGCCAATTGCGGGTTGCCGTACTATGTCGGCGATGTCATCCGGGACCGTGGCGAATTGCTGCTGCAGACACCGGAAAGCCTGCGCGAAAGGTATAACATCGATGCGCGCGTGCGCAGCGAAGTCATTTCCATCGACCCGGCCGCCAAAACGGTCAGAGTGCGCGGCCCCGGCGGCGACTCACCCTATGAAGAAAGTTATGATAAACTGATAATCGCCACCGGTTCCTCGCCCCTGCGCCCGCCTATCCCCGGCATCGATTCGCCGCGCATTCGCACCTTGTGGACAGTGAATGATGCCGACAGCATTCGCGACACGATCGAAAAAGAGAACATCCGCTCGGTTGCCATTATCGGCGGTGGTTTCATCGGCGTGGAGATGGCGGAGAATCTTGCGGCAAGGGGGCTTCAGGTTACTTTGGTCGAAATGCTCAACCAAGTGCTGGCGCCGCTTGACTATGAAATGGCGCTGCCGCTGCACGCCGCGATGCGCAAAGCCGGCGTTAAGCTCCGGCTGGGGGACGGCGTGAACTCTTTTCGCGATACCGGGGACGCCGTTGAGATTACCCTAAAAAGCGGGGCGGAACTCTCCGCGGAGCTTATCGTCCTGGCCATCGGTGTTCGCCCTAACAGTGAGCTCGCGCGCGCTTCAGGTCTCGCGGT
>LFTR01000173.1:28965-45882 GCA_001513425.1 Clostridiales bacterium DTU024
GGCGGATAATATCGCGGGCTTTGACTCAAAGTATGAGGGGACGCTGGGCACCTCCGTGGTACAGGTCTTTGACCTGACGGCCGCCTTTACCGGCGCCAATGAAAAAGCCCTCAATAATCGGGGGATGGTGCGCGGCAAAGACTATGAAGAAGCGGTGGTTTCGCAATTGAACCACGCCGGCTACTACCCCGACGCCGAGCATATGGTGATAAAGCTCTTGTTTGCGGGCGATGGCAGCCGTGTTTTCGGCGCACAGATCGTAGGTCAGAGCGGCGTGGACAAACGCATCGATGTGATCGCTGCCGCCATCCGACTGGGCGCACCCGTGCGCGCGCTGGCGGAACTGGAACTGGCGTACGCGCCGCCCTTTTCTTCGGCCAAAGATCCCGTCAACATGGCGGGCTTCATGGCCGGCAATGTTCTGGACGGTATGGCGGCGTTTGCCCCCTGGGACGTGCTGGAAAGAAAACCGGACAGCCAGGTGCTGGATGTGCGCGATGAGTACGAGGTTCAGGACTATGCCATCCCCGGAGCGATCAATATCCCGCTGGACCGGTTGCGCGAACGCCAAAATGAGCTGGATCCCGCGAAGGAAACCATTGTATTTTGTGAAGTAGGCGTGCGCGCGCACAATGCGGCCGTCGCCCTCAAAAATCTGGGCTTCCCGGATGTGAAGATCTATCCCGGCGGCGCGAGCTTTTACGCGCAAACGCACAATAGTTGATTTTTTGGAAAGAGTCGTCAAGAGTCGATACCTTAAGTAAAGGACGCGCCCCTTGGTTTGTAAGCTTGGCCGGGCGTAACTTGGATTTGTGTCTGCTGCACGCTTGACCGCGAAGAGCAAATCCGGGTATGCTGCCGCTGAGCAGCCTCAGGAAGGGATCCACAGTGAGATCCATGTGAAGGAGCATCGTGGACGCATGCCGAGCATTGATCAGAAAAAGGATAAAGAGATGAAGTATGACGCGATCGTTGTCGGCGGCGGTATCGCCGGACTGACGGCGGCAGCATACTTGTGCAGGGCCGGACACAGCGTATTGCTTTGTGAGAAAGAAGACCGCCTGGGCGGTCTGGTCGGCTCTTTTGACTACAAGGGATTCGTGTTTGACTGGGGCATTCGCGCGACGGAAAACTCCGGCGTGCTGTTTCCCATGCTCAGGCAGCTGGGCATCGACGTTGATTTCATAAAAAGCACGGTCTCCATCGGCATAGGGGAGGCGATCGTCAACCTGATTTCCAAAGACAGCCTGGAGCCTTACCGGGAGATGCTCGCAAGCCAGTTTCCGGAAGAAAGCAGTGGGCTGGAAGCATTTGTCGGGCTTGTGAAGCGATCCATGGAGTATATGGATGTACTGTACGGGATCGATAATCCCCTCTTTTTGGACTTCAAAAAAGATCCGGAATACATGCGAAAAACGCTGCTGCCATGGATGTTCAGATATATCGCCAAAATCGGTAACGTCAAGCGCTTCCAAATGCCGGTGGAAGACTGTCTGCACAAGGTGCTGCGAAATGAATCACTGATCGACCTCATCGCCCAGCACTTTTTTAGAAAGACGCCGGCGTTTTTCGCGCTGAGCTACTTCAGCCTGTACCTGGATTATTATTATCCGAGGGGCGGAACAGGCGCCCTGGTATCAGCACTGGAAGGATACGTCAGGGCAAACGGTGGCACCGTAAGTTTGTCTGACGAAATATCGGAAGTCGATCCCGCGGCCAAAACGATCCGGGGCAAAGACGGAACCAGGCATCGGTATGGCAGGCTCATTTGGTGCGCGGATCAGCACGCGCTATACCGGTCGCTTACCGGCATTCAGGCGCTGCCTCAAAAAGCGCGGGAGGCGGTCACGGCGCGCCGGGCGTTTCTTGCGGGCAAGGAGGGAGGCGACTCCATCATGACAGTGTACCTGACAGTGGACATGGACAAAGCCTGCTTTGGCGGCATTCATAACCCGCATTTCTTTTATACGCCGAACAAAATGGGCCTTAACACCCTGTCTTGGGAGCGCGTCAGCCGCAACGGAAGGTTCGTCAGCGATAAGGAAGCTGTATTCGCATATGTGCGCGACTATCTGGCGCTGACTACTTATGAAATCTCCATCCCGTGCCTGCGGGACCCGGTCCTCGCGCCTAAAGGAAAAACAGGACTGATCGTCAGCACGCTGATGGATCACCCCTTGGTCAACCATATCAGGGAACAGGGCTGGTATGAGGAGTTCAAGCGCTTATGCCGAGAAGAGATCGTTGAAGTGCTCTCCGGGTCTATCTACCCGGGCCTGGGTGATAAAGTGGAGGACGCTTTCCTTTCCACCCCTCTCACCATAGTGGAGCGCACCGGGAATACCGGCGGCGCGATCACGGGTTGGGCGTTCACTAACGCTCAAATACCGGCGGTATCCAGCATGCCCCGGATCACCAGTTCCGTTAAGACCCGGGTTCCGGGCGTCCTGCAGGCGGGGCAATGGACGTTCAGTCCTTCAGGTCTTCCTGTATCCATTCTGACCGGAAAACTGGCCGCCGATCGCGCCATTAAGGAACTCAAACGGGAGACCGGTCAATGACAACGTTTTTTCCCATATCGCCGCACGCACTTGTTCATCCATCGCGTGCGCCATGGGTTTGATGTCCTGCGTCAGAAAGAAATACCGCCCGCTGGTCTGCGCCAATTCCTCCGCGTTGCTCAAGTAGTAGAGCGCTTCACCCGAAATGGCAGCATCCTTGAGGAAGTGCCAAACAATGCCGCGCAGCCAAGCCCTGTAGAGTATGCCGTTGTTGTTGCCGATATTGGTCCTGACCCCGCCCGGGTGCATCGCGTTGATCGTCACCCCGGTTCCCTTAAGGCGCTCGGACAACACCATGACTGTCATGATCTGCGCGGTCTTGGAGGATCCGTAGGCTCTAAGGCCCATGTAGGGGCGTTTTGTCCAATCAAGGTCGTTTAAATTCAAACCGCCAAAGCGGTGCCCCTCCGAATTGACCTGGATGATCCTTCCCTGCGGGCTTTTTATGAGGAGGTCCAGAAGCAGCATCGTCATTAGGAACGGCGCGACGTGGTTGACCTGAAAGACCAGTTCGTTCCCATCCCGGGTGAGGTGCCTTCTTGTGCAGTGCAGCCCCGCGCTGTTGATGAGCACATCAAGCGAATCGGTCATTTCCCGTATCTGTCCGGCGGCTCTCCTGACATCGTCAAGGCAGCTGAAATCAGCGGTTACCACATGTACTTTCGCTCCATGGTCGTTTCGCAGCAGCGACGCTGCGTTGTCGGCTTTTTTTGCATCACGGCAGACCAGAATGAGTTCCGCGCCGCCTTTGGCCAGGCGCTTGGACGCTTCCAGCCCCACGCCTGACGTCGCGCCTGAGATCACGCAGGTTTTGCCTTGCATCGACACGGTGCTTACGTGTTGTTCAGCTCGCCTGGCTTTCAGAAAATTCAGGTCGTCCTTTGTATACTTCATATTCAGTCCTCAGCCGAACTTTTTACGCATGAACCTGCGGTAGGGCTTTACAAACCAGGGGATGCCGTTGAAGATATCCCCCCACAGGTCATAATAGTCCCGCTGCCGGATGATCCTGCCGTCCTCATGGAGTGTCAGTTTGGTGCAGCCAAAGATGGGCGTGCTGGGAAATTTATTGAACATCATCGTCATGGTCCAGTCAAAAATGATCTCATTGCCCTGCTGCATGACAGTTCCCAGGTCCATCCTGAGTTCTTTGCATCGGCTCGTCAGCCGTCCGCACAGCGCGATGAATTCGTCCTTCCCGCTGATTTGCTGGATGGAATCGTGAAAGACGATGTCGTCGTGATAGTATTTGAAAATGTGAGTCCAATCCGGCTTGCCCTGTGTGTTGTAGGTTTTGGACCATAATTCGCTCACGATCTGGGCGTTCAGGGCCAATCTGCCGCATTCCCTGTCCGCATCAGGCAGGCTTTGCAGGGAACAGTCCTTTTCGTTTTCCGACAAAATGGGTCCTCCTTTTTGGGTAAGATCAACCAAGACCATCATATCACAGCCGCGCGCAAGCCGCGATGTACGTCTTCCCAATTCGAGCACTGATCCCAACAAGACCCCGTATCCGCGCGTTCGCGGTTCCCTGTCGCGATTGTATTGATTGACGGCCAAATGAAAGCGACCTATAATAAAAAACGCATGGTCATCAGAATACGGCAGCTTTCAAAGGGATAAACAGAATTGATAAAAGAAGATCGTGACATGAAGAGAAAACAAATCACAATAATGGAAAACGGTCCCTACCGGGTGGAGGGCAATGTTCCTTTGGATGAAGTGATCATGGTGTCACAAGGCGGTCACCGTGAATACAGGAAAGCCCGCAGTTTCCAAACGCGTGGGGAATATTTGCTTTGCCGCTGCGGCCGCACTTCAACCCCGCCTTTTTGTGATGGCAGCCACTGCAAGGTGGGCTTCGACGGTACTCAAACAGCAAGCAAAATGCCTTTTGAGGAACGCGCGAGAGTGCTAAGGGGCCCGACACTTGATCTACATGACGATGGCCGCTGTGCCTATGCCCGCTTCTGCCACAGGGAAGACGGCGATGTGTGGTCGCTGTCAGAGAAGTCCGCAGACGCTCATCTGCGCCGGGAAGCAATAAAGGCGGCTTGCGATTGCCCGACAGGCCGGCTTGTTCACTACGACAAGACCGCAGACTATGCGCAGATCGAGCCGGTGCTCGAACCTTCCATTTGGATCCTTGAGGACCCTGACCTGGATGTAAGCGGCCCGATATACGTTAGGGGAGGGATCGCATTGGTTGGCAGTGACTCTTCACAATACGAAATTCGCAACCGCTACGCGCTTTGCCGCTGCGGAGCCTCATGCAACAAGCCGTTTTGCGATGCAAGCCACGTGGACGCGGGCTTCCGGGATGGTATTGACAGCAAGTGATCAACGCTGCGCCGCCTAAACAAACAGCAGCGACACACCCAGTACCGTAATAACTGCCCCCGCCGTTTCGCGTAAAGTGATTTTTTCCTTCATGAACACCGCCGATACGGGAAGGATCATGACAGGCATCAGACTGGTCAGGATGGACGCCACAGCGACCCGGGTCATTTTAATGGCCAGCATCGAGAGCACCATGCCGATGAGGGTGCCCAGGAACACGTTGGCGCTGATTACTTTGCGCCCGTTGGGCGAATGGAGTATCGGCCGCACGCCGCCCCATTTTTTCATGACACTCAGGATCAACATGATGCCCAGCGTCCCGCCGACCAATCGTATCTGCGCGGCGCTTACCGCGTCCAGTCCTTGCATACCTGATTTGCTTAGCAGCATGCCCGCCGATTGTCCCAGCGTGGCAAGCAGCGCGCTGATCAGTCCCGCAATATCTCCCTTGCGGCCAGAATTGGGCACGTCTCCCAAAATGACTATCATGATACCGGTCACAGCCAGGAGCGTGCCCAGGATCGTCATCGGCCTCAAGCTTTCGCCCAGCAGGAACCAGCCCAAAATGGCTGTTATGATGGGGTTTGCGGAAAAAATGAGCAGCGTGCGCTTCGCGCCCAGGCGCTGGAAAGCGGTGAACAGAAAGCCGTCGCCCAGAGAAAACCCGATGACACCGGACAAGAGAAGCAGTGCCCATTGCCGCGCGTCCGCGCCGGGCAGGATGCTGCCGCTCAGCGTGAAGGCCAGGAGACTGACGCCAAGCAGACCCAAAGATTTGCCCAAAAAATTGATTGCCCAGGACGAGAAACCGCGCCCCAGTTTCTCGATGACCAGGCTGTTGATGGTCCAAGTCAGCGCCGCCAATATGGCCGCCAGTTCGCCAAGGTAACTCAAAACAGTCAATGCCCCCTTGCGTATTTATTGAGCGCAGTCACTGTTGAGTTAGCCCAAGTCCAGCTTCATATCCCCGGGCCCTATCCGCCCGGCGCGCCTTAGCAGGAAGCAAATGAGCCAAGTGATCGCGGCAGGCAATATGAAGTGGAGCAGTAATATAAGCCCCAATGCTTGCCAGGGAGGGAAAATGCCCTGCATGCTTGCCCACGCGCCAAACTGCCCCACCAATCCGCTCGTGCCCATACCCCCGCCCAAAGCGTTATTGGGCATGGAGAACACCGCGGAAGACAGCGCACCCATGATAGCTGATGCCACGGTGGGCGGAAGCCAGATAATGGGTTTGCGCAAAATGTTGCCAAATTGCAGCATGGACGTGCCCAGGCCCTGGCTCAGTAATCCGCCCACGCCGTTATCCGGGTAGGATTGCACGGCAAAACCGATCATCTGCGCGCAGCAGCCGGCGCATGCCGCGCCTGCCGCTAGGCCGTCAAGACCCAGCGAGATACTGATGGCGGCGGAGCTGATAGGAGCGGTGAGCGCCAGTCCCATGATCGCCCCGACCACCAGGCCCATTGGCAAAGGATGCAGTTCGGTGGCACGGTTGATAAAGCCGCCCAGGCCCTGCATAAACGCGGCGATGGCGGGGCCTGTCAGGTTTGCCACAACGCCGCCCGCCACAATGGTCACCATGGGTACCAGTACGATGTCCACCGGCGTTTTTCCTGAGATCAGCCTGCCTGCTTCCGCGCCCACGACCGCAGCCAGGTATGCGCCCACAGGCCCGCCCAGTCCATAGCCAAGTGCGCCGGTTACGGCGGAGGAAAAGATCACCAGGGGCTTCACTTTCATGCCGTAGGCGATGGCGACACCTATGGCGGAGCCGACCACGGGGGAGGATGCCGATACGATGTTCGCAAAGGGCTTGAGGAAACCAAGGTAAGGGATCAGCGAGAGCTGCGAGAGGATAAGCCCTATGATGAGTGACGAAAACAGCCCCAGCGCCATATAGCTCATGGCGTCGATGAAATATCGCTTGAAAAAACCCTTAACAGCCTGTTTTGTGATCACTGTGTTTCCACATCCTTCATGAAATCATTCTTGAGTCTGTCTGCTCTTGCCGCGGCTTTGCCAGATACTGCTTGTACCGCTGCCGTGACCGGTGCCGTCCGTATGCTGCCTGCGCTATCACTATGGCAGTGCGGCCGCTAAAAAGGTCAAGCGGGATATCCGGATCTGTTTCCATTTAGCTTGCGGGATTAAAGCGGAGGTACGGCTTTTGTGCCTGCCGCCCGCCCCCAAAATAAAGAACAAAAGGTGATATCCTGGGATCTTTCCGCCGGAGCGCGAAGGGCAAAAAGCACCGGCGAAACAACAGGGGCAAAGTTTTTTTGTGTTCACTCCTTCCCGATCAAAAAACGCGTTTTGCTCCAAGCAGCATCTTTTCCCCATGGAGCAACTGTGTTATAATGAGGTGCAGTAATCGAAAGGAGATTAACCATGACAGCGAATGTAGACCAGTCCGGCTGCATCGGTTGCGGCTTATGCGCCGATACGTGCCCTGAAGTGTTCCGCATGAATGACGAAGGCTTGGCGGAGGCGTACGCCGAAGTGACACCCGACAACCAGGATGCCGCGGAAGAAGCGCGTGACGGCTGCCCCGTCACCGTTATCACCATCGAATAAGCAGGGTTCTTGTGACATTTTCCCACCGAGAAAAGCGCTTTTATGCGCTTTTTTTGATGCGCCCAATCAACCGAACAAATACCCGGTCATGGAGATACTGCCGTACACATACTCGGTGCAAAAAGCATCGGGCGTATCTTTTTCATCCAATGCCCCCAATACATACAGCAGCGGTACGAAATGCTCTGTCGTCGGCACACTTTTTCCGGCGCCGGGCAGGGCCATGTAGTCAGCCATTATGCCATATTGCTTCAGATCGATCAACTCACGCACCTTTTCATCAAATGCGCTCGCCCATTGGAAAGGTTCCTTGGATCTTGAGGACGCCAGGCCCAGATTATGCGCGATATTGCCCGAGCCCAGTAGCAGCACACCCTCGTTCCGAAGGGGCTCAAGATGCTTTCCGATGTCCATCTGCTTATCGGCCGGGAGGCTCAAGTCCAGGCTCATTTGAACTACAGGGATATCGCCCTGAGGATACATATGGCACAAAATACTCCATGCGCCGTGGTCAAGGCCCCAATCATTGGTCGGCTGCGCGTCCGGGTGCAGGTTCATTATGCGCTGCGCCAACTCAGGGCTGCCCGGCGTCGGGTACTTTTTCTGGTTCAGTTCTTCCGGGAAACCATAAAAGTCGTGGATCGTCTTGGGGTTTTCTGCGGTAACCACGAGGCTTTTGCCCCCCGCGAAGTGCGCGGATAAACACAGGACGCTCTTTGGTCTGGGTATTTCACGCGCGAGTTTTTCCCATGTTCGGGTAAATTGATTATCTTCTATGGCATTCATGGGCGAGCCGTGTCCCACAAACAGCACCGGCATCCGCTCCAAATCGTTTCCCATACAATCCCTCCCGAATTCTCTATTGCTTCGTCATCTTAGCAGACTTGAAAATGCCGGTCAACACAAACAAAAACCCCACCGGCAGGCTCTCATTACCGGCGGGGAAAAGGAGGATATGAAGAAACGTGGGGCACAATTTAGAAGATACGTAATTGGGGACTGTGCTGATATTCGAGTATGCGGTCTTTGAGAGCCCGTCGCATAGTGAAGACGTAGCCGTATTCCCTTTTGCCGTTGAGGCGGTACACACGGTAACGCGTTAAGGCGTAAGTCTCTTTCTCACGCAGGATGGTAAAATCCTGTGCCAGCATCTGCGCTATGCAGCCCGCGATCTCCGCGTTGCGGCGGCAGTTGCCGTTACCTTTGAAGCCGTATTGCAGCAGGGTGTGTGAGGGGTCCAGCGAGGTGACCACCACGCCGCTGGATTCCACGCGCACCTGGTCCACCGCAAGGTGCGTCAGTTGTTTCATTTCGGCATACAATTGCTTGTATAAAGGGGAGTTTCGCAGCAGTGCCATGCGCTCGGTTTCTTTTTTGTTGGAGTAGGAACAGTATGTCAGCATGGCCACTGCCGCACTGATGCATACAAACATGCCAAGAACAGCCAAAGTTTGCACTGCAAAAAACGCCCTTCCCTACAACATATAGTGTATTGTATCAGAGCATAATACAATTTGCAAGCATTATTCCGCAGAAACCTAAAAAGGAGGAGCATATCACCCAGCCAAAGAATTATGCAGGTAGTTTTCACGCAAAAAAAGGCTCTCCGATCTCCGGAGAGCCTTGAAAAACCGGGGGTTATCAGTACATTCCGCCGTCCATGCCGGGGCCGCCCTGCGGCATTGCGGTCTTGGGCTCGGGAATATCGGTCACGAGGCTTTCCGTAGTGAGCACCATGGCGCCGATGCTGGCCGCGTTTTGCAGCGCGCTGCGGGCAACCTTGGTCGGGTCGATGATGCCGCGTTCCATCATGTCCACATATTCACCCTTGACGACATCATAGCCATAGCCCTGCTTGTGGGCGCGGCGGATGGCATCAATAATGACGCTGCCCTCAATGCCGCCGTTGGTGGCGATCTGGCGAACGGGCTCTTCGATTGCGCGCAGGATGATCTGTACGCCCGTCTTCACATCGCCGGTGGTCTGCGTAAGCAGTTCCTTGACCTTTTCGCCGGCATTCAGCAGTGCTACGCCGCCGCCAGGTACGATGCCTTCTTCAACTGCCGCGCGGGTGGCGGCAAGGGCGTCTTCGATGCGCATTTTGCGCTCTTTCATTTCTACTTCGGTGGCCGCGCCAACGTTGATAACGGCTACGCCGCCTGAGAGCTTCGCCAGGCGCTCCTGAAGTTTTTCGCGGTCGTAATCACTAGTGGTTTCGACGATCTGCGCTTTGATTTGGTTGATGCGCGCTTCGATGTCAGCCTTCTGGCCGGCGCCTTCCACCAACGTGGTGTTCTCTTTGTCAACTTTGACGGTGCGGGCTTGGCCCAGCTGTTCCAGGGTGGTCTCTTTCAAGTCCAGGCCCAGCTCGTCGCTGATGACTTCACCGCCGGTCAGGACGGCGATATCGCGAAGCATTTCCTTGCGGCGATCGCCAAAGCCGGGGGCCTTGACGGCAACGCAGGTGAAGGTGCCGCGCAGTTTGTTGACGACCAACGTGGCAAGGGCTTCACCCTCGATATCCTCGGCGATGATCAGCATCTTGCGGCCGCTCTGGACGACCTTCTCCAGTATGGGAAGGATCTCCTGAATGCTGCTGATCTTCTTTTCGGTGATAAGGATATAAGGGTTGTCCAGCACGGCTTCCATTTTTTCCGTGTCGGTGACCATGTATGCGCTGGTGTAGCCGCGATCAAACTGCATGCCTTCCACAGTGGTCAGCTCAGTCTTCATGGTTTTGGATTCCTCAACTGTGATGACACCGTCGTTGCCTACCACGTCCATGGCGTCGGAGATCAGCTGCCCGATCTCTTCTTCGCCGGCGGAAATGGCGGCGACCTGCGCGATGCTGGTCTTGGAGGTGATGGGTTGCGACATGGTTTTCAGGCTTTCCACAGCCGCGAGCGTCGCTTTCTCAATGCCTGTTTTGAGGCCCATGGGATTGGCGCCTGCGGCCAGGTTTTTGAGGCCTTCACGAACGATGGCCTGCGCCAAAAGCGTTGCGGTGGTGGTGCCGTCGCCCGCTACGTCATTTGTTTTGGTGGCGACTTCTTTGATCAACTGGGCACCCATGTTTTCAAAGGCGTCTTCCAGGTCGATCTCTTTGGCGATGGTCACACCGTCATTGGTGATGGTGGGCGCGCCGTACTTTTTGTCCAGTACCACGTTGCGGCCTTTGGGGCCCAGTGTGATCTTGACCGTGTCAGCCAGAGAGTTGATGCCTCTTTCCAGTGCGCGGCGTGCATCCTCGCCGAATTTCAATTGCTTTGCCATATTATTATCTCCTTCTTGCCTTATGCTTATTCAACGACCGCGAGGATGTCGCTTTGGCGGACGATGATCAATTCTTCGCCATCCAGCTTGACTTCCGTGCCGGCGTACTTGGAATAAATAATCTTTTGTCCTGCTTCCACGTGCATGGTGATTTCTTTGCCATCCACATTACCGCCGGGACCCACCGCGACGACGACCGCCATCTGGGGCTTTTCTTTTGCGGCGCCGGTCAAAATAATGCCGCTCTTGGTGGTTTCCTCCACTTCAACGTTCTTGATGACCACACGGTCACCCAAGGGTTTCACTTTCATATTGAGGCCTCCTTGTACTATTTGGGATTGTTAGCACTCTATCGGAGTGAGTGCCAGCTCACAAGTGATAATATACCCTAATGTCGCCCCATTAGCAAGCGGCAAAAGGCGATAGATTAGGGGAAAATTGCCTATATGCTACGAAATACTCGCATTTTCTTGGTTTTGCGCGGGGAATTGAAGAATGTACCATTTTTCAAGGGATGGCGGCGTCCGCCCCACGTGATATACTGTTTTTGGGAAGGGGGCGAAAGGATGGACATCACGAACCATTTGCTCACTTGGTATGACACGCAAAAGCGGACATTCATCTTTAGGGACACCGGAGACGTCTATCGCGTGTGGATATCGGAGATCATGCTGCAGCAGACAGGCACGGGAGCGGTGATCCCCTATTTTGAGCGGTTTTTGGCGCGTTTTCCGGATGTGGAGACGTTGGCTGGTGCGGATGAATCTGAGGTGCTCAAGCTTTGGGAGGGTCTTGGCTACTATTCGCGCGCGCGCAATTTGCACAAAGCGGCGGGGATCATAGTAAAGGAAGGCTTTCCCCGATCGGCTCATGCATGGCTCAAGATCCCCGGCGTTGGACGATACACCGCCAATGCCATTGCTTCCATTGCCTTTGATGAGCCGGTTCCTGCCATGGACGGCAATTTGCAGCGCGTCATCGCGAGGCTTTATCACATTACCGCCAACGCGGATACGCCCGACACCGTAAAGCAGCTGTACACCTTGGGTGAAAAGCTGATGCCCGCGACGCGCGCGGGCGACATGAACCAGGCACTGATGGACCTGGGCGCCACCGTCTGCCTGCCGGGTACCCCGGATTGTCAACGCTGCCCCCTCACATCCTTTTGTCTGTCTTTTGAAGAAGATGACGCGGACGCATTGCCCCGGCGCGACAAAAAAAAGCCGCCCAAAGAAGCTGGCTTGCACGTGGCGCTTGTTTTTTCACGTGATCGTGTCCTAATGACAAAGCGGCACGAAGCGCTGCTCAAAAACATGTATGTCTTTCTTCTGTCGGACAGCGGTTTCCCCGCGCTTCGGGAACAGCTCGCCGCACGCGGGGCACAGCACGTAAGCGAACTAAAAAAAGCGCGGCACGTTTTCACGCACCGCGTTTGGAATATGACCATTCATCATTTTGTGGCAGCGGAAGAATTCAGTGTGCCCCACGGGACGTGGGTCACCATGGAGGAAATGCTTTCCCTGCCCATCCCCACGGCCATGCGCGCCGCCAAGGGCTGCGCTGCAAATATACTGCAAAACAGTTAACCGATGCGTTTGTAATAATTGATAAACGCCTGTCCCGCGATGTCCTTCACGTCCTGATCCCTGTAGCCCCTGTCGCGCAGTTTCTGGATGAGCCCGGGGAAGTCCTCAGGATTGTCCAGGCCCTCCGGCTTGGTGCCAATGCCGTCAAAATCGCTGCCAAAGCCCACTTGTCCCGCGCCGCCTACCTGATACATGTGGTCAATGTGATCCACAACGGTATCCAGTGTGGCGTGACCTGACGAAGACAGGAACTTCGGGAAAAAGTTGACGCCTACCCAGCCGCCGGCATGAAACATCGCTTTTAATTGCTCATCCGTCAGGTTGCGGGTATGGTCGCACAGGGCGCGAGCGCAGGAATGCGAAGCGACAGGCGGCCTGTCCGTCTTATTGAGGATATCCCAAAACCCGGCTTCGTTGAGGTGGGACACATCGGGGGCAATGCCCAGGCGCTGCATTTCCTTAATCGCCTTGAGCCCGAATGCAGTGAGGCCCGTAGTCGCGTCCACCAAGTGGGATGTCGCCAAATCATTGGAATGGTTCCATACGATGGCCGCCATGCGGACGCCCTTTTCGCGGAATCTGGCGATGGCATGAAGCCCGTTCTGGAAGGGCTCGCATCCTTCGATGGACAGCATGAACTTGACCGTGTCTTCTTCCGCCTCGGAAGGGTCAAACGCTTGTGTCCACCCTTGCGATTTAAGCTCTTCAAAAGCGAGCAGCATATTGTCCATCAACAGATCCACTTCTTGCTGTGTGGCTTTGGGACCCACATACATGGCCATTGTTTGGAGATTGACGCCGCCCTTAATAAGGCGATCCATAGTGAGGTCTGTTTTTTCACCCGGCTTGGTGACCAGGTTATACAGAGTGTCGCAATGCGCATCGCATAAAATCATGGTGCTCTCCCTTCCTGTTGGTCAAAGAGGGAACTCATTTCACGTCAAACAAAGGCGCGGAGTTTTCCCGCCCGTCTAAGCCGGCACTGCGCCATGAGTGGAGGCGTTACTTTGTGATGAACGGCTTGAGGTCGTTAAACAGATCTTCGCAATCATCCGCGTAGACTTCCAGGGTGATGGGCTGGGACAGGTCGAGCGAAAAAATGCCCAGGATGGATTTGGCATCCACCACGTGGCGGCCTGCGCGCAGATCCATGTCATAGGGATAACGGTTGGCAACATTGACGAATGTTTTGACTTCTTCGGCGAAGCTAAGCTTGATCGGTACAGATTTCATACGATGGGCACCTCCATTTGATCTTCTTTCATCATTATAACCGCTAAGCGCCAAAAATCAAGCAAAACCCGTGCGCCCCTTCGGCAAATACTGCGCAAAAAGGGTATATTCTGTTGCGGTGTCCAAACCGCAAAGACAGCTTTAGCAATGAGGAGAGTGAGAATCGTGTGGAAGTGTCCCGAATGCGGACGTGAATTTGAGCAGGAAGACCACGTGCATGATCATAAGAAGCCGTCCCGGAGCGTTGATGAATATATCGCCATGCAGCCAGAAAGCAACAAGGAGCGGCTGAACGCGGTGCGCCAAGTCTTTAAGGAAACACTGCCTGATACCACCGAAAGGATTGCTTATGCCATGCCCACCTATTGGAAGGGGCACAATATTATCCATTTCGCCGGTTATGCCAACCATATCGGCATTTACCCGGGCGATGCGGCGATGCGCCATTTTGCGCCGCGCCTAATTGATTACAAGACCAGCAAAGGCGCGCTGCAGTTGCCGCATGATAAACCGCTGCCCCTTGGTCTGATCAAAGAAATCGCCCGGTGGTGCCGCGAAGAGAATAATCGCCGCTCGTATTAGACCCAAGGAGAAAGCTGTTATAGATCAAACCGGCCGGATCAACAGGGATGACAAGGTGTTCAAGCACATTGAAAGCGTTGAATATCCGAAACGGCGAGAAGACGCCTACAGACTATTGGGCATGTTTGCCAAGACAAGCGGTCATACCGGAAAAATGTAGGACGGGGTATCATCGGTTTTGGCGCTCACCATCATAAATATCCTTCGGCCACGAAGGCGATGCGCCGCTCGTAGCCTTTTCGCCGCACAAAATGAAGCCTAGCCCGCATTTTGCTGCAGGCGATACTGATCGGCAGGCGCTTTTGTCCAAGCTTGGCAGACATACCGCCGGCAAGGGATGCGTTTATGTCAACTGACTTGAGGATATCGACATCGAAGCACTCAAAGAGATGATCCTTCAGCCGATCCATTTTCTCCACGAAAAGTACTTATCCATGTAATCCTTTGCCATTTTTCGCGCGCTAAGTCCCCTTTGCTTGCGTGCCATGTAAAGATAGGCTAAAATACGCCATAGTACTATACGGCGCAGCCTGTATGGCGGCATGGCGCGGAAGGGATGCAAAGGGTATGAAAACGGTTTGGATCGGAATGATGGGTGCCGGCAATGTCGGGCAAGGCGTATGGGCCCTGCTGGAGAGCACGCGTGCGGAGATCCTTCACCGCCACAGCCTGGATATCCGCGTCAAGAAGATCCTGGTGCGGGATGCGAGCAAGAAGCGCGAAAAGGACATTCCGCCCGATCTTTTGACCCAAAACGCCGATGAAATACTGAAGGATAAGGACATTTCCCTGGTGGTGGAGTGCATGGGCGGGGAACAGCCCGCTACGACGCTTATGGTACGCGCGCTGGAAAGCGGCAAGATCGTGGTCACCGCCAATAAAATGGCGGTTGCGCTCAATTGGCATCTGCTGGACGCTGCGGCACGGCGCGGCAATGCGGGCCTTCATTTTGAAGCCAGCGTGTGCGGCGCCATTCCCATTATCAGGACGCTCAACGATTCCCTGCAAGTGAATCGCATCGACTTGGTTATGGGGATAGTCAACGGTACAACCAATTACATCTTGTCCAAAATGTCCGATGAGATGCGCCCGTTTGATGAGGTGCTTCTGGAGGCGCAAGCGTTGGGACTGGCAGAGCCCGATCCCGCCAGTGATGTTGAGGGGTTTGATGCCGCGTATAAGCTGTCTGTGCTGGCGTCCCTGGCGTTTCACGCGCGCATCCCCTACAAGCACATTTTCCGCGAAGGCATCAGCCGCGTGCAGGTGACGGATATTGCCGCTGGCAAGGATCTAGGCTATCGCCTGAAGCTGCTGGCTGTGGGCAAACGGCAGGGCAACACAATGGATGCGCGTGTTCACCCCGCATTCGTACCCGAGAAGCATCCGCTGGCCAGCGTACAAGGCGCGTATAATGCCGTGTTTTTGCATGGCGATGCTTGCGGCGATATGATGCTCTACGGCCGCGGGGCGGGCGCAACGCCCACGGCAGGCGCCATTTTGAGCGATGTCATATATGCCCTCAAGCACCATGAGCCTCTTTACCCGTCTTTTCAGAACACCGCAGAACTGCACGCCGATCTTTCCGTCACTGACAATTGGCAGTGCGGTTACTACATTCGTTTTTCCGCCGCGAACCGGCCCGGCGTGCTGGGGCATATCGCCACCAAGCTCGGCGAACACGGCGTCAGCATCTCCACGTTATTCCAGCGCAAGGCGGAAAGTGAGCACGGCGTGCCCATCATCGTCATCACCCATAAGGCGAATGAAAAGGACGTGCACGCTGCGATCAGCGCTGTGGATACCAATATAGCGCAGGTGGAAAGCAGTATCCGTGTGGAAGGGATTTAGTGCGCGTTTGCTTGTCCCCTTCCTAAAGTCGCCAGTGCCGTGTCCACACGCCCGAGGGTTTCGTCTTTGCCCAGCAGGTACGCGATCTCCACTGCGCCGCCGGGGGTGTTCTGAAGGCCGGACAAAGCGATGCGCAGCGGCCACAGCACAATGCCGTTCTTACGTCCGCTTTGTGAAATGGCGGCCATCAGGGCATCATGGATGGCGCTCTCTTCCCATGTTGCGATATCTTCCAGCACGGGGCGAATGAAGTCCAGCGCTTCTTTGGACGACTCCAAAGTGCTTTTCATTTTTTTGTGCATGTACAGGTCTGTTTCATACGGCGGTACTTCTCTGAGAAATGCCACCATATCCGGCACGCGACCAAATACTTCCGTGCGGCCCTGCATCAATTCAGCCAGCCTCGTGTAATCGATACTGATGCCCGCCAGTGCTTTGTCAAACCACGGGGTCACCACTTGGAGGTATTCATCAAATGGCAGACGGCGGATGTACTCCGCGTTGAACCATGTCAGCTTGTCCATGTTGAAAATGGCGGGAGATTTATTGAGGTTTCTTTCGTCAAAAATGTCTACCAGTTCATCCAGCGTGAAAAATTCGCGGTCTGTTCCCGGGCTCCAGCCCAGCAGCGCGATAAAGTTGATGACGGCGTCACGCAGATAGCCCATGGCCAACAAGTCCTCAAACGACGGGTCGCCATAGCGCTTGGACAGCTTGCGCGTGGCGTCTTTCATGACGACCGGCAAATGGATGTAGAGCGGCGGTGTCCAGCCGAGCGCCATGTACAGAAGATTATACTTAGGCGCGGAAGACAGGTATTCTGTGCCGCGGGTGACGTGCGAAATGGCCATCAGATGGTCGTCGATCACGTTGGCGAAATTGTAGGTCGGCATGCCGTCGGATTTGATGAGCACGTT